>JACVZY010000107.1 GCA_014654705.1 Ignavibacteria bacterium
TCTTCTATCACGATTATCTGGGCAATCCAGTTTTAACTTTTAATTGGCATTCTTAACCCTTTTTGTGAAAGTGTTTCATGCTCTACCGCATACTCGGTTTTTGTTTCTTGGTTTTATGTTCGGAGGCACTGCTTCCCGCACAAACATTGCCGCCACAGTTTCGTTCTAAGCTTGCGCCTGCCACCAATGCCACTATGACGATTGAGGAATACGAACCCAAAACAATGCTTGTCGTGCCGGAGCACCCTGTCAAGCGGGCAAAGTTTCCGTTTATTGATGTCCACAATCACCAAAACGGTCGCATGGCGCAGCAAAATTTGGAACGTCTCGTCCGCGAGATGGACAGCATCAATATGCGCGTGATGGTGAATCTGAGCGGTGAAAACGGCGACCGCTTAAAAGGCAGCGTTGAGAATATGGACAAACAATACCCGAAGCGCTTCATCACCTTTGCGAATGTTGATTTTTCCATTGACCGCATGGACGACCCCGACTTCGGCAAAAAAGCGGCGGCGCAGCTAGAGCAAGACTACAAAAATGGCGCGCGGGGTTTGAAAATTTACAAGAACCTCGGCTTGACCGTCCGCGACGGAAGTAATCGCCGCATCCCTACCGACGACCCGCGCTTAGACCCGATTTGGCAAAAGTGTGCCGAACTTGGTATCCCTGTTCTTATCCATACCGGCGAACCCAAATCTTTTTTCGAGCCACACGACCGATTTAATGAACGGTGGTTGGAGCTGAAGCAATTTCCCAATCGCGCTCGTCCGGGTGACGTCTATCCGCCGTGGGAACAGGTGATGCAGGAGCAACGCAATCTTTTCCGAAAGCACTCGCGCACGAAATTTATTGCGGCACACTTTGCGTGGTTGGGTAACGATTTGAAACGGCTTGGCGAGGTGCTGGACAGTTTGCCGAATGTATATACAGAATTTGGGGCGATTATTGCGGAACTTGGTAGGCAACCACGCGCAGCACACGCGTTTTTTATCAAGCATCAAAACCGTTTGCTTTTTGGGAAAGACACATGGGAGATGACCGAGTATCACACCTACTTCCGCGTCTTGGAGACCGACGACGAATATTTCGATTACTTCCGCAAGCGCCATGCGTTTTGGAAAATGTACGGCTTGAATCTTCCCGACGAGGTACTCAAGAAAATCTATTACAAAAACGCACTGAAGCTCTTTCCGCATTTGAACGCGGCGGAGTTTCCGCAATAAACTTTCCCCTGCTTCACTTCTTCACCTTCGGTTGTTTGGGCTTCTTGGGCTTTGGCGCGGGAAGTTCCTTGGCAGTGGCGGCAATAATGCTGGAGAGAAGTTTTTTGTCGTCGAGTTCTTCTGTGATACGGAAGTGAAGTTTTGCTCCCGGATACGGAGGGGCTTCATGAAGATTCGCGCCTAACATTTCTCGTCCCGCTGCTGTTGGTTTGACGAAAAGTTGATTGTCGCAGACGAGCGCGACAACTTTTTCATCGCAATAGACCGCATATTCGCCAAACATTTTTTTGTACGAAATATTTTCCGCCTCTGCTATCTGCTCAGAGATATACTCCATGAAAATGGACGTTGATGCCATTGGTGTTCCCGATTGTTGATAGATGTGTGTTCGTTTTCTATTCCTTGAGGTAGCAAAATAATAAAATATCAATAGAATGTAACGCTAGAGAAAACGCAGGAGAAACGGCAAAGCGTCGCGTAAAAAAGCCACAAGCATTGTGTGCTCAATGCTTACGGGGCTTTGGGGTAGATGGAAGGCTTTCGCAAAAAAAATTGCAAAGCAAAACAGAGTTCTCTATTTTTACCTCCAACCGTTACTTCCATATCGTTACCTCCGGCGGTATGCCATTTCTATTTCACCATGAAGACTACTATGAACATACACCACCAAACACTCGTGCGCTCTTGCGTTATTGTATTGTTATTGGGCTGCTTGAATTCAAGCTGTGCCAATAGAAACACCAATGGTTCGGTAGATCCCAATTCCACCATCGTCTATTCAAACTCACCCTTTGACTTGCAAGGTATCAATGCAAAGTTTGCGAAAGATATTGGATATGACAGCAAAGACCGAACACAATTCGATATATGGTTGCCTACTTCCACTGCCCCCACAGGCTTGGTGATATACGTGCACGGTGGAGGATTCACCAGTGGTGATAAGAATTATGTGTATTCCGTGCAGCAAGGCGGAGCGTGGGACTTCCCTTCGGACATTCGGTTTTTGCTTCAAAATAATATTGCCTTTGCCACCGTTCGCTACACGCTCTTAAGTCCGACAGGAGAAAGAGAAGGCATAAAAAAATCTATGTCCGATGTAAAAAGAGCTTTGCAATATATCCGATACCGAGCAAGCGACTTCAATATCAATAAAAATAAAATTATCCTTGCCGGTAATTCTGCCGGTGCAGGAACCTCTCTCTGGATAGCGCTCAATAAAGAACTTGCAGACCCTCAAAACAGTGACCCTGTGTTGAAAGAATCTACCAGAGTCAGCGCGGTCGTTGCCAGAGAAACTCAATCGAGTTACAATCTTGAAGACCGATGGGTCAATAACGTCTTTACGGATTACAGACTCACGTGGTCGGAAATAGTTGCCAATGAAGCGGGTGCAATATTAAAGCTCTACGGTTTGTCGTCCAATGCACAATACGAATTGCCTACCACGGATGCCTATCGAGAAGAAGTGGATATGCTGTCGTTGCTCTCAGCCGATGACCCACCACTATGGATAAATAATACCCTGAGAGATGTCGTCCATCCATACTCGGCACCGGACGTAGCGTCTCATCACGCTTTTCACGCACGAGAATTAAAGAAAAAAGCCGATGCTGTTGGCGTTGAAAATATCACGTATTATGGCAGAAATCCTGTCATTTTTTCTCACCCAAGCAACGAAAGCTGGATACAATTTTGCAAAAGAAAAATTAGCCAGTAGCTGCACATTCTGTTACCGTGATGGTTGCTTTGCAAAAAAAAAGTCAAAGAGCCTTGTAAGGTCAATTCTTACAGGGCTTTTTTGATAGTGAGATTCGTACTGGTTGGCAGTTTCTCCTCCTTGAAAATTAAAAGTGCAGCACAAATGCAAATATTGTGATAACTTCCATATCCTTTATATTCAAGTCTATTCTCACGAACTTTTTTCCCCGCACTCACGCCGAGAGATAACAATGTATGCCAGCCAAAAAGAAAACACCCACTCTTCCCGATATTGATTCTGAAACTCTGCTTTCATCGTCTCTCACCACCACCACGCCCGTAGTACCCGACTTCCCTATCGTCGGCATCGGTGCTTCTGCCGGAGGGTTGGAGGCAATCGAACTCTTCCTGCACAACGTGCCGGAAAAAAACGGAATGGCATTTGTTATTGTCCTCCACCTCGACCCCAATCATAAGGGCATGATGGCGGAACTCTTGCAGCGCTCCACTTCTATGCGGGTTGTGCAGATTCATGACCGCCAGAAAGTCGAACCGAATACCGTCTATGTCATTCCGCCTAATGCGGATGTTTCTCTCCTGCGCGGCACCTTGCATCTTCTCGAACCTGTTGAAAAGCACGGACTCCGCCTTCCGATTGATTTTTTCTTTCGTTCCTTAGCAGACGACCGCCAAGAGCGGAGTATTGGCGTGATTCTTTCCGGTATGGGTTCCGACGGAATGTTGGGACTGAGGGCAATCAAGGAAAAAGCGGGTCTTGCTCTGGTGCAACTCCCCTCTTCTGCAAAGTTCGATTCGATGCCGCTTTCCGCCATCAATAGTGGGCTGTCCGATATTACTGATACCCCCGAACATTTGCCCGGAAAAATACTGGACTATCTTCGCTACACACCGCTTCTTGACAAACAGCAACACATTGAAAAAGGCGCTTCTCAAAGCGCGTTGGAAAAAGTCGTCATATTGCTTCGGGCGCAAACCGGAAATGATTTTACGCTCTATAAAAAAACGACGCTCTATCGCCGAATAGAGCGCCGAATGGGTATTCATCAAATTGATACGATTGCTGCGTACGTGCGATTGCTGCAAGAAAATCCGCAGGAAGTGGATTTGCTTTTCCGTGAGTTGCTCATTGGTGTAACGAGCTTTTTTCGTGATAGTGAAGTCTGGAAGCGTTTGCGAACAGAAGTGCTGCCCGCTTTGTTATCGCAGCGCTCTCAAAATCAAGCCTTGCGGGCATGGGTCGCGGGCTGTTCTACGGGCGAAGAAGCATATTCGTTGGCAATTATTTTCAAAGAAGCGCTGGAAGAACTTCGCTTGCCAGTGCTTCCCCAAAATATGAAGCTGCAAATCTTTGCAACGGATTTAGACGGGCAAGCAATTGAAAAAGCGCGGGCGGGAATTTTTCCGGCAAATATCGCAGCCGATGTTTCCGAGGAACGACTCCGGCGATTTTTTGTTCCTCTGGAGGACGGCAAAGGTTTTCAGATTGCGAAATCTATCCGTGAGATGATCATATTTGCTCCGCAAAATATCATCATGGATCCGCCGTTTACAAAGCTCGACCTTTTGACGTGCCGTAATCTACTCATTTACCTCAGTCCCGAATTGCAAAAAAAACTCTTACCGCTTTTTCATTATTCTCTCAATCCGGGCGGTTTTTTACTCTTGGGGAGTGCCGAGACGATTGGCAACTTTACCAATCTCTTCACACCTCTGGACGAAAAAGCGCGACTGTATCAGAAAAACAAAATTTCACGCTCCGATGTACCCGTTGAGTTCCCTTCTAAATATATTTCTTCGCGCATCACCGAACAACTCCAAAAACCAATGGACACAGCCGATAATCTCAAAGCACTCACGGACAATCTGCTCTTGCAGAATTATGCGCCGGCGGCAGTCCTGACAAATGACCAAGGTGATATTCTCTACATTTCGGGGCGAACGGGAAAATATCTGGAGCCAGCTGCGGGCAAAGTCAACTGGAATATCTTTGCGATGGCACGCGACGGTCTTGGCTACGAGCTTACCACTGCTTTTCACAAAGTGGTGCGTGAGAAAACAACACATACATTGTCAAAAATTACCGTCGGCACGAATGGTGGAGCGCAAACGATAAATGTTACCGTTCAGTATATTCAAGAACCGGAAACGATGCGCGGTCTGGTGTTAGTGGTTTTTATGGATGTACCTCAAGAGCCATTATTGGCGGCAAGCACCAAGCCCACTCGTTTCACATCGTCCGCTAAAAACCGCGTTATGGAGTTAGAGCGCGAACTGGAACGCGCCCGAGCGGAAGTACAAAGCATCCGTGAAGAAATGCAAACGTCACAGGAAGAACTTCGCTCGACCAATGAAGAACTCCAATCCACCAACGAAGAATTACAATCCACCAACGAAGAACTGACCACATCGAAAGAAGAAATGCAATCCATGAACGAGGAATTGCAAACAGTCAATCAAGAACTACAAGCAAAGGTGGATGAACTTTCGCACATCAGCAACGACATCAAGAATCTGCTCGACAGTACCGATATTGCGACACTGTTTCTGGATAGCAGTATGCGTGTCCGGCGCTTCAACAGCCGCATCGGCAAAATGACGAAATTGATCGTGGGCGACGTGGGGAGACCCATCACCGATATTGCTTCGGAACTGCTTTATGCAGAACTCATTGATGATGCCCACACTGTCCTGGAAACACTCGTCAGCATCGAAAAACAAATTCATCTTTCCGGCGAACAGTGGTTTGCCGTGCGCGTACTGCCCTACCGCACGCTGGGAAATATGATAGACGGTGTGGTGATTACCTTCACCGATATTACCGTTTCTAAAACGTTGGAGGCAGAACTTCGCGCCACCGAAGCACGTTTGCGCGGAATGTTGGGAGAAAGTGGTGCTCCAGCGGAATAATAATAAAACTTCCCGTAGCACAGACATTCCTGTCTGTGTCTCAAATGTGCGACAGCACATAGTCTCAAACACTTACGTTGCCTGAAGACTATGCGCCTCCGAAAGTGTGCTAGGAGTCACAGACAGGAATGTCTGTGCTACGAAGAATGGAATACGTTGTTTTTTGACCAGACCTCATCAACAATCCTTCCTTACTCACCGCACCCAATCGGCTGCCCGGGCGGTACGGCAAGCGGTTTCGGAACGCTGACGGTTTTCGGATTCTTCACAAACTCCGCTATCTGTACTGACGCAAGCAGGTATGCAGCTTTCGTGGCATCGTCTTTGACGGATTTGCGTTTGCCGTCTAGCCACCCGCGCAAGTCATCCAGTCGCAAGAGCGCAATGGCTCTTGTTTGCGCCGAAGCGTCATCGTCTTGCACGAGGCGCATGAGACTTTGCAACACTGCCGTATTGACCGTGCGCTGTACTTCGGCTTTGTAGGATTGTCCGGGCGTGGGAGCTTTCCATGTCGCAGCTAAGAGTTTATCTATCGTTTCGCCGAGCGACGGCAGGCTGTTGTCGCGTGAATGGTGTTCCACGAGTCTGGCTGCACGTTCGGGATGCAGCAGGAAACTTGTCGTGAATGTCGCTGCGGCTTCGGCGGGCGCAAGTGCATCGAAGGCAAGTCCGGTGCGATTCTTGAAGGCTTCGCGTGTTCTATTGTAACCGTACGCCGGCGGCGGAATGAGTTTCAAAAGAGATTCGGGAAGAGCCAGTGCATCTGCCGAAATGGTCGAAAGAAGTGCATCCAAAGCGCGGCGCTGTTCGTCGCCGGAAATGGTTGCTGTAACGGTTTGCCCATCGCCGCGCACGGCATAGCGGTAATCCAATCCGCCGAGAATTTTGCTCACCGCTTCGACTTGATAGCGGTGCAAGAAATACATCGGCACAAGCGTTTCGTCAAGCGTTGAGAGTGGTCGCCCTTGCGGAATATTATTCACGCCAAATCGTTTCAGAATTTCGGCACGCACCGTCATCAGCCGTGTGAGTTCGTCAATCGCATTTTTTCCGTTGTCCCAGAGATGCGTCGTCGGGTGTGCTCCCCCGACAGGTCGCGCGTCTTCGTCGGAGAGGAAATAAAATCCGCGTTTGTGAGCATCGTCCAGAATATTTTTCAGCGCTTGCTTTTCATTCGTGGGAAATTCCGCATAGCCGTAAGCGATGGAAATTTTGTCCCACTCGCCGATACCGCTTGCGTAAGCATTTGCCAACGTGAACGCGCCCACAGACGGCGAAGCCGCATCACCTTCAATTTTCGGATGCGGGTAGTCCATCACTGAGGAGCGCCCTTCTGCACCCATCGTGCTCGCTGCAAAATTATGTGCCAGCCCAAGCGTATGACCAATTTCATGCGCCGACAACTGCTTCAGACGAGAGAGCGCCATTTTTTGCAGCGCATCGGGAACGGTCTTACCTTCTTCGTAGGCAGCAATAATACCGGAGGCAATCAAAAAGTCTTGCCGCACCCGCAATGAACCGAGCGTAACGTGCCCTTTCAAAATTTCTCCCGTGCGCGGGTCGGTGATGCTGCCGCCATACGACCAGCCGCGCGTGGCACGGTGTACCCACTGCACGACGTTGTAGCGCACGTCCATTGGGTCGGAGCTGTCGGGTAAAATTTTTACCTGAAAGGCATTCAGAAATCCAGCCGCTTCAAATGCTTCGTTCCACCACGTCGCACCCTCGAAGAGTGCAGAGCGAATCGGTTCCGGCGCGGCGTTGTCGATATAGTAGACAATCGGCTGCACTACTTCGCTTTTCGGTGCGGAAGGATTTTTTTTCTGAAGACGATGGCGCGTAATGAATCGCTTCACAATCGGCTCACTAATCGGCGTGGAATAATCCATGTAGCTCATGGGGAAATAACCGGAGCGCGGGTCGAACTCACGCATTTTGTACGATTGCTCTTCATTCAGCGCAGGAAGTGCTATAAACGAATGATGCTCGCGGACGCTCACGATTTGCGGTGTAGGCGTAACCTCACGGATAAATTGTCCTGTTGGCTCGCCAGTGAAGGTGAGCGTTACTTCCCATTCTGAATTTTTCGGAAAACTTTTTGTTCGTGTCAGATACATTGCCGACTGGTCAGCCACAACCGCATACACGCCTTGCCCCGCTCGCTTGAGTGCGGGCGCTACGCCGTGCGCATCGCGGAGAAAAAATGCGCTTGCGTCCACGAGAACCGTATTCGCGTCTTCTACATCAATCTTGAAACCGAAGAGCACGGACTTTGCGAAGGATTCACCGACGGCGCGTTGTTCGTTTGGGTCAGTCGTGACGGCGCGGAAAGCAAGATTTGGCTCCACGAGGAGCAATTTGGGTCCGTGGCGTTCCAGCCTAACGACACGCTCACCGCTGAGTTGCCCTCGGTCAAGCCCAATGTCGTTCGAGCCGACACCTTGCGGGAGCGAGACGGCATAGAGGAACTCACGGTCGAAACGGCTTTTATCAACTTCCAACCAAATCTTATCGGTTTTCGCATCCCAGTAAAACGTGAAAAAACCCGTGAACTTTTGCATGCCGGAGGTTTTGGAAGCTATTGTAGCGGCGGCAGTTGTTTTTTCTGTTGCTTGCGTCGTCGTCTGAGCAGAAGTGTTATGAACAATGCTCAAAGCAAGAAGAAATGCAAATACTGATACGGTGAAGAAGGATTTCATAGCAGAACAAGATTGGTAAAAAAATGCCTCATTTTTTGTGCGCAATATACAACATCCTCGTTATATCCTCTACGATGAGAAACGTGACTTTGCATTGGGATGTCGTGCGGTGAATTTTTCCCGTGAGCTGTAATGAAGAAATTTCTTGGAGGTCGTTTTGCGAAACTGTAACTTCTGTTGTCCCCATTCGTAACCAACTCCGATACTTTAGTGCAATAGTTACTTTAGTGCAATAGTGTTTATCCACCTTTTTCACCGCTTGTTCTATGGAACTGTCTATCCAGAATATCTCGAAAACCTACCCGAATGGTGTTCGGGCGCTCAATAACGTTTCCCTCACGATTCCCGTGGGAATGTTTGGTCTGCTCGGTCCCAATGGCGCGGGCAAATCTTCGCTCATGCGCACAATAGCGACGCTGCAAAACCCCGACGAGGGTGCTATCACCTTCGGCAACCTGAACGTCCTTGCCGAAAAGGACAGCCTTCGCACGATGCTGGGCTATCTGCCGCAGGAGTTTGGTTTGTATCCGAACTTGCCCGCCGAAACCATTCTCGACCACTTTGCCGTGCTGAAAGGTATCACGAACGCCAAAGAGCGCAAGGCAAGCGTGGAAGCACTTCTGCACCAAACAAATCTCTACCACGTTCGCAAAAAAAGTGTGGGCGGTTATTCGGGCGGTATGAAGCAGCGATTGGGCATTGCCATTGCGCTTTTGGGGAATCCGAAATTGATAATTGTGGATGAACCCACCGCCGGACTTGACCCGACCGAGCGCAATCGGTTTTTGAATTTGCTGGGCGAAATTGGTGAAAATATTGTCGTGATTCTCTCCACGCACATCGTGGAAGACGTGCGCGAACTCTGCCGGAATTTTGCCGTCATTGCACACGGCAACGTCGTTTTCACCGGAACGCCCGAAGAAGCAATTTCGGCACTGCATGGCAAAATTTGGAAAAAGACGGTGGAGAAATCCGAACTGGCGGAGTACCAAAAAAATTATCGTTTGATAGCCACACGACTTATTGCCGGAAAACCCGTGATTCGTGTCTTTTCAGAAACCGATCCGGGAAGCGGCTTCGAGAGCACCGAGACCGACCTTGAAGATGTCTATTTCTACCACGTCGGCGCAAGTGCCGCAGATGAGAAAGAGGTAGCACCATGAACCAGTTTGTGAATGTCTTTCTCTTCGAGATTCGGTACTGGCTTCGCCGCCCGACGACGTACATCTATTTTGCCACGATGTTTTTGCTTTCGTTTTTGTTTATGACCACCGATGCTGTGACGATCGGCGGCGGTGTGGGTAAGGTGCTGAAGAATGCCCCGTTCGTTATCGCACGAACAACCGTATTTCTCACCTTCATCGGCGCAATTATCACCACAGCGATTGCCGGAACATCTATCTTGCGAGACTTTCAGGTCAAAGCGCACGAATTATTTTTCACCACGCCGCTTTCCAAAGTTTCGTATTTGGGTGGTCGCTTTTTGGGTGTGGTACTGGTGATGATTTTTGCGTACACAGGTTTGCTCTTGGGAGCGCTTGTCGGAACGTGGATGCCATGGCTGGAAGCGGACAAAATTGCTCCGTTCAGTTTTGCAAGCTATTGGAATCCGCTTGTCGTCTTTCTCATTCCGAATATCGTTTTTATGAGCGCCCTCTTTTTTACCGTCGGCACGCTCACACGGAATTTGCTCGTGGTCTATGTGCAAGGCATCGTTCTGCTCGTGGGCTATTCCATTGCGGGCAGTTTGCTTTCGGATATTGACAACAAGATGGTCAGTGCGCTCTTCGATCCCTTCGGTGTTCGCGCCTTTGGCTTAGCAACGGAATATTGGACGGTAGCAGAAAAAAATTCCCTCGTCGTGCCGTTCGAGGGCTATGTACTATGGAATCGGCTTTTGTGGCTAGGAGTGGGCGTGGGAATTTTTGCCGTGTGCTACCTGCTCTTCCGCTTCGATGCGCAAGGCTTTACCCTTCGCAAGAAAAAAGCACAAAAGGAAGAAATTACGGAGCAAACAGGTCGCTTGGTGCTGCCGGAGGTAACGCTGGAAACCGGACTGAAAGCGCAATGGCAGCAATGGTACAGCATGACGCGCTTCTATTTTGGTTCGCTCGTCCGCGAAATCCCTTTTTTGGCGCTTGCCGGAATCGGTGTGATTATGACCATTATGAATGCCGTCAATGCTGACCGTTCTTTTGGAACGTCGGTCTATCCCGTCACGCACGTGATGCTCGACACTTTGAATGGCGCGGTGCTTTTTGCCATTATCATTATCACCTTTTACGCCGGAGAACTGGTCTGGAAAGAGCGCGGCTTGAAACTCGACCAAGCCACCGACGCGCTGCCGGTTCCGTCGTGGACGATGCTGACGGGCAAAATCACAGCGCTCGTGCTGGCGTTGGTGGTGCTCTATCTTGTGCTGACGCTTGCGCTTATTGTCGTGCAGCTTTTTAAGGGATACACGAACATTGAGTTTGGTTTGTATCTGCGGACGTTGGTGGGTATTACGCTGCCCACGCTGTTGCAATTCGTCCTGCTGGGATTTTTCGTACACACGCTGGTCAATAATAAATTTATTGGTCACTTGGTCATGGTGTGCGTGTTTTTGGCAACGATAGTACTCAACGCGCTGCACGTGGAGCATAATCTTTTGGAATTCGGCGGCTCACCGAACGCGGTGTATTCGGACATGAACGGCTACGGACATTTTGTGCGACCGCTTGCGTGGTTCACGTCGTATTGGATTGCCTTCACCGTGTTCTTGGCAGTGCTGGCACAAGTGTTTTGGGTGCGCGGCACCGAAACGTCGTGGCGGCAACGCCTTGCGAATGCACGTGCGGTAGCAACTATGCCGACGCTGACGTTTGGTGCACTGGCGTTGCTCGTGATGGCGGGCACGGGTGGATTTATTTTCTACAATACCAACGTGCTGAACACCTACCGCAATAGCAAGCAAGGCGAGCAAGAGCAAGCAGACTACGAAAAAACATATCGTCGTCTGAAAGACACCCCGCAGCCGAGAATTGTGGGCGTGAAGGTGAACGTGGATATTTTTCCGGAAGAACGCGCGGTCACCTTTGGCGGTTCGTACACCATCGTCAATAAAAATAACGTGCCCGTGGATTCGGTCATTGTCAGCCTTGAGAGCAGCGCGGATATTGAAGAACTAACCTTCAATCGTGCAGCAAAACAGGTGCTGTCCGACAAAGACAAAAGTACGTTTATTTATCGCTTCGATGTTCCGCTTCAACCGCGTGATACGGCGCTCTTGACCTTCAAGCTGCGCTATGCTGCCAAAGGTTTTTCCAATTCCGGTACGAATTTGCAAGATGTCACCTTCAACGGTACATTCGTCAACAGTTCGTATTTGCCGCACTTCGGGTATTTTGAAGGTGCGGAAATCGGTGACGACGACAAGCGCAAAGAAAACGGACTCCCACCCAAAGAACGCATGGCAGCACTCGACGACCCGAAGGCTCGTTTGAAAAATTACATTTCGACCGATGCCGACTGGGTGGATTTTGAAACCGTCGTCAGCACCGTGCCCGACCAGATTGCGATTGCGCCGGGCTATTTGCAACGCGAGTGGACGGAGACGGTTGCCGGAAAAGAACGCCGCTACTTCCATTACAAAATGGACAGCAAAATTTTGAATTTTTATTCGTGGCTCTCGGCTCGATACGAGGTCAAGCGTGATGCGTGGAAGGGCGCGGACGGCAAAGAAGTGAAGATTGAAATTTATTACCACAAAGGACATGAATACAATCTTGAGCGCATGGTGCAAGGCGTGAAAAAATCGTTGGACTATTTCACGGCGAACTTTTCGCCCTACCAGCATCGACAGATGCGAATTTTGGAGTTCCCGCGTTATGCGTCCTTTGCGCAGTCGTTCCCGAACACCGTTCCGTACTCGGAAGCTATCGGTTTTATTGCCCGCCTGAAGGATGAGGAAGACCTTGATTATCCGTTCTACGTCACGGCGCACGAAGTCGGTCATCAGTGGTGGGCGCATCAAGTCATCGGCGGCAACGTACAAGGTGCGACGCTTATGTCGGAATCGCTCGCGGAGTATTCGGCGCTGATGGTCATGGAAAAGGAGTACGGCAAAGACAAAATGAAAAAGTTCCTGAGCTACGACCTTGACCGATATTTGCGCGGACGCAGCTCGGAACGCAAAAAAGAGCAACCGCTCATGCTGGCAGAAAATCAGCAATACATTCATTACGCCAAAGGTTCGATGATCATGTACGCGCTGAAAGATTACATTGGCGAAGAGCGACTAAACGCGGCGCTGAAAAAATATCTGCAAGCCGTCGCTTTCCAAGAGCCGCCGTACACGAATGCACGAGAGTTTGTGAGTTTCATACGCGAAGCAGTACCGGATTCGTTGCAGTATCTCGTGGCGGATATGTTCGAGACGATAACGCTTTTCGATAACAAAACCCAAGAAGCAAAAGCCACGAAACTTCCCGACGGGCGCTACAAAGTAGAACTCACGGTGGAGTCGCGGAAGTTCCGCGCCGACAGTCTCGGAACGGAAAAAGAAATTGCGCTTGGCGATTGGGTGGACGTGGGCGTGTTCGACAAAAACGAAGACAAGGCGAGCAAACTCGGCAAGCCGCTCTACTTCGCAAAGCACAAAATTACGCAGCCCAAAACGGTGATAGATTTCATCGTGAACGGCGAGCCGCACAAAGCAGGCATAGATCCTTACAACAAACTCATAGACCGCATTCCAAAAGACAACGTGAAGGAAGTGAGTAAGTAGGTAAACAAAGAACGATGTAAAGTTACACGAGAGGTTTTCTTGTTCCAAACAGGAAAACCTCTTTTGTATGAATTTTCGTAGGTACAAGAACTATGATTGCTTTCAACGTGGACAATAGCTTCAAATGCAGTATCGGCAAAACTCCTCCTCACGTATCGCAGCCTACGACGAACAAAGCACCGATAGTAGATGAGTGTAGATACAAAAAGCAGACCTGCTCTTGGGTCGGTGTGCTGTTCGCAATACTTCTCTTACAGCCATGCCAGTCACCTTGGGCGTTTTCCCAAGAAAAATTGCCGATAGATTCACTGCGTGCCGCACTCTCCATTGCACGCACAAACGACACGCTGCGGGTGAATCTTCTCAATGCACTCAGCGTTGGATTGAGAAACTCTGCACTCCGAGAAGCCGAGCAGTACGCCCATGAAGCACGTGCCCTCGCCCAAAAACTGCATTATACCCGTGGCGAGGCGGAAGCTCTCTGGCAACAAGCCTATTTTGCATCTCAACGAGGTAACAACGAACAGGCACTCAAGTTGCTTCAAGAAGCAAAAGTATTATTTGAGCGACACGGCGATAATGCAAAAGTAGCAAAAACGACTATGAACATGGGCTTGGTGTATTGGCAGCAAACAGACAAAACCAAAGCCCTCGAACTTGTGTATCAAAGTATTGATGCGGCAGAAAAGACTAATGATACCGAACTGCTCATCAATTCTCTTATCAACGTTGGAACGATGGTGAGCAGCAAAGGTGCGGAATCCCAAGCAATCGAACTTTATGAACGTGCGCTGAAACTTGCCGATTCATCGGGAAACCGCTCTGCTTCGGCGGCGACACTGAGAGCATTAGGAAACGTCTATGAAAAAATCCGCGATACGACCAAAACGCTGGAGTATTTCCAACGCGCATTACAGATGAACGAAGAGCTTGGCGAACAAACAGAACTTGCCGCCACGTTGAATAATCTTAGCGGAATTCTGAGAGCAAAAGGTGATTTTACGCGCTCGCTGGACTATGCCCGCCGCAGCGCCACCATTCGCAAAGCGGCTGATGATGTAAGCGGTTTGCCTTTTAGCTTGCGAAGTCTTGCCCGAACACTTACCGAAATGAGCAAAACCGAGCAATCGTTGTTTAATGAAGCAGTCCAAATCTATCGTGAGGCATTAGCAGGATTCCAGTGTACACGCAACAATAACGGTGCAGCAAGTGTATTAAACGAACTTGCCCGATTATATGCACGTGGCTCGGACTTATCGCAAGCTGCTATGTGTGCCGACAGTGCGCTTGTGTATGCCACATCCGCCCGAAACATCACCACCCTTGCCGAGAGCTACGGTATTGCGGCGATGATTGCTTGGCAACGCGGCAATCCGAAACAAAGCTATGCGTGGGAGCACGAAGCACGGACGCTGACGGATTCGTTGCTACACCAAATCCGCACGGCAACGGTCAAACAAATGGAAGAACGGTTGCAAATCGAACGATTTATGCAGACAAAAAAAACACGCTCCGAGCGGGAGAAGGAGAAGCAACGTTTGTATCAGTACCTTGCACTTGCCTTGGTTATTCTTTCGGGAGCTATCGGAGGAATTTTATACATCGGTCGGGTGCGCCGAAAAATGCTTACTGCCGAATTTGACCGAGCTTCGGCGGAGCTGGAACTATTAAAAACGCAACTGAACCCGCATTTTTTATTCAATGCGCTTAACAGCATCAAAGCACTAGTGCGGATTGACCCCGAACGCAGCAGTGATGCGATTATCAAACTCAGTGAGATTTTGCGTTTTACGTTGAACTACGGAAAAGAAATGATGATTCCGCTCAATGATGAAATGCAAGAGGTCAAAAAATATCTTGAATTGGAGCAACTGCGCTTCGGTAATCGTTTAACGATCGAGATGATCATTGCTGAAGAAACACGAACAAAAATGCTGCCTCCGGCACTCGTGCTGACGCTTGCCGAAAATGCCGTCAAACATGGTGTGAGTAAACAAATCGGTGCGAGTAGTATCACCGTTACGTCGTTCTTTCTGCCGCACGGCTGGGGAATTGAAGTCTGCAACACGGGCAACTATGAGCCGGAGAAACCGGAAGCATCGTCGGAACATTCATCGGGTATCAAGATAGGCGGTATCGGATTATATAACCTTCGTAAACGTTTGGAAGCAACGTTTGGAAAGAATGCAGAGTTTGTGATAAGCGCACAAAACGGGAATTTTGTTTCTGCGAAAATTGTTATTGTAGATGCGTGAGCAATGTTCAGATTCAAATACCATTTCTTCTTTTTGAAAACAGTCCATTTACTTTTATGTATGACTATCACATCTCTGATTATTGACGACGAACCTCTGGCGATTGGTGAATTAGCCGCCATGCTGAAAGCTCACACGGAAATTGAAGTGGTCGGGACGGCGGAAAATTATGTGCAGGCATTGCAGCAAATAAACGACAAACAGCCGATGCTGCTGTTTTTAGACATCAATATGCCCGATAAATCAGGGTTTGACTTGTTAGAGGAAATGGATAACCCGCCGTATGTGATATTTGTTACCGCGCATGACCATTATGCCATCAGAGCCTTTGAAGTCAGTGCCTTGGATTATCTGATGAAACCTGTGAATCCTCAGCGTTTGGCGGATGCCATTGAAAAAGCAAAAGCAATGTTGTTCAAAAAGCAAGAGCAGCAAGGACAAAAACTGCGCCTGGACAAACGTATCTTCATCAAAGATGGCGAGCAATGTTTTTTTGTTCCGGTAGCAGAAATATTTTTGCTCGAAAGCATCTCAAACTACGTGCAGGTGTATTTTGGCAAGAACAAACCGATGCTGCATAAATCTCTAAACTACATGGAAGACAAACTTCCTGACGATGTATTTTTTCGCGCCAATCGGCAGCAAATTATCAATATGAGTTTTATTGCTGACATTACTCCCCTCTTTAATGGTGTGCTGCGCGTTACGTTGCATAATGGTGTCAGCGTTGAAATCAGCCAACGCCAAAGCCCGAAATTCCGTGAGCTGACGGGCGTATAAGTCCAGCACTCTATCATCTATTTTTTCCTTCCCTTCGTTTTCCCTCGTCGCTCATCACTGATTTTCTGCGTTTATCACCGATTTCCTGCGCTCGTGTACATTCCATTCCATTTTGTGCTGAGATTGAACATTTTTGTCGTGATAAGGTTGTGGAGAGTGATAGTTGGAACACAGACGAGTGTATCTGTATCGATAGCGAAATTTACTTTTGTTTACAACCTTGCTACGTTAATCATTTATTGTCCACAGCCTCATATCTCAATTTATGAACTCTCCTGCTCCAAATCATCAACCGGATAAATCCCGCATCGTTCGCAATGTCCTTGCAATGGTGGTAGTCGTCATACTGGGATTGCTCTTCGGCTATACCGTCGGAAAGGTGGGAATGAATTCTTCCGCGAGCGAACAACACAACAGTAGCACAGAACAGCTCAATAAACCTCGAACGGTTGGCTCAAAACTGTTGAACGGTGTGGCAGCGTTTGGAGTCATTATTGTTGTGATGCACGTTGTCTTAGGCGTGCATGAATGGGGTCATGTTCTTGGCGGACAGTCGGTGGGATTTCGGTTTATGATGTTCGTTGTCGGTCCGATTCGGATCTTGCGTCAAGGGCATCGCATTCGCGTTGGTTGGAATACCAATCTATCCCTTGTAGGCGGTATTGCATCCGTATTACCGCCGACAGCAGTATCGGCAACAAGGTCTTCACGAGTGAGCATTGAAGAAGGAATGATGCGATTTATTGCCGGTGGTCCGATTGCCTCGTTGGTATTAGCTCTTCTGTCGGGATTACCCTTTGCAGTGCAATGGGTATTGCCGGAGTGGACCGGTTTGGGCAGTTTATTGTCATTGTTTTTCGGTGCAACGGCAGTGATGTCATTCATAATTTTCTGTGTAACGGCAATTCCGTATCATTCAAGCGGTTTTTCGAGCGACGGCGCACGGGTGCTGATGCTGCAAAAAAACGATGCAGCGGCAAAACGCTGGTGTGCATTAGGAATTTTGGGCGGAGCAATGATGTCTGATGTGCGTCCACGAGAGATGGAAGAGCAATATTTTCACGATGCTCTGGCACTTGCCGATAAAACTCCCGATGATATAAGTGCACACCTGCTCACCTATCAGTGGGCGTTAGACAAAGGAAACATCGAAGAAGCAGAGCGGCATTTGGACTACGCCGTCAAACATTTAGACGTATATCCCGAAGCATTCCGCCCCATTATTGCTATGGAAGTCGCGTATGTCGAAGCCCGATATCGGAATAATCCTGAATTAGCCGGGCAGTGGTTCAGCACAGGACACAAAACATCGTTTGTTGAGCCGCCTTCCCGTTTGCGCGTGGAAGCCGCGCTTGCTCTGGCAGAGGGTCGGGATGAAGAAGCAGGAGTGAAAGCTCGGCAGGGTTTGCGTCTTCTTGCTGCAAAGCCTCACTTGACCGGAGGCGAAACCATGGAACAAGACCTCTTGAACGATATTCTCCACCAAATAACCAATGAACATGATTCTCACGCATCATAGCTAAATAGCGAAAGTACACACTACTACCTCAATTCATCAATAATGCCAATTAAAAGTTAAAAATCAGAGCAATCAAAGCGGCAGCCAGTCTG
>JACVZY010000108.1:0-2383 GCA_014654705.1 Ignavibacteria bacterium
TTTCTTCTATCACGATTATCTGGGCAATCCAGTTTTAACTTTTAATTGGCATTTGTAATCTTTTTCGCTGAAACCCGCACGGTTCAATCCCTTGACGATATTTTGCAAGGTCTCGTTAAATTTTGACGAAGCGGTCAGCACATAGCTCACATTCAAGAGCGGAAAGCTATGTTTCATCACGTAGGGCTGCCTCAAAACACGCCCCAAAATCTGCTCCACATCCACCGCCGAAGATTTATCCGCCAATGAAGCCAGAATGTAGGCAAATGGGCAGTCCCACCCTTCTTTCAAAGCATTGACCGTGATGATATACCGCACCGGAGAACGCCTATCCATCAAGTCTTCTCCTTTGATTTCATTCATGGTTGCCGTTTTGATGCGTATTTGCTCGGCGGGAATGTTTAGCTCAATCAGTTTTGCTTTCAGCCTTTCAAACGTCGTATTGTCGGTATCGGTTCTGGGTTGTGCCTGAAAAAGAACTATCGGGCGAATATATTTGCCGCCCTTTTTCTCTTCCTCTTTAGCTTGCAGTTCCAATCGGCGTTGCAGTTGGAGAGCCGAATTGATAACATCGGTTTTGTCGTGATGATTATAGACAATCACCGGCAGCTTGACCATGGACTCTTTTTTGAGTTCCAAGGCATCAATAAAACTCACGATGTTACTGTTTCTGCGCGGCGTAGCCGTCAGGTCGAGAATAAAACACGGGTTGATTTCCTTCAGCATATCCACGCTGAGTTCGCTTTCGGCGTTGTGGCTTTCATCTACCACCACCACAGGATTCAAGGACTTAATCACTGCGCCCAAGGTGACATCATTCTCCTCGCCCACCAATTGCGCGAAGGATTGAAGATTTCCATTTTCCTGAAATACCTTGCGGTCTTCTTTGTTTCGCGCCCGTAAGCTATCGAAACTAAAGACCATAATGGTCAACTGCTCGCCCACACTTCCGGCATTAAAATTTGTCCCTTGCAGAAGTGCCGCTTTATCCAGCACCTCCACGCGATTTCCAAAATGGACATTGATTTTTTGCCGATATGGATGCTCAGGATGGGAGAGATTTTTGAGGGTTTGCTCCAGTATTGTTATCGAAGGCACAAGCCAGACTACGACGCGCGGACGGTCATAGTCGAAGGCATCAAAGATGGGTTTGAGCGCATTACAAGCAATAAACGTCTTGCCGCCTGCCGTTGGAACCTTCACGCAGACATGAGGCACACGAGGAATGTTGTTTTTGTACGGTTCAATAGCAGTGCCGGGAAATGGCTGAATGCTTGTGCGCGGGTGCGTCGTCCAAAAATCGTGGAAGGCTTCCCGCACATCTTTGGTACGCTGGATGTGTTCCAAAAATATGCCGAGGTCGGCGATGACTTGTTGCTGGTAGGGTTTGAGTTCCATTGGAAAAAGGAATGATAATGGTCGTGCGGAGAAAATCCCCCGCTCACTGCGTTCGCTGCCCCCTAAGCGAAGCGCTCAAGGGGGCTGTAAAAATTGTAACGGTACGTATTCGCCCCATTGACAAAGGGGGAACGGGGGATTATCTCGAGGAGAAAATCCCCCGCTCACCTCGTTCGCTGCCCCCTAAGCGAAGCGCTCAAGGGGGCTACAAAACAAAATCTTTGTCACAGTCGCTGTTGCATTCGCCCCCTTGATAAAGGGGGAACGGGGGATTATCTCGAGGAGAAAATCCCCCGCTCACTTCGTTCGCTGCCCCCTAAGCGAAGCGCTCAAGGGGGCTACAAAACAAAATCTTTGTCACAGTCGCTGTTGCATTCGCCCCCTTGATAAAGGGGGAACGGGGGATTATCTAACGTTTACATAATTGCTCAATACGCTCACAAACTGATTCAAAATAATCCAACACCTCATTATTGGTAAAGCGAATTACCTGTAATTCATATCCCTGCAAGAATGCTGTGCGCTGTACGTCATATTCTTGTGCATCGTCTGTGTAATGAGAATCACCATCCACTTCAATAACCACTTGTATCTCAGAGCAATAAAAATCAACAATGTAATTTCCAAGCGGCTTCTGGCGTAACCAGCGTAAATGATGCTCACGCAAAAACTCAAACCATAACTTTCGCTCTGCCGCAGTCATAGTGTTGCGCATTTCCCTAGCCCGTTCTTTAAGAGCAGGATTATATGGGATATACGGGGTTTGTGTTTTCATTAGGTGTTGAGAGTCAAATCCCCCGTTCCCCCTTTGTCAAGGGGGCGAATTCGACAAAAGATATGGGAATGGATAGCTTTGTCAAGGGGGCGAACAAGTGAAGTTGCTTTCTACATTTTTGACGAAAAATTTAACAATTCTAGTCTTGTCTTGTCACCTTCGCTGCCACATTCGCCCCCTTGACAAAGGGGGAACGGGGGATTTACCACG
>JACVZY010000108.1:2483-17813 GCA_014654705.1 Ignavibacteria bacterium
CGGAGAAAATCCCCCGCTCACTGCGTTCGCTGCCCCCTTTGTCAAGGGGGCTGGTAAGTTCTTTTGACAATAGAGCCTGAACGCGGCTTCAATCATTCGCCCCCTTGACAAAGGGGGAACGGGGGATTTACGCGGAGAAAATCCCCCGCTCACTGCGTTCGCTGCCCCCTTTGTCAAGGGGGCTGGTTGTAAGAATTGTAAAGATACACATTCGCCCCCTTGAGCGCTTCGCTTAGGGGGAACGGGGAGATTCAAAACCGCGTTATATCGCGCGGTATCTTCTTGAAGATAATTTTTCTCGCCGCCAGTGCCTCCTGGGGCAACAAACAATTATCCGCATAGATGACATACTCCTCTGCTTTGGTGCGCACACTCGCCAAAAACATATGACTGAGCGTCGTTATGCCGTCCGCTTCGTAGTGGAAATAATACGCCGTGTCGTTGTGCTTGCCCAGAAAGGCGGCGTTGTCCGCTCCTGTACCCAAGTCTGCTCCTAACGGCGTTTTGGTTTCCGTGTACCACACATACCCGCGAATACGCTCCACGCCGACGCTCTCGTTCAAATTCCCGTCATCGTCGAACATCGGTGCGCCTATCGTGTAAAAATCAAATGCCCCGCCCGTGCCTTCGGTCGTGCCGTAGCCTTGTATCACCCGCTTCACCCGCTCGGCGGTGATGCTCTCCGCGTATTCTTCCATTTCTATCAAAATAAATTTACGGTTTCCTCCGTCCTGCTTGTTCAGATTCAAGACCGCGTGCGCCGTCGTGCCGCTTCCGGCGAAGGAGTCCAGAATGAGGGAATCGGGAGAGGTGGCGATTTGGAGGATACGCTCGATGAGTTTTGGAGGTTTGGGAGTCGCAAAAAAATCGGTTGAGGCATCTAAAATCTTTTTTAATATTTGTTTAGCATCTTGCGTATGACCAACATCATCATGTTTCCATATTGTCTGTGGTACAACACCTTGCTTCACATCTGTTAGAAATCTTTTCCTCCGTGGTTTTGAATTACCATCTTTACCGAAAGTTACTTCATTTCTTTTTATGAGTTCTAACATTTCATTTTCTGGATGTCTCCATGACGTACCAAGTTCGGGTGTCCACTGCTTGCCTGTAATTGGTGAGGTAATAGTATAAACGCTATTACTCCTATGTTCCATTCGCAATAAATCTGTTGAAGTCCAAACTCCTCTTGGGTCATTATCTAAATTTGAATAACGAGCGTTTTGTCGTTCACCGCGTTCTAAAAGATTGACTTTGAAATATTCGATTTTCTTTGAATAGACTGAAAGGTATTCATGTTCAGATGAAAAATATTTAGCATCATTTTTTGAAGCAAATGTTCTTTGCCAAACGATATTTGTTATGAAATTCCCTGCCCCAAAAATCTCATCCATGATAAGTTTGAGATTAGCTTGTTCGTTATCATCAATAGAAATAAAGATAGCCCCGTTTTCTGCCAGAAGTTTATGGAGAAGTTTGAGGCGCGGATACATCATGCAGAGCCATTTGTCGTGGCGGGAGAGGTCTTCGGATTCTTTACCGACGACCTGCCCCCAGCCATTTTTTGATTTTGGGGGCGTTCACGTTGTCGTTGTATATCCAGCCTTCATTGCCGGTATTGTAGGGCGGGTCAATGTAGATGCACGTGATTTTGCCTTCGTATTCGGGCAGAAGCGCCTTGAGAGCTTCGAGATTATCGCCGTGAATGATTTTATTGCCGCCGCCGCTTGGGGAGGCAGTGTGTTCTTGGTGTTGAGTGTCGCCGTTGTAAGAATACGAATGGTCAAGGACTTTGAATGGAACGTCGCGGTGATGATTCAGAACGTGTTCTTTACCAATCCAGTGGAGTGTAGGCATGAAGAGTAGAGGAAAAAGTGTCAGGAGTACAAGAGACCACAAGATAAAACGGCAAGCGAAGACTGCAAAGATTTTTTTTCGGGTGTGGTGGAATAATCCCCCGTTCCCCCTTTGTCAAGGGGGCGAATGCGACAATGTTAGGCGAATGCGACAATGTTAGGCGAATGCGACAATGTTAGGCGAATGCGACAACGTTAGGCGAATGCGACAACGTTAGGCGAATGCAAGAATCTTGAGAATAGCCGCCGTGATTCTTTTGTACACAAGCAGGCAACTCATTCGCCCCCTTGACAAAGGGGGAACGGGGGATTCTAGAACTATGCCACCGTTGCCGCAAAGTTCGTAATCACGTCCACAGGCAAGTGATCGCCTAAGTGAGCACCATAATATGCCGTGTGGATAACGCCCCGCTCGTCAATAAGGAAATCTGCCCCGATGCGTGTCATCGTGCCGTCTTGCTTGGGTTTTGTGAGGACATCTCCGAACGTACTGCCCTTTACTGCCATCGAAAGAACGGAGCCTTTCATAAAACCACTCATCATTTTACCCATTGATGTTTCTACCTTGTATGCCTGATAAAACTTGCGTTCCGAGTCAGCAATGATAGTGAATGGGAAGCGGCGGCGTTCTGTACTATCTTGGACGTAGCCAAGCAGGTTCTCGCGTATGGATTCATAGACCGCAACGACCATCAAGCCTTGCTCTTTCCAACGTGGAACGCTGCCCATAAGCTGCGCCACGCGGGTATTGCATACGGGGCATCCGGCAGAACGAAAAAAACTGAGAAGGATTTTCTGACCGCTTCGGGCTGCAGCTTGAAGGTCAAAATCTGCACCGAAAACGTCTTTTGTCCGAAAAGCGGGAGCGGGAGTGTTTGCTGAGAGTTTCATTGGTTTGTGAAAAAGTATGTGGAAAAAGAGAGTATTTAGAATCTTGGGGAATCCGTAACAGCATCCGACCAAACGGATTTCTCAACGCGAATACGCCGAAAGCGCACCAGTTCGTAGAGGCTGTAGGTTATGCTTGAGGTCATGCACATCGGGCAAACACCAAACCGAAAAAAGAACATGAGGGTTTGTTTCCAGAAAGGTGCTTTCCGGCGCTCTTGTACGGGAATAATTGGACAGGACTTACCTTGCGTTTCTGCTCCGGCATTGCTGCGGAACGTCATTATAGAGATTGTTTCCATGATTGTATGCTTTCAAGATTGGGGAGAATTGGGTTCGGTAACATTGCGGAGCTGTTCCATACACTTGTATTGCTGATTCTGTGCGGTGTGGGCATTTTTATATCCTAAATCACTTGCTTTTTTGTTCTGAAAAAAGATAGCTCGAAGAAGCTGTTGACAGCGCTCGGTAATTTTTGCCAGTGAGCGATGAACGCGACGCGCCAGCGTTGTTTGTTCTTCTTCAGCATCAGCTTCCATCGTGTAGCTATGCGCGTGGTCATGATCGGTGAGCGATTCGTCGAAGTCCGTGAAATCAGCCAACACGGTTCGCTTTGCACTGCGAAGTCGTTTGAGCCAGATGTTACTGGCAACGGCAAAAATGTAGGTTTTCAGCGAGGATGTAAGGTGAAAATCTTCGGTCGGTACTTTTTCCAATAAAACAATTAGTGTTTCTTGGAATACGTCTTCCGCATCAGCTTTCGTACCGTTATTCCGAAGCACAAAGCGCTCTACGGTCGGGTAATAAAAGGTATAGACAATCTGGAATGCTGGCTGCTCTCGCTGCTTCATACCTTCCAGTATTGCTTTATCGGGCATTGGTATTGGTTTCATCGTCGTCTTTCAAATAATTGTTTTTTCAGATAACTGCTTTTCAATTCACTACTTTTCACCATGAATGAAAAGCGCCGTTTATTATTTAATACCACACCACACAAAAGCATCACCCGTTAAAAGCTGTTAAACAAAAATAAAATTCACGGTGAAGGTCGTAATTTTAGTAAATTTGTCACACTGAGCGTCCGTTAGTAGCGCTCTCCATCAGGTATTACCAAACTTTTAGCTATTATATGCAGACACATAAATTTTTCGGATTTCTTGCTGTTATTATTATTTCCTGCTTTGGTTTTTCGTGTTTTGCCCAAAGCACCGTCAACTACACCACACGTATTATGGTCGGCGATAAGCATACCTACGCCTCCGAAAGCGCATTTTCCGTGCAAGGCGATATGGTGAACCGGACCGTTTCGTATTATGATTTGGCAAAAAAACTCATTCGCAAAGAAACTTCTCAATACAAAACCCGCCCCTTGGAACTTGTATCGCTCAAGTTGGAAGATTATCGCACGGGCAGTCTGCAAACCGTTCAAAAGCAAGGAAATGTGTACAACATCAAGCAGCGCAAAACCTCGTCCGAATCCATGAGCGAAAGCACGGTGAATGCTCCCGGCGCTATCTCGGCATCGGTTATGGTGCAATTCCTCCAGCAGCGCTACGATGCTCTGGCGCAAGGCAAAGAACAGAAGTTTGAGATTGTCGTAGCCTCGCGCTCTATGACAGTCGAGATGCTTGCGACGAAAGAACGAACCGAAACGATTCATGGTGTGCCGTGTATTGTTGTGAAGTCCGAACTAACCTCCATGATTTACCGTGCCCTTGCCGAACCGTCCTACCTGTACTTTGAGCAAGCTGCACCGCACCGCTTGATACACTACAAAGGTATTCTGCCACTGCCGGACGACAAAGGTAGCCAGATAAGCGGCACAACAGCATCGTCGTATTAAGTTCGCCGTACTAAAACTCTTGTCGGGAGCAAAATCTTCTGGCTAAAATCGGCAAAGTTTCGTAAGTTTTTGCAGAAATAAATTCTTAATAATTCCTTTTCTTATCTACGCTTTTGGAGAATGGTTATGACCGAAAATAGTTTATTGTATGCAGGGCTTGTATTCGGCATCGTTGGTGCAATGCTTGCCGGAGTGATTATTGCCGTTGTGAAAATGCTCAACCGCGAAGGCAGTCGTCCGGGAGACGACCATTTGTAAAAATTGAAGAATATTCTCGTTTGACAAAAAAAAGCCGTTGCTATTCTTGATTAAAAATAGCAACGGCTTTTTTATGGGTAGTATCAGCATGCACGAACTTATCATCAGAAAAGGAGCATACGCGTTTATTTTTCTACGTCAGAACGTGTACCCAAGGCTGATATTGATGAGGAATGGCGTGTTAGCAATGCCGATGTTATTGGCGGAATGTATTTCATCGCGTTTTGTGAGCGTATTGTTGTAAAGTAAACGATTGTCTTGTAACGTCGTTGCGACATTAGGCCACCAACGAACACTGGGAGCGACGGTAATTCCGCGAAGAAAATTTTGTTCGTTTTTGAATGGCAGCCAGTTATAGTAGGCTCCTAAACCCAAGGTAAAGGTTGTATAGCTTGCAAGGCGATTTGGAGTGTCCATTGTAACATTGTCGTAATAAACATCCCAAATGTGGAGTTTAGGTTCTACACGGAGATTCAATGCTTCGGTAAAACGATAACCAATGCCTAAGCCTAGTGTATGAGGCATACGAAAAGAAAGACGTTGTTCTTTTGTTTCACCCATTCCCGGAAATTTGAGGTCGAAGCCGTGAGAATAATCAAAAACGAAATGCTCGGTCCAATAAACAACTTCCGCATTAAAACCACCGAGAAAAAGAGGCTGTGTCAGCCCGAATACAATACTCCACTGTCCTGAAGGTAGCTCTTTTGATTCTTGGACAGGAAGTTTGGTTTGTTGCGCGAGGCTTTGCTTCATGGGATACGCCGCAAGGACGCAAAGCACTAGTAAACGATATATCGTTCTCATACCATTGAAAAAATTGGTGATAAAAGAAATTATTGTCTGCAAAACTACAATCTTGAACTCACCAATCTCGTTCACAAATGTTAAGAAATTATGACGATTGCTTACTCAATTCTTTGCGTATTCGGCTCAGAGATTGGGGGGCAATGCCCAAGAGCGATGCCAAATAGTATTGCGGTACCCGCTCTATGAGGCGAGGCTCTTCTTTCAATACCTTCGTATAGCGTTCTTCCGCCGTGAGAAACTGTAAATCCGCTGCGCGTTGAGCAATCTGAATGAAAGAAGCCTCCGTGAGTTTACGGCTTAGGCGCTCTGCCTTAGGAAACTTCTCAAAGAATGTATTGAGAACATCTTGCTCAATTTCGATAATACGCGTGTCCTCAAGAGCTTGGATATTCATATCCGAAGGCATTTTCGTGACCAAACTCTGGATGTATGTTACCCATGACCCCTCGAATAATACATCACAGACAAGTTTGTCCGCATCATCATTTTCCCGAAAATATAATACTGCTCCCGACTCAATAAATGCAACGGAAGTGCAGACTTTACCGACACTGAGGAACAAGTCGTTTTTGGCTAAAAATTTGGGTTTGTACGGGACAAATTGACGCATTTCTTCTACTTCAGCTCCGTTTATCTGAAGTTCACGCTGAATATAGTTCAAAAAATCAATGTGCTGCATACGACTGTCAATAAGTAGCAAAATGTAATTCAGTGCTCAAAATACAACTGTTCGTACATTTTTCCATGATATTCAAGTCCTTTTTCTTGTACACTTTTTGGAGAAACATTATGGCTGAGAATGGTGTTTTGTATGCCGGACTTGTATTTGGCATTGTTGGTCTGATGCTGACAGGAGTGATTTTTGCCGTTGTGAAAATGCTCAACCGCGAAGGCAGTCGTCCGGGAGACGACCATTTGTAAGCATACGCTTCAATTTGTCAACGATTCTCATTTGTACAGAAAAGCCGTTATCCCTTCACACGAAGGAATAACGGCTTTTCGGCTTGATGAATTGTCCTGAGAACAGCGGAGGCGCTTATTTCTTCGCCTGCACAGTCGGTTCTTTTGGCTTGTCTTCTCGGTAAAAGATTTTATTCACGATTTTCCAGCCATCTTTGGTTTTAACCAAGTTCATAAAATCAATAAACATAAACTCTTCATAGACCAGTTCCACCCGCGCTGAAGCTGCTGTTCCGGCAACCTGAATACTTGCGATGCGGCATGAACGCTTCACTTTATCGCCCGGCTTCACGTTGGCAACATAGTCTTTGAGAGGAACAATGCGAAGCGTATCGTTGCGCATACCAATCATTTGCCCATCGGTCATAAATGCTTTGGCAACGGTTGCAGAATCACGGTTCGTACCGCCTTCAATGTAATAATTCAGCGTTTTGGTAATTGCTGCAAGGTCGTCGGTTGTCGTTGCAGCAAAATTTTGTGCAAATATATTTGCTGAGTAGCCAGCAATAATAATGGCTACAAGAAAAAATATTTTCATAATGAATAAATAAGCTGTAATAAAAAATAAAAATTATTGAAAACTTAGACTTTCATAGTTGAGAAAGTGCTTGACAATCACGTTTCCCTCATCCCAGCCTTCTCTCCTATCCATTACCCATAAGTCTGAAAGGCTCATGAATACTTGCTTCCAGAAGCCCCCGTGACAAAGGGGGCGGCGAGCGCAGCGAGCGGGGGATTTGCCGTAAGCCGCTTCAAACCTTGTTAATCCCCCGTTCCCCCTTTGTCAAGGGGGCGAATGCGACAAAAGATATAGGTAATGGATAGGCCTTCTCTCAGAGGGAGAAGGAGCAAGAAACAAAGTCATTTTCCGAAGCCCTCTCCCCCTGGGATAAGGCTGGGTGAGGAGCTAGCAGCGTATTTTCAGACACTTTCTGAAGAACTGGCTTTGCTCGTTGATGCTTTCTTACAAAAGTACAGCACAAACCACTTCCGCCAATTACCTTTTCGCCCGACTTCGTTTCATTGCAGACCAGTAACCATGCGCAAAAAAAGTTTCAGTCGTTGAGCGACGGTTTCGCGTTGTTGGGCGATGGCAGAAAAAGCAGTTTTTCATTTCTTAACCCATGTCAACGAGATTGGATGTGAATAATGCTAGATTTGTGCAGGTAAAAACTCACGACATTTTCCACCCCTCTACTCAGTATTATCGTTATGAAAGCAAGCGTATATCTCAATTACGGCGAGCCGGAAGTATTGAACATCGCAGAAGTTACAAGACCAATCCCCAAACACAATGAAGTTTTAATTAGGGTGTATGCGAGCACCGTTACCGCAGCCGACATCATGATGCGAAAAGGAAAACCCGCGATTGGCAGGCTGTACCTCGGGCTATTAAAACCCAAAAGAACTATTCTGGGATTTGAATTTGCGGGCGAAATTGTAGAAATCGGTAACGGAGTTACGACCTTTGCCGTTGGGGACAGGGTTTTCGGCGGCACCACAGCGCTCGGCTGCTATGCAGAGTATGTGTGTGTCAGCGCTGAGGATGTCATAGCCACCATGCCCGACAATACAACCTTTGAAGAAGCCTCTCCCGTCAGTGGAAGTGCAATAACGGTTATGAATTTCTTACAAGGTAAGGCGAACATTAAGAAAACCGACAACGTGCTTGTGTATGGTGCTTCGGGTGGTGTTGGCTCATATGCAGTACAAATAGCCAAATGGTTTGGTGCCGAAGTTACCGCCGTTTGCGGCACGAGCAATCAAGCGATGGTAAGATCGTTGGGAGCGGATTTTGTGATTGACTATACAAAGGAAGACTTTACCCAAAGCGGAAAACGCTACGACATTATTTTTGATACGGTGGGTAAAACATCATTTTCGCACTGCAAACGCTCGCTTACGAGCACAGGAATTTACCTCTCAACGGTGCTGAGTTTTCCGCTTTTACTCCAGATGATGTGGACTGCACTCTTTGGAGGCAAAAAGGCAATCACTTCTTCTACGGGAATGCTTCCGGCTAAAGAGCGCTTACGGTATCTCTTGCAGATTAAAGAACTCTTGCAAACAGGAAAAATCGTCACGGTCATTGGTACTCGTTACACTCTCTCGCAAATGCCGGAGGCTCATCGGTATGTAGAAAAAGGGCATAAAAAGGGAAATCTTGTTATCACGATAGCCTAAGAAAGTAATTTTGACGTTGCGATCTTCGCCTCAGAATGCATTGGGCGCTCTTTGCAGTCTTTGCGTGAACCGTTTCTTGATTTTTCAGATACTTTCTGAGGAGAAAGCTATCGCACTACTGTTTCTCAAGAAGTCGCTTTCGGATACGGCTTAACGACTCAGGCTTCACGCCAAGATAGCTTGCAATCTGGTATTGCGGCACACGTTGAAATAAGTCGGGTCGCGTCTTTTGGAGCTTCAGGTATCGTTGCTCGGGCGTGTCGGTCAGATGCGAGGTCATTGCTTTTTGCTGTTCAGCCAATGCTGTTTCCATTACAGCTCTGGCAATAGTTTCAAAACGTGGGAAGGTGGTAAACATTTCCTGTGCTGCTTGCTCATTACCGACAACCAATGTACAGTCTTCGGCGCACACCAACGCATGAGCAGAAGGCTCGTGCTGCAGCAAACTCGTTGTGGAAATGACCCACTGCCCTTCGGTGAAAAAATTGGTTGTTTTTTCTTCCCCATCAACAACAAGATACTGCCGAATGCAGCCTTCAAGGACGAAGTAGGTATCAACGGAGATTTCCCCTTCTTTCAGCAAAACAGCTCCTTTTTTGAAGATTTTGGGAGACATGCTTTTCTCAATCGCGCGTGCTTCCTCGTCGGAGAGCGGTGAGATTCGGGAGAAGTATTCTATCAGTTTATTGCCATGGTATGGTGTTTTCATAGCGAGTGTATCCAGATGATTCCCAGCTGCTCTTTCACGCCCTCAGAGCAGAACATGACGTAGTTACCGAGGCTTTGGCAAACGCTTGTCGTGGCGCAATTAACAAAAAACATTCTTGACAAGCAATGAAAAAGTGCCCATGAGCGTTGGCGATTTCTTTTCGGCGTTGAAGAAATTTCGTAAGTTTCCTTGCCATGATTACCGTACCACACTCTACTCCGACGATGAACGAACTATCGCCACTCCTCTCCATTCAAGAATTTATGAACCGTTTTGGTGTTTCCAAGGAAGCACTTGACCTGTTTTGCTCAAAACTTACCGAGCGCAATCTTGCCAAGAAAGACTATTTCGTGCGTCAGGGCGAGACGTGCCGCCATATTACTTTTATCCACAAAGGTCTGATGCGGCTCTTCTACGATGTTGAAGGCGAAGAACACGTCCGGCAATTCCACTTCGAGAACAGTTTTTGCAGCGAATACCAGAGTTTTCTCACGCAAAAGCCCGCGCAAATGAGCCTTCAAGCACTGGAAGACACTACGCTTTTGATTATGTCGCACCGCGATATGCACGACCTTTTTGCTCAAAGCAAGGAAATTGAGCAGCTCGGACGTATTCTTGCCGAACAAGCATTTATCTTTGTTTCCCAGCGTTTTGCTTCTATGCTCTTGGAATCCCCCGAAACCCGCTATCAACGCCTTGTCCAAGAACGTCCCAAAGTCATGCAACGCGTGCCGCAGTACATGATTGCATCCTATCTCGGCATCACTCCCCAAGCTCTGAGCCGCATCCGCAAGCGGCTTTCGGAAGAGTAAGTTTTTTTTGCCCGCTGCCACTTTATTAACCCAAGTTCATGCACAGAAGTTGGGCGGTTCGCATTTTTGTACCATGAACTTTGGTCAAACAAAACGCTGATATAGCAGCATTTGTAACGTTTGCAACGCTTCATGTTTTCTTGCGTGAGAACACTCCAGTTTTATCAATACTTTTTATCAATACTTTGCGGACATCGCCATGAAACATCCCACCACAAAACACATCACCACGGAAGATTCAGCACCACTGATTTCTGCGCAAGAGCGCACGACCCGCATAACTGTTGTGCGGGTCGTAACACTCCTGCTCTTTTGCATCGTTGTACAATCCTGTGGCAACGACGGTCTGGCGACCGCACCGAATGATGGGGAGTTTTCTCCGCGTTTGTCAGCGTACGGTATCTTCCAAGGCACGATGAGCAATCTTGTTGCGTCGGAAGGATATTTGGGTTATACCCTTTCCTCTCAACTATTTACGGACTATGCAGAAAAGCAGCGATTGATAAAATTACCCACAGGAACGCAAATGACCTCAATGGGCGACGATTTGCTCAATTTTCCCGATAACACCATTATTGTCAAAACGTTCTATTACTTCAACGACAAACGCGACACGAGCAAAGGCAAAACTATTGTCGAAACGCGGCTTTTGGTCAAGCGCAATGGCTTGTGGAATGCGGCGACCTACCTGTGGAACAACGCACAAACCGATGCAACCCTGACAACAAGCGGGTTTGATAAAAACGTACAATGGATTGATGAAAAAGGTGCGGGCAGGGTCATTTCCTACCACGTTCCCAGCAATCGTGAATGTGCGACCTGCCACCAATCTAACGGACAGCTGATGCCGATTGGTCCGAAGGCACAAAATCTGAATATACAGATCACCAAGAACGATGTTCAGACAAGCCAACTGCACGACTTCCAAGCCAGAGGATTTCTTACACCGACAGATCTTCTGCGCATTCGCACCTTGCCCAACGATAAAAATCCCGCACTGTCGGTGCAAGACCGCGCCAGAGCATATTTGGACATCAACTGCGCTCATTGCCACAGCCCCACGGGCTTTTGCGCAAACCAAGATCTATTTTTGGAATACAATACTCCTTACGAAAGTACCGGCATTGCGACGAGAAAAGACCAAATCCTCGCTTTTATGCAAAGCGGTTTTATGCCGCTCTTGGGCAGCACCGTCCGCGACGACGAAGGCATTGCCTTACTTACCAATTATATCAACAGCTTACCATGAAAAAATTTATTTTCGCCCTTCTCACTCTCGCGCTGCATGAATGCCTTTCCGCACAGCAACCAAGCGAGGAAATTCCACAACGCTTTATGTATCGTATCTCGTTCGCACCGGAGATAGGCTACCGTACTTTGGTCTCCACCGCCAGTGAACGCGAAATAGCAGAGAGCCGCGATGCAAACGAAATCGCTCAAATCGGCTTCACCACAGGCATTGCGGCGGAGTATGCCTTCACCCGGAACTGGTCGCTGTCCGTCGGTTTTGCCTACGCGAATCGTGGCTATCAAACCAAGACGGCAATCTTCAACTGGTCTGCACCCGCGCAACAAAGTCCTTCCGAATCCTTTGTATCCTACCGATTTGGCTATATTGACATACCGATACTCCTCACCTATCGTTTCGGACACGACCGCCACTGGACGTTTTTTGCGACGGGCGGAGCTGTACCAAGCGTCTTTCTGGTTCGCTCAAAGACATTGTTTGTCAACGAACAAAATACGTGGACTTCGACCGACAACCAACGAGGCATCGGCTATGACCGATTTGCTCTCTTTCTCTCCGCCGAAGTAGGCGCAGAGTACACACTTTCGGATAGCTTTGCCCTCAGACTAGGAATCGTGGGAAAACGTGCCATTGCGGCGTCGAACCCGAACATGGCAACGCAGGAATATCTTTTTTCGGGCGGACTCAATCTCGGATTTGTCTGGCGACCGTAGATACGCCGTTGTGATACCGTATTGTCGTCGGATGGAAATCAGACGAGCAACTCCATACCAACAACGGCAAACTGACAGCAGCACCCAAGAGTACCAATCACTCGTTTATGCTTTTCAATTTCTTTTACTCTACTTTTCAACGGTTATGCCTACTTCATCCCGCACACAATCTCGCACTCTTGCACTATTCCTCATTTTGGAGGCAATTCTGGTAACAGTTCCCTTTTTCATTTTACAATCTGTCTTTGAGTTTCCCGATATCCTCCGGCAGCCTGCCGATTATGCTTTGAAGCTCTTTGTGCAGCACGAATCGGTTATTGTCCCGACGTACTATTTTTTTCTTCTCTCGGCACTAACGGCAATTCCGCTTAGTGTAGCGCTTGTGCGTTTTTTTGCAAGCAGTAATGAGGCTTCCAAAGGCAATTCGGCGCTCTTGTCGCTCGGCACAGCAACGGCAGTGTTTCAAGCAATCGGCTTTTCGCGCTGGGTCTTTACGATTCCGATGATTGCTCATGCTTACTTCGCGCCGAATACTTCCGAATCAAGCAAGCAAGCTCTCGCGCTCATGTACGACACGCTCAATCGCTATCTCGGTATGACCGTCGGCGAACACTTGGGTTTCCTGAGCATGGGTGTGTGGACAATAGTGCTTGCATGGCAGTTCGGGAAAGCGGGTATAGCTTCGGTGCGTGTTTCACGGATATTGGTCTGGACGGGCTATGCGACAGGCGTGCTGACCGTATTAAGTGCGGGAGAACACTTCGGCGGTGGGAGCGCACCATTGTTTGCGGTGCTGAATATCATTGCCAATACGGTGTGGATTTTTTGGCTTGTGGCGCTGGCGGTTGTTGTTTGGCGTTCTGCTTCATCGCCATCAGCGTTGCGTCAGGCGGAGCGGCAAGGAGTTGCGTCAGTTCTGGCTAATCGCTTGTAAGTGATTGATATTTCAAAGTAATTTTTGAATTCTAGATTAATTTCTTTGCATCAACAACTTTACAGCACACAATTTTTTCTTCAAAAAACGTCGTTTGATACAACAAACCGCCCTCAAGTGTTATTGTATCGAATATGATTACTTTACCCAAAGAACTACTCAATTATCCTGACAAGCATCGCTCTCTTCATCTGAAGGGGCTCACGGTGATTGAATCTTGCTTGTATGAACCACAAATGACTGATAATGCCTACACGAATGAGCATGAAATTATTCATGTATTTCAAGGTAACCTGATGATACGCACCAAAACAAGCGTTGTAAATGTTCATGCTGGTGAAACGGTATATATTCCCAAAGCAACGTATTTTGAATTTGTGAAGACCAGTCCTCAATCTCCTGAGAATACATTACATCAGTCTTATCAAAGCATTCTTTTGTTTCTCCGTGATGATTTTCTCCGTGAATTTGTTCGTAATCACTTTACTTCTTTCCCAACACACCAAGATTTTCCATCGCATCGGAGTTGTTTTTCGGTCATTCCGCAGAATAAACTCATAACAGGATTTATGAAATCGCTCTTGCCATATTTTGGAAGTGACTTGGAAGGCAATACAGATTTATTACATCTGAAAACAACGGAATTTCTTCTCAACCTTACGACTCTTCAGCCACACACTGCATCAAGAATTCTTTTTGCGGCACATCAAACACCGAAGCAAGACCTACCCCGGCTTATGGAATCACACTTTTGGAAAAACTTATCACTCCATGAATTTGCAACATTGAGTGGTAGAAGTCTTTCAACATTCAAACGAGATTTCGCAGAAATATTTCATGTCCCACCCGCAAAATGGCTTAAACAGAGGCGACTGGAATTTGCTTATCACCTGCTCATTCAAGGGAATAAAGACGTAAGCGAAGTATGTTACGAAGCAGGTTTTGAAAACCTTTCACATTTTTCAAGTGCTTTCAAAAAGCAATTCGGTTGTGCACCTGGTTCGCTCAAACATCTTACCACGAATCGTGCTACGATTGAATAGGCAAAACCTATCTTTTTCTCTCCAATGAACCGCGCAGCATAATCTTTTGAACTTCCTAGCAAAACCTCTTTCGTAACCGTGTTGTAAGTTTGTGATGTCATACAATACCTCTGTCCGTTGCATCGGAAGATGGTGTTGTTCAATCATCACACTTCACCACTTATTGCTATGCGCTTACACCTTCTTCGGATTGTAATAACATTCCTGATGCTGATATTTGCGGTAGCTTGCACAAGCACCATGCCTGCAATTCCTAATTTGCAAACAACGGTGAATAATTCCAATTCCCAACTTTTTGGGAATTACTATGGGCGAACATTTGTGCCTTTTGCTCAAGTAGATAAAGCTAACGGATACTTTCGTAGAATATTTGTGGATTCATTGACGTATTCTCGCATGAAAGCAGAAAACCTGACACCCAGCGATGTTCCCACTGGTGCTTTGATTCTTATGGAAACGTGGTTTGGTAGTCAATCACAAGGGACGGTCTTTGTGCGCCAACGTACACAGCAAGGGTGGGCTGACGGCTCGTTTTCGCCAAGTTCTCCCAATTTCTTAGTTTCGCCTAACTCGTCCTGCCAGTCTTGCCACCAAGCGGCTTCACCAACTGATAATATGTTCACACAACCATTGCTCATCAAGGCAATCCAACGCAATAAATTACAACGAATTCAATGCGATAGAGGTCAAACGACACCGTGCGATTTATCGGTGTATCAAGGAAATTAATGCACCATAAATGTTCGATATGCTCGGCATCAACTCACATATTTTTTCACCATTATCGTAGCTCAAATGTTTTCATTCATTCGCCGCATTCCAATCGGTACGATTCTTTTTATTCTTATTCTCATTGGAGGAAATATCAGCATGAATATACCAGAAGCATATTCTCAAAACGGCGTACTTACGCTCCCTTTTGTCGAAACCTTTGAAAGCCCTGACAACCTCAACCAATGGCAACGCCTTGAAGTTAGCGGTTGGACTAGCAAATGGCGTACAGTGTCTGTTCAAAAAGGTACATTGATGCCAATTAAAAGTTAAAAATCAGAGCAATCAAAGCGGCAGCCAGTC
>JACVZY010000109.1 GCA_014654705.1 Ignavibacteria bacterium
CAGAGGAACGCTAATCAGGCGTCCGAAGTTACTGGTGTTGTACACAAAGCCAAGACCGAGTGTGAGCTTTTCGTCCACAAAATAATCCAAGAAAAAGAGCGGTTCGGCGCGGAAGTGCGAGAGATTGATATTGTTCAAATCGGAGAACAGTCCGGCACGGAGGGCTAAGGCAAGTTGAAATTTCTCCGACAATGTTTGCAAGTAGATACCCTCATAGTAGAGCGCGTGCCCACTGATGGAACCATAGGTGAAATCACCATTGATATTGTTTTTCGCGGTAGGAAAAAGAGCGTAGGCGTTGCGGTAAACGAATTGGCTATTAAGCAGCATCGTACCGTCGCGGTCTAGCTGCGATTGAAAACCCGCATTGACGGTCAAAAGCGAGCCTCCAATATTTGCGCCATTGAAAAGACCAGGCGTAGAGCCGGCTACGGTGCGTGTGCCAAGTATTTCGTATCGAATACCTGCTTGTTCGCGTTGTGCATAACCGATGCTAAGACATATCGGTAGAATACAACAACAAAGTACGGAAAATCGAGTGAAGAATCGGGTCATACAACCTCCTGAAAAAATGGTGAAGATAAAACACACAAGCAATTTTTGAGTCGAACATGAGCGAAAAGGCGATACTCTTAAACCCTGTGCTGCACAATGATGTCTGAAATAATAGCCAAGCAATTCAGCTACAAATAATCAGCAATACTTCGGCAATATTGTTCATAATTTGTATCGAAACAAGAAAAATATTCGCTCATCTTGTTTTGGTAAGAAAATGCTTGTCTTCTTGCGTGAAGAGTGTATCTTTGCAAGAATTCTTCAGGTTGTAATTTCAATTCACTACTTATTTCACCAAAGTTCTCAGGAGGAGCTTGTGAAGAATATATTTATGAAAATGTCGGCATGGGCGCTCACCGCGCTCGTAATGTGCGCATCGGTTACAACAATCGTTGCTCAGGATGTAAAATCGGCGTGTGCGCAAGCTGATAATCTTTTGGAAGACGGTAAAGTGCTGGAGGCGCGTAAAGCGCTTGATGCGGCGTATAATGCCGGTGTGAAGGACTACGAGTGGCTCTGGCGCTCATCGCGTGTAACGTTGTTGCAAGCAGATATTGAAAGCGACAACACTAAAAAAGAATCAATGTACTATGAGGCAAAGCGCCTGGCAGACGAGTCGTTAAAATTGAACGGTAGCGGTATGAATGGTTACATCCGTCGTGCGGCTGCTGCGGGAAAAATCGCTCTGACTAAAGGTGTTCTTGGTGCTGCCGAGCAGGTGAAATCTGCCCGTGAAGATGCAGAAAAGGCAATTTCACTGAATAATGCCACGCCCCAAGCACTCGCGGCTGCTCATTATATTTTGGGACGGACACACCTGAAACTTTCCGAGACCGCAAAAGCAAAGCGAATGATGGTTGGCTTGGGTTTTGGTAATCTTGATGATGCTTTGAAAAACCTTAAACGTTCGCTTGAATTGCGCAGCGACTTTGTGATGTACAATCTGGAATATGCAAAAGCACTCGCCGCAAATAACCAATTTGCTGATGCAAAGCAGTACGCCCAGAAAGCTGCCGGCGGCAAAGACATGGAATATGGCGACGCTGCTCGTCGCAACGAAGCAAATGCTCTGCTCAAAGAATGGCAAGCAAAGTAATATCGTCCTAAAGTTCACAAAAAAAAAGCTGCCCCTGAAATTTCTAGGGCAGCTTTTCTATTTTGGGCTAATTCTTACAACTTGAATTGTATATGTATCGCAGTATCGCAATTCAAGTGCTCCAGTGTCGGCAAGAATATACACCGAACTCTATAGCACATTCACAATAAGGCAAAGTTGAATCGTCCGCCCGGGCTGTGCAAGTAGGGAACTGTAAAATGTTCGGCTGCCTTGCCAGACGTTATTTGCATCAAATGCCCCGGGCGTTGTCCCCGCACCGCCGTCACGAATACCCGGCTGAAAATACTGAGCATTAAAAACATTCGCCATACGAAGTCCCAAGCCGATACCGGGCGCAAAGAGATTGGCGTAGGTGATATTCGCATCAAGCGTAAAGTATGGTGCTATCGTGCCCACGGGATTGCTGGCAATGGTGATGCGCTGTCCAATAAAGCGCCCGCGGAGTGTGAGGTTGAGATTGTCGGTAATATCACAGTTTGCACCGATATAAATTTTGTGGTCGGCAAGGTCGCCAATGCGCCCCACAGAATCACTGATTTGACCATTGATGATTTGTTTTTCGCGTGAACTGATAAACGAATAATACGCCCATACCGACAGTTGCTTGACAAAATCGGGGCGGAAGAGTCCTTGAAGATGAACGTCTGCACCAAGAACTTCACGAGTGCCAAGATTTTGTGCGCCTCCGCGAGCATTGACAATGGTGTTTTGATTGTTCACCAAATACGGATTGACCATGATGCTGAAATTCTGTGCTGTATAGCCGATGCTTCCTTCCAGTGTGCTGGACAATTCGGGCTTCAGTGCCGGGTCGCTGCCTGCTCCTTGCCAGCCGCCAAAAAGCTGGCGCGGGGTCGGTTCTTGGAATGCTTGCCCGTAGAGCAATTTTACGCCGAGTTTGTCGAAATTGCCCACATAGCCTGCACGTACGGTTAATGCTTGTCCGTAGAATGAGTTGTTGTCAAGCCGCGCTCCGATGGTGATATTGTGTTCGTCCATTGTGCCAAAGAGTTGTTTTGCCTGATATTTCCCCTGCAAGTAAATACCTTCGTCGAAGACGATTGTGCGATTTTGATATTGACGAATATTGGGAAACGGTGAAGGCATCGGGTAAAGACGGCGTTGGATGCTGTCGGGTGAGATTGACGGACCGTAGGCAACGTCATATGCTTTTTGCAAATCTTTCCGTTCAAATTTCACGCCGGCATTGAAAGAAAGAGCATCGGAGGCTTTATAGCTGAAGTCTTGGAATGCCGAAACACTGCTGCAGAGTGCTTGCCAGAAGGATACATCCACAACGCGATCGCCTCGTGACCCGGTGCCATATCCTTCCACAAAATACGAATCATTAGCAACATCGCTCTGGCGATAGCGAATGAGAGTGGAACTCGAAAAGCCGGGTGCAAATTCCTGTACGTGCCGCAGATGGAAACTCGTTTGTGGTCTAGCCCATACGCCGTTTGGCTGTACTGCGTCGAAGGGATACTCATTGCCGTAGCCACTGCGAATGCCGCTCATTAAGAAACCGGCTTCGGTATTACCCAAAAATACACGCACGTCTATGCCTGAATTTTCGTGGCGCGATTCGGGGTTGCCGCCCAGATTTGGGTTGTCCAGCAGCGTTCCCCATAGCCGACGGTTCTTGCTATAGCTTGATTTGGTGTATTCATAAGTATTGTTGGCTGTCGTATCGGTTACGCCCACATCAAAACGCCCTGTGAGACTGATACGGAAGGCACCTTGTTTGTGCAGGACGTTAAGGTCGGCTATACGGCGCTGTAAGGAGCCACCTGATACGTGCGCTCGGACGGAAGTGCCGTTGGAATCTCGGTCTTTGCGGGTGATGATATTTACTACACCCATGAATGCGTTTGGACCATAGACCGCCGAAGCAGGACCATAAACAACCTCAACCCGCTCAATATTTGACATCGGTACCGCGGGCATTCCTTCGGCTTCATTGAAATAGAGATTGTTCATGATGATGTTGTCCACCATGAGCAAATACGGCGAGCCAATAGAATTGCGGTACCCGCGCCAATAGTTTTTCAAAAATGTATCGCCGTAGGGACGGGTTATATCCATACCGGGCAAATCATCGAAAATTTCTGATATGTCCAAATACCCGCGTTTGGCAATATCGTTGGCAGTCAGCACAATCACTGTTGCCGGAGCATCCGAGAGCTTTTCCGCTTTATTCGAGGCGGAAACAATTTCTACGTCGAGTAAGTCTTCCAAGCTGAGTTCTTCCAGCTTTTTCGCATCTTGTGTAGCTTTGGGCTGCGTTTGTGCCAGTAGTGTTGGCACTGTACAATCAAGGGCGGCAAAACACATAACCGCCAATAACAAACCGTGATAACTCTTCATACGTCCCTCCAGAGTGGATGAAAAAGTGTGCATACATTGGTTCAATAGCGACTCCGCTATTGTTTGTTGCATTGGTCGTGTGATAACGTCAATTTTTAGCAGAGCGGCTGGCGGCAATACCTACCCATATGTGCTCGTTTTATTCTTTGAGCGGACCGTCTTGGTGCAGAGTCTTGGTGCAAATGGCTGCTGAATATAGTCAAAAAGTCAGTTTTTTGCATACATAAATTGCGGGCAAATATTTTATTCTCTCATTACCTTTCTGCCTTGTTTGTAAAGCGCTGATAATTCTGGAGTATAGGCGAATACAAAAATGACTGAGTGATAAAAAGGGCATAAAAAAAGCGGGAAATGATAGCCATTTCCCGCTTTGAAAGCGTTCTTGTCATGCCGACGAAGCGGCGACGATTCCAATATTATTTTTTCTGAGGCTGCGCTTGCTGCTGCGGCTGTGCTTGAGCGGGCTGTTGTCCTTGCGGAGCTGCTTGCTGTGGTGCTGCGCCTTGCGGGATAGGCTGCGGAGCAGGTTTTGCCGCGCCGGTCGTAATCGGTGCACGCTCTTCCGCGCCAGCAACGGTCGGTGTGGAGAGGAAAAATTTATTTGTGACCACTGCAAGGAGCAAAATAGCGAGCGCAAGACCAATGGTAAATTTTTGGAGAAAATCTGCCGTGCGACGTGCGCCAAACATACCCGAAATCTGCCCCGATACGCCGCCCATGCCGGCAGTTAAGCCTGAGCCTTTACCCGGCTGAATAAGAACAGCTGCGACGAGCAAGATGCCCGCCAGCGCAAGAAGAATACACATGAAAACGAACATAGTCTCTTGAATTAAAGTGAGAAAGCTAAAAACAAATCAGAGAGTTATAGGGTTGGGAGTTCTCTAGCAATGCAAAATTCATTACAAAAAACAGAATTTACGGTAGAGAATCACAAATTTACGATGCTTTCGACAATGAACCAACATTTTTTTTGGTCAGCACTCGCTTTTTAGTCGGATTTTTTGTATTTTAGTCGGCTGTATTCTACTCATTTTGTTGAAAGTATTGTTCAAGTATCACTTTGTCGTACTGCATAGCAGTTGCACAATACACAATGATAGTCGGCACAGAATTTAGCAATGAGTAGCAGCAATAAAGAGACTTAACTCATTGTCGTACAGACATCTCTCATTTGTTTCAAAACCTCTTCGTACGCATTTATGAAAAGCATGACCAAAGCCGATATTGTAGAAAGAATCGCTTACGCAACCGGCATGACCAAAGTAGAAACAGACGCAGTTGTGGACGGATTCCTCAAGACTGTCGGGGAAGCACTTGCCGACGGCGAGCGCATCGAACTTCGTGATTTCGGCGTTTTTGCCGTGAAAAAACGTCGCCCCCGCGCCGCACGCAACCCACGCACCGGTGAGCCGGTCGAACTCGACGAGCGATTTGTGCCGACGTTCAAAGTCTCGCGTAAACTCCGCGCCCGCGTGGATGCGAACTTGAAGTCCGGTAAAGGCAAAAACGGTGTTCTCAAAAGCGCCCGTAAAGCCGCTCCGGCATTGGCGTAAGATAGCGTCGTAAAAAAGTCGTAAAAAACGTAAGAAAAACATTGATACAAGATCATTTTTGATAGGTGCTGAGTTTGGTTACAACTGCTATTTGGTTGACAGCATATTGAATATTAAATGAAAGTATAACGCAAATTCAGCACTTTGTCAGTGTTTCATTACAACACCCCAGATTCTACACCGACCTGTCTATGGCATCACCCTCCCCACAGCAACCATTGGAACGCTTCTGTACCACCTGCGGCGCTCGCAAGCAAGCCGACAGCGCGAATGAAGCTGCCCTCAAGTTCTGCGCCTCTTGCGGTGCTGCACAATATTCTCACTCGCAAAATAGCATTTCTACCACCCCGTTCGGCGGCTCAAGATTACTGGTGTTTGCGAGCGTAGCGGTGATTGCTTTGGGTAGCGCATCCTTCGGTATTACACGACTGATGATTGATAAGCCAGCGCCGCCCAGTGCCTCGCAAAATACAGCACAATCCAGCACGGAAAGCCAAACAGGTGCTGCATCAAGCGGTAATCCAATGAGCAAAGTAACGCCCGAAATGCAGCAACGTATCGCCGAGGTGCGCGATTCTCTGGCAAAAGACCCGAAAAACGGCGGATTGGTCGTCCGTATGGCAAATGCGTGGTACGATGCAGGTGCTTTCTTCCAAGCCGAGCAGTACTATTCTCGCTACTTGAAAGAATTTAATCCTAAAGATGTTGCCGCACGTATAGATTATGCTTACACCATTCTCCGCCAAGGGCGCGAGGATGAAGCAATTGCAGAGACGAAACTTGCGCTGAACTACGAGCCAAACCGTGTGGAAGCATTGTATAATTTAGGAGTGATTTATTACGGCAAAAAAGACTTCAAAACAGCAAAACAATGGTTCGAGAAGTGTATTGAAGTTGCTCCCGAATCAGATGCTGCAAAAAGCGCACAGGAAATTATCAAAGGAATTGCTTCAAATACTCAAGGCTCGTAATACAGTTTTGATTGCTGAATCTGTTCCTCCACGTGAGTACTACGTGGTAAACATTGGTACAAACCATGAAATTTGACTCATAATTAACAATTGTCTCACACTTTTTGAGGAACCGCTATGCCTTGCGGAAAAAAACGTAAACGCCATAAAATGGCAACACACAAGCGGAAAAAGCGCTTGCGGAAAAATCGTCATAAAAAGAAAAAACGGTAAGTAAAATAAATAGTAAGTACCCATTGGCACTCGCCAATAGACTTGCAAACGCGCTTTGGTTCAGGAAATTGCCCCAAAGCGCGTTTTATTTTGAAGGCTCCCTGCAAGCAATATTGTTTGTCTTCGTGGAAAAATATCTCCAATTTGCACTGTGCAGGATTTTTCTTCTTACGTCGTTTCTAGGGTATTTCCGCATGAATCTACTCTTTTATCACTCCTCTCATCGTTCACCGCGCTTGGTCGTTCTGACTGCCAATGCGCTTTTGCTGTTTATTGGTGCTCTCTTTTTCGTCATCTTCTCCGGCGGAACACCTCTCTTGGCAAATAGTCTTTCTTTATTGCCGCCGAATGTAGATTCTCTCAAGTCGTTGCTGGTAAAAATATCTTCAGAGCGTCATCACGACACGTCTGCCATCAATGTCCTTAACACACTTGCTCAAGAATATCGCTCTCGTAATGCCGATTCCGCCTTGAAATTTGCTCACGAAGCGCTGGGACGTGCGGAAAAAATTGACTACAAAAAAGGGCTTGGAGAGGCGCTTGTGAATTTGGGAAATATCTATCGTAATCTCGGCGACTACAATCGTGCGTTGGGCTTCTTGCAGCGTGCGCTGTCGGTTGGTGAGCAGATTCACGGTCATACGCTCATCGGGCAGGCTTGGAATGGCATTGGCATTGTTTATGTGAGGCAGGGCAACTTAGACCGCGCTTTGGATGCGCTTTTGAAGGCGCTGCGTATTTCCGAGCAGCGTAAGGATGCGCGTGGTGCGGCTTCAGCGTTGGATAATCTTGGCATTGTGCATATCCGGCAGGGCAATACCGAGCGTGCTTTTCAAGCACTCTTTCGTGCGCTCCACCTTGCTGACTCCGTGCATGATAAGCGCCTACTGTCGATTGTTCTCAACGACCTTGGTGTTGCTTATCGTACCGAAAAGCGCTTTGATAGTGCGCTTGTGGTCTATGAACGCTCGCTCCGTTTGAAAGAAGAGCTTCAAGACAAGCAGGGAAGCGCTCTGGCACTCAACGGACTTGGCATTATTTATCGGCAGCAAGCAAAATATGATGGCGCTCTTGCCTTCTTTGCTCGTGCCCTGGCACTGCAAGAAGAACTTGCTTTTCAGCCCGGTATTGCCACAGCGTTGAGCGATATTGCCCAAACATACTTTAAGCTGCGAAACTTCAAAGAAACTATGCGATATGCCGAGCGGTGTATCAGTGTTGCTCGGGGGATTGGTGCAAAAGTTGATTTGCGGAATGCTTATCAAACGCTCGCCGATGTCCACGAGGCGCAGGGCAATCAGAATCTCTCCTACATTTACTTCCGGCTTTATACGGCTATGAAAGATTCGATTTTCAATGAGGAAGTCGCTCGCAAAACCGCCGACCTTAACTCCAAGTACGAACAAGAAGCACAGGAGCAGCGTATTCGGCTCTTGGAGCGGGAAAAGCAAGTGCAAAGTCTTGAACTCCAGCGCACGAACATCATCATTTACAGTCTTTGTGCTGTTGGTGTGCTTACCATTGCGCTCGTGGGGGCGCTTTGGGGCAGAATCCGCTATCGCAAGCGGGTAGAAACAGAATTGAGCAAAAAAAATCACGAACTTGCCGAAGCACACGAAGAATCGGAGCGGCTTTTGCGGAATACTCTGCCCGCGCCGATTGTGCAGCGCCTCAAGCGCGGTGAAGGCGTTATTGCAGACCGCTACGAATCCGTAACGGTTCTTTTCGCTGATATTGTGGGCTTTTCCACGATTGCCAGCGTTCTTTCGCCGGAAGAATTGATTACGTTACTTGATAGTATTTTTTCCGATATCGACGCCATTGCAACAACTAACGGACTTGAGAAAATCAAAACGGTTGGCGATTCGTATATGCTCGTCGGCGGAGCGCCGGAGCGCTCGGAAGACCATTGTCTGCGGGTGGCAAAGGCGGCTTTTGCCATCCAAAGTGCCGTAGCACGCACGGCAGCAGGAATGAATATGGCGATGAGTGTACGGATTGGCATGCACACTGGTCCTGTGGTCGCTGGTGTTATCGGCACGAAAAAATTTGCCTACGACCTTTGGGGCGATACCGTCAATATCGCCAGCCGCATGGAGTTTCACGGTGAAGCGGGGCGTATTCACTGTACCCAAGCGGTGTACGAGGTATTGACCAAAGCCCAAAGCATTGACGAACAATTGCCCGTCTATACTTTCGAGAAGCGTGAACAAATGGAAGTGAAGGGTAAAGGCATGATGCAGACGTACTTTCTGGTGCGAGCAACGTAAAATATTTCCTGTTTTTGTGTAGAGAATTGTACCTACTAAAACACCTGACGGATAAAGGCTCAAGTGCGCCAATCCATCAGGTGTTTGTTCCTATGCTCCTAAAAAATTCCTAGCACAAGTGCATATCCGGCGCTTTCGTCATCATCGTGAGTAGAGCCTTGAGACGTGTTCCGGCGGCATTGCTGTCGCGGAGAATACTTGCCCATTCGTAATCGGGAGCGCCTGCCAAGAGCGCATTGACATAGTTCTGCAAGCGATTTGCTGTGAGTGCTTTGGGGAAAAGAAATTCCACAATGCCGCCGACGAGAGATTGAACATTCTCCGCTTGCGGGAACTGCCGTGCCCATGTCGAGAGCGCGTCATTGCTCATGCCGCGAATTAGTGCTTGTGCGTACTGCACGCGCAGGGGATACGTTTTCGTGCTTAACCACGTGCGGTAGCCGTCCCAGCCCGCGACATTTGGTGGATCCATAAGAACCTGTTCCAGTGAGCTCATTGTGCTGATTGCATTTCCGGCGCTTACGCCCAGTTGACGCGCCAAACCAAGCACAAACTCTGCCGGAGTCTTGATTTGAACACCGATATTGGCTTCATCGTAAAAATGAGCGCTGGTGAAAAGTGCTTGTAAGAGCGGTAAAATCTGGTAGTTTGAGCGTTTGAACACGTCTGCCATTTGTTGAATGACGTTGGCATCGGTGCGCGAGGGATTGGCATAGACGAAAAAGCGATAGAGTTTCGTGCTGATAAATCGCGCTGCCGCGTCGCCACGCTGCTCGAAGATGATATTGATGAGTCGGCGCACTTCGCCCGTGCGCACAAGAAACTCCGTATTGGAATCGGCATCCCGTGCCGGAATGGTCACGCCCAGAAACTGCTTTGCGCCTGTGTCGTGTGCCGAGGGAAGAAAGTAGGTGTTAAAATTCCCATTCGGGCGTGGCTCGTCATTGAAGCGCGATGCACGCCAGCCGGTAAGTGCTCGTGCGGCTTCTTTTACGTCGCCCTCGGTGTAGTGCCCTAAGCCTGTGGTGAACAGTTCCAAAAGTTCGCGGGCAAAATTTTCGTTGGGAGCGCCCTTGCTGTTCAGCGTTCCGCCCAAATAATTGAGCATTGCGCCGTCCAGCGTAATGTCTTCGGTGAGTTGTCGGAAGTCGCCCAGACAGTCCTTACGGAGCACTTGATTCTGACGAAACAAGAGTTGAGGCGGGTTGTACATATCATCGAAGAAAAATTCGCTTGTAAAATGCCCGCTCCAAAATAGCACCAATTTTTCCCGTGCCGGAAAACCGTCGGCAAGCATGAGATTCGTCCACCATGCCTGCAATGCTCCAAATTGGCTGCCCCAGCGCCCGCGAATCAGATTGCGGGTGTCGTTATCGGCACGGTCGGGATTTTCGGTGATGTCGTCTGTCCACGTTCCGGGAAGGCTTGTGGGCAGATTTACCGTTGAGGTTGTGCCAATCACGATAGCAAGCGCTTCCGAAGCAGTCTTGCCGATAAGTTGATTTACCAGCGTATAAGCAGGCGCAAAACTCAGGCGGCGAACAAGGTGCAGTGCCCGCTTGCGGTCAAGCGTTTGGGTGTACGGCTCCAAGCCGCTTTGAAGGGTGGGGCGATTTTTGTCCGGGACAGTCGGCTCATCCTCGTTTGTGGTAAGAGCTTCTTGTTCGGTGGAGAGGTGATTTTCCTCTCGGGACAAAGCAGACTGCCGTTCAGCATTATCGCTGAAGAGCATGGAGAAAAGATGACGGCGTGTCATAGTAAAAAGGTTAAGTGGAAAGAACCTGCATCGTTCCTCCGAGTATATGTTGGAACTGAAGATACGCTTGCTGAAGTTCCCCTTCACTTGTGAAGGGGTGGCAGTTAAACGCAACTTCAACTGACGGGGTAGTGTGGCAGCAGCAGGTGCGGAAACACCCCGTCCTCGCTGTCGCTCGTACACCCCTCTTTGTTCCAAAGAGGGGAATTGTCAGTAAAAGTACAACCTCACTTTTCTAAGAACCGCGCTTCGGATGAAAAGTTTCATGATGAGCTATTTCAAATCGAAATCTGAACGGTCGGTGCTTGTGCTCCGGCGGCGCTACGACGGCGCACTTCGGAGGCAAGTTTTTCGGCAAGTTCCATGATGGCGCGTTGCTGCAAGGGTGCATGGTCGTTCATCACCACAGGCATACCGTCGTCGCCACCCTTGCGGATGTTGATGTTGAGCGGGACCTCGCCTAAAAATGGCGCGTTCATTTCTTTAGCAATCTTTTCGCCGCCGCCCTGCCCGAAGATATAGTCCCGCGAACCGTCCGGCAGCACATAATAACTCATGTTTTCAATCACGCCCAGCGTCGGGATATTCACACGGTTGAACATCGAAATCCCACGCCGTACATCCGCCAATGCCAGATTTTGCGGAGTGGTAACGATGACAGCACCCGTAAGCGGTACGCGCTGTGCCATAGTGAGCTGAATATCGCCTGTACCCGGCGGAAGGTCGAAAATCAAGAAGTCAAGCGCCCCCCATTCGATTTGCTCAATGAACGTGTTCAGATAGCCCGCTTGCATGGGACCGCGCATGATAGCGGCTTGGTCGCGTGCCATCACAAAGCCCATCGAAACGAGTTTCACGCCGTATTTTTCCATCGGATGCCCGATAAACTGCCCTTGCTCGTTTTTCGTGCCGCGCAGTTCTTCTTCTTCGAGGTCGAACATCGTCGGAACGCTGGGACCGTGAATATCAGCATCAATCAGACCCACCACAGCGCCTTTTCGTGCCAGTGCTGCGGCGAGGTTCGCGGCAATCGTCGATTTCCCGACGCCACCTTTGCCGGAAGCAACGGCAATGAGGTGTTTGACGTTTGCTAAAGGTCGGTTTTGCGGACGCTCCGGCATTTTTTCCTGCACCAGAATTTCCACACGGGCTTGAGGTGCGATGCGTTGCACTGCGTCTTTGCAGGCATTATTGATACGCTCGGCAGCGAAGTGGAGCGGTGCGTAAAGAATTAAATATACGCGCACCGTATTAACCTCAAACTCTACATTGTGAATCGCGCCCAACGCACCGAGCGTTTGCTGAAGGTCGGGGTCGAGAACGTTTTCGAGCGCAGAGCGAATGGCGTTTGGATTGAGGGGAGTCGCGCTGTCGTCAGAAGCGGTGTGTGTGCCGTTTGTGGAGCCGTTCAGATTACTCATAGTTTGTAGTAGCGGGGTGGTGTGGTGGAAAGAGTGATTCACTGTACAACACAAAACTACGCTAATGGGAGCGAATGAGCAAGCGGGAAAATTGCAAGCGTATTAAGGTGTGAGATGAACTGCAAATTCTCTCTCAAAAGCGATGGAAGAATGTCTTTTGCGATGACCATGGAAAATGGTCTATGGTATCCATTGACAGAAATCACGCTTCCCAAATATTCATCTTTTTCGCACTTTTTTCTCTCAAAAATGAGAGTCGTGTCCCGCTCAGCGTTTTAAATGTCCCGCTCAGCGCTTTTTGCCTTCGGAAATTATTTTTTTTGAGGTTGTGCTTGTATGTTTGTGCCAGTTATTCAAAACAACTTTTTTCCTTTACTTCAATTTTTTCGAGGATTTGTATGCATCGTGGTAGTAATGTGCGTAGTGCTTTTGCGCTGGCGGTGGCAGTGTTTGTTTTTGGTATGGTTTCTTTTGCGCCTGTGGTGGCGCAGACCGTGAATGTTACGACGCTGGCTGGAAGTGCTGCAGGTTATACAGATGGTGTTGGTACAGATGCAAAGTTTAATTCCGCGACAGTTGTGGCTGTAGATGCGTTCGGAAGTGTCATTGTTGGGGATAATAGTAATAGGCGCATCCGTAAGATTACTGGGAACGGTGTTGTAACAACTCTCGCAGGTGGTGGTAGCGCTACCGAGGGGATAGGAACGTCAGTAAATATAGGTACGCCTGTAGGAATTACTGCGGATGCTTTAGGTAATATCTATGTTGCTTCTAGTTGGGGGTCTAATTTCTTTCCTGGAAATGTAATCTATAAAATCACTTCGACCGGTATAGTTTCTATTTTTGCTGGTTCCCCAACTTCTGGTTCAATTGGGTTTGTTGATGGAATGGGTAGTACGGCAAAATTTAGTTTTTTCAACTCTGCTGATAATGCGGCTTCATATCCACAAAAAAGTGTACTGGCTACAGGTACAGACGGAAATCTCTATGTAGCTGATTCGTGGAATCATAGAATACGAAAAATTAGCACGACAGGCTTAGTAACTACATTTGCCGGTAACGGAGTGCGTGGTAGTACCGATGGATCTGCTGCGACAGCGACGTTTAGTAGCCCCTCTTCCATTGCCGTAGATGCAATAGGCAATGTGTATGTGGGGGAAAGCACTCGTATTCGCAAGATAAGTACCGATGGCATTGTTTCAACATTGGCTGGTGGTTCATCAAATGGATATGCAGATGGCATCGGTACGGCTGCTCAATTTGGTTATATATTTGGGTTAACCTGTGATGCTTTAGGTAATGTGTATGTAACGGATTTAGATGGCATTAGCATTACTCGTATTCGCAAGATTACTTCCCAAGGAGTCGTAACAACTATAGCTGGTAATGCGGGTTATGGATATTTGGATGGTAATGCTTTGGAGGCAAAGTTTTCTTCTTATGCTGTCGGAATTGCATTTGATGCGACTGGAAATATGTATGTGGGAGATGCAGGTAACTTTCGCGTTCGTAAACTTACTCTTACACCCTCCAACGTTTCCCCCACCATCTTCACCGCCCAAGCCCCACCCACAACCATCACCGGCAACACGCCCTATACCTACACCTTCGTAGCAAACGGCTCGCCCGCCCCCGCATACAGCCTCGCAAGCGGCACACTACCCGCAGGCTTGACGCTTTCGGCATCGGGTGTTCTTTCCGGTACACCGACTGCCACAGGTAAATTTTCCTTCGCCATTGCCGCGACGAACTCCTCCGGTACGCTCACCAGCACAACCGTCACCATCACGGTTGCTCCCGTTGCTCCGGCATCATTCACAGCCGCAACGCCCGCAAGCACGGTCAGTGCAGGCTCGGCGATAACGCCTTACACCTTTGCAGCAACTGGTTTTCCTGTTCCGACGTACAGCATCGCAAGCGGTAGCCTTCCTGCCGGTGTAACATTGAACCCCACCACAGGTGTTCTTTCCGGCACACCGACCGTGGGCGGTGTGTACACCTTTACCGTGCAAGCAAGCAATAGTGCAGGTTCAGTATTAAGTGCTCCTGTCTTTATTTCCGTAAAACAAAGTTCAGCGTGTAATTCAATAAGCGTTGCTACATTTGCCGGAAGCGGCGTTGCTGGCTATACAGATAGAAATGGAGGAGAAGCGCAGTTTTCTCTTCCTTTTGGTATTGCTACAGATGCTATGGGTAATATCTATGTGGCTGATACCGGTAATAATCGTATCCGTAAAATTAGTCCTTCCGGAGCGGTTAGTACATTTGCGGGAAGCGGAATTGCCGGTTATGTAGATGGTGGTGCAACGGTCTGTCAGTTTAAAAACCCTTTTGGTGTTGCACTGGATAGTATGGGTAACGTCTATGTGGCTGATAACGGTAATCAGCGCATCCGTAAAATCAGTGTAGGGGGTGTTGTTACAACAATAGCGAGTGGACTATTTCCGGTTGGTCTTGCTATTGACAAAGCAGGAAATATATATGTATCGGATTGGTTAAACGATAAAATAAGCAAAATCAACCCGGCAGGCGTTGTGACAACTCTTGCTGGTGGTAGTGGAAGCGGTTATGCTGACGGTACTGGTAGCTCTGCAAAATTCAATAGCCCTGCCGGACTTGCCCTTGACGGCGCTGGAAATATTTATACTGCTGAGAATAATAATAGCCGTATTCGCAAAATCACTCCATTAGGCGTTGTAACAACTATTGCCGGAAGTGCTGTCGGGGGATTAGCCGACGGCATTGGACTGAACGCGCAATTTAGTGGACCCCATGGAATTGCGATAGACGGTACAGGTAATATTTACGTGACCGAAAGGGGTACTAATAGTATTCGTAAAATTACTCCAGAGGGAGCCGTTACTACCATTGTGACGAGATACGCTTATGGAAATGCTGTGCTTGCACAATTAAACGATCCAACTGGAATTGCTTTAGACAATCAAGGAAATATTTATGTCAGTGACAACAGTCACCGCATTTTTAAACTTACCTCTTCGGCACCTTCACCTACGGTTTTTAATTCATTTTCTCCACATATTGCTTCACAAGGTTCAGTTGTAATTTTGAGTGGGAAGAATTTTTCTTGTGGAGTATTATCTGTGAGTTTTGGTAATAGTATTGCATCATCCTTCACTATAGTCAATGATAGTACAATCAGTGCCGTTGTTGGTGTTGAAACTACCTCAGGAAATGTTAGTATTAGCACAATCAATGGTACTTTAGCCTTGCCAGGATTTACAATCCCTATGGCACCGACCGCCTTCAGTGCTTTTTTGCCACCCGCCACCATCCCGGGCGGTGTGTTCTATTCCTACACCTTCGCAGCGAACGGCTCACCCTTGCCCACATACAGCCTCGCAAGCGGCACACTGCCGACAGGCTTGACGCTTTCTTCGACGGGTACGCTTTCCGGCACACCGACTGCCCTCGGTACGTTCTCCTTTGCCATTACCGCTACAAATTCTGTCGGTACGTTCACAAGTACAACGGTGACCATTACCGTTCCCGCTGTGGCACCCGGCGGCTTCAGTGCTGCAGCACCGCCGCCGTCCGCTAATGTTGGTACACCCCTCACGCCCTATACCTTTGTTGCATCAGGCTTCCCCGCACCTGTGTTCGGCATTGTCAGTGGCAGCTTGCCTCCGGGCTTGACTCTGAACGCCGCAACAGGCGTACTTTCAGGTACACCTACCGTAGGCGGTGCTTACAGCTTTACCGTACAGGCAAGCAATAATGTAGGCTCGTATTCTTCCGCACCGATTGCAATGACGGTGAATCAAGCTCCATCGTCATTTACCGCACAGACCCCACCCGCAAGCGCTACGGTCGGCAGTGCCTATGCTTACACTTACACTGCGGGCGGATTTCCGGCTCCGGTGTACAGCGTTGTCGGCACACTGCCCATAGGCTTGACCTTGGATGCTTCCACTGGCACGGTCTCCGGTACACCGACTGTGGCAGGTTCGTACATGTTCTCAATTAGTGCAACTAATTCCGCCGGAACCCTGACCAGTACTTCGGCGACAGTTGTAGTGTCTCCATCGTCGTCGGCACCAAGTTCGTTCTCCGCCCAAGCCCCGCCCGCAAGTGCTTCCACTTCGGCGGCATACAATTACACGTTTATTGCAAACGGCTTCCCCGCACCCACCTTCAGTGTGGCAAGCGGTACGCTGCCTCCGGGCTTGACGTTGAATGCTGTCACAGGTGTCCTTTCGGGCACACCAACTTTAGGCGGGAATTACACCTTTACTATACAAGCAACGAACGGTCAAGGCTCCGTTACAAGTTCGCCAGTGCGTATTGCCGTCAATCAAGCCCCGGCAACGTTCACCGCACAAGCACCACCGTCACAGGTGAATGGCGGAACGGCAATTACTCCCTATCAATTCCAAGCGAACGGTTTTCCCGCGCCCACCTACAGCGTGGCAAGCGGCTCGCTTCCAACAGGCTTGACGCTGAACCCAACGACGGGTGTACTTTCGGGTACGCCCACAGCGACAGGAACCTTTACCTTCACCGTACAGGCAAGCAATGCTAACGGTTCTGCAACGAGCCAACCCGTAACGATGACCGTTAATCCCATTGCTCCGACTGGCTTTAGCACTTCCACACCACCAAGCACCGCGCAAGCAGGAGTGGGATATGCGTATTCCTTCCAAGCAAGTGGTTTTCCTGCACCCACCTACACCGTGGCAAGCGGCGTATTGCCTGCGGGCTTGACGCTTAATCCCGTAACGGGTCTGCTTTCCGGCACACCAAGCGCATCGGGAACATTCGGACCGATTGTCATCCAAGCAAGTAATGGCGGTGGCTTTGTCAATGCCACGTCGTTTACGATTACCGTTGCTCCGCCGTCCGTTTTTGCTCCTGTGCTCACAAGTTTTACGCCTGTTTCGGGCACAATCAGCAGTGGCGTAACGATTCGCGGTACGGGCTTCACAGGCGCAACATCGGTTAGCTTTGGCGGCACTGCAGCATACAATTTCACTGTTCTGTCAGATAGCGTTATTGCTGCTACGATTGGTGGCGGCGCAACGGGTAGCGTGAGCGTGACCACGCCAAACGGAACATCGTCCTTAGCAGGATTTACTTATGCACCGCTCACATCGCCTATTGTCAATAGTTTTTCTCCTACCACAGCCCGCCCTGGCGATACCGTCATCATTCGCGGTGTACGCTTTTTCACGGCTTCCACCGTAAGCTTTGGCGGCGTGGCAGTGCGCTACACAGTCGTTTCTGATTCCGTCATTCATGCCTATATTTCAACGTCGGTTGTTTCCGGCTCAGTGAATGTGGTCAATGCTGCTGGCAATTCAACGCTCAACGGCTTCACGTTCATCCCGCTCCCACCCGCACCCCGCGTCACCTCGTTCACGCCCAACCGCGCGGCTGAAGGTGCATCCGTCGTCATCACCGGAACCAACCTCACGGGTGCTACGCGCGTGAAGTTCG
>JACVZY010000110.1 GCA_014654705.1 Ignavibacteria bacterium
AAACACAACGCCTCTTAACCAACGTCAACGACAGCATCCGCTATGCAAAGCGCATCCAAGACGCGATGCTGCCTTCCACCGAAACGCTGAACCGACTCTTGCCAGAACACTTCATCTTCTTCCGACCGAAAGATGTTGTGTCGGGAGATTTTTATTGGTGCAAAGAGGTGGGCGGCAACGTATTTGTGGCGGCAGTGGACTGTACCGGACATGGCGTGCCGGGCGCATTTATGAGCCTCATCGGAAATTCGTTACTCAACGACATTACCCAACGCCTCGCAGAGCCGCATCCCGATTTGATATTGAACGAACTGCACCACGACTTGCAGCGCCTCTTACGCCAACGCGAAACGAACAACGATGACGGTATGGATATTTGTTTGTGTATGATTGACCTTGACACGCGCATCGTGGAGTTTGCTGGCGCGATGAACCCGCTCTATGCGGTTGTTGCGGGCGAATTACGGGAGTTCAAAGGCACACCCGAGGAATTAGGCGGACGCGAGGAACGCAGCCCAGTGTACGAGCGGCACGTGCTGGATTTGTCGTCTGTTCCACAGGGCGCAACAATGCTCTATTTGACAACCGACGGCTATAAAGACCAGTTTGACGAAATGCAGCGCCGATTTATGCCCAAACGATTGCGACCGCTATTACACGAGATAGCTGCAAAGGCACTTGTAGAGCAGCCGCGGATTGTAGGTGAAGCGATAGACGCACACAGAGGAGCGATGTTTCAGGTGGACGATATGTTGGTACTAGGTGTGCGATTGTGAGTATTACGAGAAAGAAAGAAAGAAGAAAAAGCCGTTTTTACGCTTAGGAAAGCATATAACGGCACAGAGCAAGGAGTATGCGATGGCTTATTGTTCGATAAAATTCCGATATTCTCCGATTCGCCAGCCCGTCAAGCGTTCAATATCGTCAGTAAGCCGCACAAGAAATGGCTTAGGCTTCAGGCGTTCAGCCCTGAAATGCCGAGTCCATTCGCGGTCATGAGCGATACGCGGCTGCATCAAGGCAGGGTGAGACTGTGTGTACAATTCAACGGCATACGCCGAATCGTAATCAAAGCCATTCGAGGTTTCTTCCTCAACTTCGGGCGCATCTGGATTATACAATCTGTTAGAATTATTGAGCTTGCGTTGCTGCGTTTTGGGTTCGCGCACCCAGCCATAATGAAAGACGCGCACATCGGTTTGCCGCGCACGGAGTTTCACAGCATTGCCATCAGCATCGGTTTTGCGAAACCCCTGTGCATCGCGCCAAGAAATGATAGTGGGCAAGCGCCTCAAGGCGCGTATTTCCCGCCGATACCATTGCCGCCCTGTGCCGACAAAATCGTAGCTTCCGTAAAAATGTAAGTATCGCATTATCAAAGCCTCAAGTCGTGAGTCCTTGTGTGCGGTGGCGATTTCGTGGCGGAGCAAATCAGCATCTGCTTCATGAAATACTTCGTCCGCTTGAAGATAGATGCACCAGTCACCCGTGCAGTGGTGATATGCCACATCGGTTTGCTGCGCAAGTATGCGCCCGCCGCCTAGGTGGCGCTCATCCCACACCGTTGGAATAATACGCAACATCGGCTCATTAAGCGAGTGAAGGAGTTCAAGCGTACCGTCGTCGGAGTCTCCTACCGCTACGACGACCTCATCGCACAGCGGAAACAATGATTGTAGCGACTCTACGACCGGATAGCCGTATTTGATAGCATTACGGACAAAAGAGAACCCGGAGATTTTCATCGGATATCAAATGGAGAAAAATTGATGGTTACAACTTACTTCTTTCGTGCCTTAGCCTCTTGCATTCACGGCTTTCACTACTTCTCATAATCAAAAACGTTGGTCGATGAGTAGAGTATCCTAGCCCAAAAATTTCATTATCGCTTCATTGGTCTCGAAAGGTTTCTCAAAGGGCACAAAATGTCCACATTTATCAAAAATTTTGTACTCAGCATTGGGAATTTTTTGTGCACTTTCCTTTGCCACCGAATGCACCGAGCCGCCGTGCATGAACCAGTTTGGAATAAAATTATCATTTGCTCCGTACATTATCAGCGTCGGCTGCTTCACCGATGAGAGGCGCGGTGCGATAGGCGAATAGCCCATTGCCAAGAACGACTGCATCACAGCTTTGCAATACAGGTCATAGCCCGAGGCGTGTGCCCACAAAATACGGTCACGCACCATAAAAAACGCTTCATCGGGCATTTTGTAAAAGTTTGCAGCATATGCAAGAAACACTCCTGCGGGCGAAGCGTACTTAAAGAACGGCACAGGCAAATACGCAAAGGGTTTGATAAGATTGCGCTCCAATTCGGTGTAGTGCTCCAAGCCCGCCGCCGAAATCAGGATGAGTTTCGTGATAAGTTTCGGATACCGCAAGCCAGCCAAAACTGCCGTTTGCCCGCCGAGAGAATGTCCACAAAGCGCTATGGTATCAATGTGAAGCGCATCAGCAAACTTTTTCACCACTGCCGCATAGAAATCCAGCGTGATTTCGTGGTGCTTTGAGGATTTGCCATAGCCAGGCAAATCAAGTGCAATACAACGGTAGGTCTTGGAAAGCGCAGGCACGTTGCGGCTCCACGCCATCAAATAACTTCCCAAACCGTGCAAAAAGACAATCGTGCCCTTTGGTTCTGCGGTGCCTTCATACACGTCAATATAGGCAAGCCGTACCCCACCTTGCAGTTCGACGTACTGCGTCGGATAGCCGTAATCCATCGCAGAAAATTCACAGTTCGTACCGGTCGCGACAGGAAGAAAGCCGGCGGGAATAACGTAGGATGCCAGAACAGACACCGTGCGGTCTATCTGCTGGGCAAAGGTTTCTTTAGTGGTGGTCATGGCGTATTGAGAAAATGTTCAACAGTCGTGGTAGTTTCCCCAAAATACGACCTCCGCACGAGATTACCTATCCAAAAAATCACGTATCGTTTGGTTCACCGCATCCGGATTATCCCACTGCGCAAGGTGTCCGCACCTATCAATCATTTGCACGATACATTTACGAATTTTAGCACGTCCCTGCTCTGCTATGTCTTGCGGCTTCTGCATCACGTGAAAAAACTGGTTGGGTATCAACTTATCATTTTTGCCATAAATGAGCAGCGTCGGCTGGCTCAGTCCCTCCAGCATATCCCACGTGGGAAGTTCTACCATGCCGATAATAGAGCGGGCTACGGTGTGGCAATAATAACCATAATCGCTTGCACGGCTCATAGCAAGGCGGTCGCGGAGCATAAATTCTGCTTCCGGCGGCATTTTGTAGAACAATCGTGCAAAATCGGCGCGGAGAACATCGTCGCTTTTGTCTTTTGTTACGCTTTCATTCACATTATCGAAAAATGCTTGACGCTCCGCCTGCGAAAATGGTTCGATGCCGGTGGAAGAGATAAGCATTAGTTTTTTGAACCGATTCGCATAGCGCAAACCCAGATTTACAGCCACTTGCCCGCCCATCGAATGAGCAACGATGTAGGCATCGCGCACACGCAAGCCGTCCAAAAAACGCACCAGCAAGTCGGCATAAAATATGACGTTGATAGGCAATTCCCCTTTTTCCGAGCGTCCGTAGCCGGGCAAGTCCACCGCGATGCAGCGATAATCCTTCGATAAATCCTCTATCGTCTTATCCCAAATCGGGATATAGCCGTTTAGTCCATGAATAAAGAGCAGAACCTCTTTGCTTTTCGGATCGCCTACGTCAATGTACGCAATTTCGGTTTTGCCTTTCACGCGCACCTTTTTCACCGGATACTTGTAGGGCTTCAACATCTCGCTGATTGGGCGATGTGGCAATGTATCAAGCTCTTCTTTGGTTGCGCCCTGCGGTAGCGCTACGGCGCTTACTATGGGCTGTGCTTGGATAGTCAAAGAGGTAAAAAGCGCAAAAGTAAACGCCCCTGTGCAAAACCAAAGAAGCAACGCCGCGCGCACGTGATCGGTGCGCCGGGGTCGTGCGTAAGGGTTTTGTAAAAATAATCGTAGTTTCATTCGTTCAACTGTTAGTACCAAAAGAGCTTGCGGTATAGTGCAGAACACGACAAAAACTTCACGAAAGAACATGACAAAGCAAGATTCGGAGTGTGCTTGCCGCACGTTTTTTGTTGTGTTCCGAAGAGAGGTCATACAGACAAAGCCTGCCAATATACGACGCTTGGATTTGCTACGCAACCAAAAATGAACACGGCAGCTTGAGCGTCGCTGTGTGCGCTGCACTCAAACTGCCGTGTTTATATGATTTTTTGTTCCGTCCAAACGTTTAATCGCGCGTCAGAAAATCCATTATCACCTTATCGCGCTCAGCGTGTTGGGCAAACACAATGGTGTAATGGTTCGTATTCTGCACCGTAAAGGCGGTCGAATCCTTAATTTCGCGCTTCATGGTCATCATGCCATCCTCGGTGAGGAACTCATCGCCTGCCTCGCGATTTTTGCCCGGAGCGCGGAGAATGAGCGTCGGAACGGTGATTTGGTCGTATGGGAAATAGCGGGGGGGCCAGGCTTTCATCAGAAGCCCTAGCGGATCCATAAACGCATTAGCTATTGCCACAAGCGGGTCAATTGCACCACCAAAAGATTGAAACTCTTGGTCGAGTACCGAAAGCGGGATATTGCACTTCCATCGCCCGTTCACTTCTTCCAATTCATATCGGCAGTGATCTTCAACGACACTATTCCAATTAGCAGCAATGTATGGCGCAGACTTGATTGTTTCAATATACCGCTCGGGGCTGCGGAAAGTAGAATTTAAGCGGGCAAGAGAGGGGCGAAGCACAACCATAATTTTCATCAGCTGTGCCAGCGTGGGCGCTGCGCCTGCATCCACCATGATAAGATGCGACAGACGGTCGGGGTGCTCGGCAGCAAATGCCATTCCAATCATTGCGCCAAGAGAATGTCCAATCAAAATTGGTTTTTCAATGTGAATTTCATTTAAGAAGGCATACAAATCTTTCAAATGCCCGAAGACGCCATACCCTTTTTCCGGCTTGCTCGAAAGTCCGCGACCGCGCAAGTCGTAGCCAATAACGTTGACTCCGCTTTTGACCAACAGTTCAGCGTAGGTTCCCCAGCAGCGATGGTTTGCCGTCAGACCGTGCACACAGACTGCCGTAGGCGCGCCCACGGCATCGTTACGCTTAGAATACCACCGTCCGTAATGGATGTTAATATCGTTCACAAAGACATCAAAGTCTTCGTAGAGAATCTCTGTATCATCGCTAACAGCTTCATCGGCAGCAGCAGTGTTCCCAAACATCTGGTGTTTATTGTAAAAACTTGACTGGTTGCCAATATTGGACATAGTGGACGTTTCGAGAAGCATCGCTTCGGCGGTTGAATCAACCATGGTGGTTACCTCGCTGCAAGGATAAATAAAAGTAGATATTGTTCAATGTTCAGATGACGTTGCTGCGTGTACAGTTCCGCCTTTACGCTCAAAAAAACGACCGCGAAATTGTTTCACAGATTGTGGTAATGGGTTTCGCTACCTGCGAAGTTAGCGATTTAATTGACGTATGCAAGAGTTTTTTACGACCCTAGAAAAAAAATTTACACCCCTGCACTTTCACGCTAAGACAGCATCACGCCTTGATTTGAAGAATCCTACAAAAACAAAAAGAGTTCAACAGAAACCTATTGAACTCTTTGTTTTTTTTATTAACCACAAGTAAATACTTGATTTTTTCAAGCACTTCAAAATCTCCACAAACTATCGTATAACGACTACTTTCACGGTCTTAGTGCGGCTCTGCGTGAGAATACGCGCTTCATAGACACCCGATTGAAGGGTTTGAGTGTTTAGTTCAAGCGCATATCGTCCGGCGGATTTCATATTTGTCGTTTCCAGCGTTGAAACAAGCTGTCCGTACACATCGAAAAGACTGACACCGACAATTTCATCGGACTTCATCGTGTACGAAATTGTTGTGGTCTCCTGAGCAGGATTCGGGAAGACAGAAGCGGTGATGCTCTCCTCAGCATCTGCTTTACCACTAATACTGACCGAGGAGCCGAGTGGAGACGACACAGCCGGAAGCATCATCGAAAGCGTTAATGAGCTTGTCGTCGCGAACCAAATCGTCGTCGCGGTCGTCGTTGTCGTACTCGAACCATTCAGAAGCGAAACAGTCGTTGTGGTAACATCCATTTTCATAGAACTATTCAACGTTGCAGTTACCGTCGTTGTGGTCGTAACGATGGTCGTGGGTTTTGTTGGGAAGGCAGGAGCACCCGGCTTGATACCGCTTGATGCGGGATTGGGGGTAAAGATATTCTCCGCAATCGTTATCGTCGTTGTCGTTTCACCATTCGCCGTTGTGGAAACAGCAATCGCTGTTGTTGTAATCGTCGTGCCCGTCACCGTAATCGCCGAAGCACTCGGTAGAGGGTCAATGCTTGTGGTCAGCGTCGTGGTGGTGGTGCCGATGATACCAATGGAAGAACTATTCGATGCCGCATATAATCCCAACGGTGGAAACCATTGATTTTGCGCAGGATTCAAAACACCTGTTGCTGCTATGGACACTCGCTGCCCGCCCATACCCAAATTGCGTAAGGGAGCGCTATATGACGCAAGTACACTTGATTTGCCCGCAGGCACAATGTCCAGCGTGTAGTCCGCCGACGGAACCGTCACCCACGCGCCCTGCCCGTAACTGAGCGTTGCCAGCGTTACATTTGTTCCATTCACAGATGCACCTCGCGCAAAAATATCCACACGTGGCGCATCGCTGACGCTGTGGAAGACAAGCAAGCGCACACTATCCGGCGGAACCGTCCGGACTCTATCAACAAATTGGTACATACCGATATTTGTGGCAAGATTGTCTGGATTCGGCGCAAAAAGACTGGGACGCTGAAAGCCGCTTACAAAGACAATATTCGCTCCCCGCACAAGACTGAAATTATTCTGCTGGTAGAGCGCCGAAACCGCCGAAGCAGCATTTGCTCGCGTCAAAAAGGCAGTTAGATTGATTCCGGCAATATCTTTCAAAAAGGGAGCAAACGCCCCCAAACCTGTTACGGCGGTGTCCGCTTGGCGAAATGGTAGCGACCGTGTTACGGGTAAAAAAACACCGTTTGTATTGGCAACAGGCAAGCGAAGAGCCACACCGACAGGATTTAATCCCATATCGGCAGATGCTTGAAGCACTTGCAGCGTGGTCTCTGCTACACCCGCAGGCGCAGGCGCAGCCTGCAAAAGTGTAATGCGGTCAGTAGTTGAAGGTTGCTCCGGTACCAACATAAGTGCAAGCGGTTGCCCATTGGAATTCTTGGCACCATTCACAAAGCCCGATGTCATCACCGAAATCCGTCGTCCCGCATAGTCCTGAAGCGGAACGCTGAACGAGCCAATCACATCTGATGTACCAAATGTGGTAAAATCAAACGTAAATTGCTGCGCCGGAAGCGTTATGAAGCGCCCTTCCGCATACTTGAGCGAGGCAATTGAGTCGCCGCCGCGAATACTGATATCCAGTTGCTTGGCATCGGTTACACCTTGGAAAAGCAGCAAACGGACACTATCGGTTGCAACGGAATCGAACTCGTCCACAAAACGTGTGAATTTTGTGCGTGTGGAAAGCCCATCAGGATTCTTGGCATAGTCGGTCGTGTCTATCACACCCGTTGCGATGATGGTATTGGCACCACGAGCAAGAGTTGTCTGCGGAAATGATGCCGGATCAATGATGATTGGTCTCCCCGGAAGCGGACGCTGTCGCACGGTAAGAGCGGTAATTTGTGAACCGATAACATTATCAAGCGTGATAACGGACTGCACTGGTACACGCATCATGTTTACAACGACAAACGTCGTAACAGCAGTCGTGCTCACCGTTCGTGATGCCTCGCGGAAGCGCAGCACCTGTCCGATAGGTGCGACAGTCGTGGTAGTGGCATTGGCAGTGCGCGCTTGAAGAATTGTATTCAATGGCAAGCGATTGGCATCGGCAGAATTATCAATAATTTGAACAGTCGTCGTCGGATTGGGCGCTACAAATGGCTTGTCCACTATCGGTAGCATGACAGAAGCGACGGAGGTTACAGAATCTACGAAAACGGGAACGGACGGAGCGGCAACCATTCCAAGCGCTTGTCCGTCTTGATTCGTCTTCGGATTCAAAAAGCCCGTGAGAACACACGTAACACGTTGTCCGCCAAAATTCAGGGACTGAAGCGGCGCCGCAAATGAGGCAATAATACTTTGCGAGGTCGAGAACCGCACGTCTATTGTGTAGTCGCCTACGGGTACAGTAGCGAAGCCACTTTGCGCATAATTCAAACTCGCCAACACGGCACCTGTTTGACGAACAACCACATCCACACGCTGCGCGTCGGTGGCTGCATGAACAAACAGAAGGCGCACGTTATCAGTCGTCGATGTGGTAACGGTATCAATAATGTGAATGAGCCGCATATCGGTAAAATTCTGTGCTGGATTAGCAGCAAAATTGCGCGGGCGAAGAACGCCGGCGGCAATCACGATGTTGCTGCCCCGCCCCATGGCAAATGGCAAACTTGTTTGTGCCGGCGTAGCCGATGCGCTATTAGCAGCAGCTATGTTTACCTGCAAAGGCACATTCACCGCAGCATTCAACGAAGGAATTGCCGAACCAAGACTGGTTTGCACAGAACTTGCCGAACCAAGACCGCCATTTGCAATAAGCTGTGTAAACGAAGCAGACTGCCCTGCCCAAAGGCTCACCGAAGAAAGTGCAGGATCAGCAGAAGCATGGATAACTTGAAGTGTTACAGCCTGCTGTACGTTAGCAGTTTGCGCAAAACTTGTTTGCGGATTAAAAACTGTTAGCAATGAGAGAACAAAAGACAAGAATACCGCGCCAATGGTGGTACGACGAATAAGCATAACATTCTCCAAAATTGAAAAAGATAAAACGTTGATGGCTTGATGTAGGTATGGCATTTAGACAACTCTGTGCGTGGAAGTATTCGTGCAAAAATTTCCCCCTCGACTCAAGGCGACGCAAATACAAGGATATACGTACGACACCAGAGAAACAATATCAACTGAAAAAGGTTACAGATCCAAATTATAAATTCTGTACAATCCACTTCAGCACAAATCTACGGCACATGGAAAAATCAGTTGTTAAGTGCTTGTTAAGGATTTGTCAAATGGGTGTTAAATTGCGGATTGATGTACAAACACTCTTTCAAAAGCCGCTTTGATACTGTATTTTTGTGGCATCAAGATTTCATCACCGTATTCCGAAACGGCATTTCGTCACACCATGGCTCAATTACGCATCAAATCGCCCCTGCTCTTGCTCTTAGGCTTGCTGCTTTTGCTTATTCCTATTTTTGCGTGGCTTCAATGGCGCTGGATAGGTGAGATTTCCGACCGCGAGGCAGAACGCTTGCGCATCAATGTCCGCACAACAACCACATATGCGGCGTGGAATTTCAATCAGCGCCTCATGGGGCTTCAGCAAGCATTTACTCTTCCAGCAGAGACAAACGATAGCGCCATAGCGGAGGAACTAGCGGATGCGTGGAACCTCTGGAAACAGCATAACGACTCGCTCATTGTGGCATCGATATATCTTGTCCGTGCACAAGACCATAAAGTGTACCGTCTTGACCTGCCCACAAAACAACTTTTACTTGTTCCCGATAGTCACGTGACCTCCATAGGCATTAACCTTGAGAATATGCCACCTTTTAGCCGCGTTGCCAAAGGTCTTCGGGCACTGATTCTGCCAATGTTTCCGGCGAGCACTGGCAATCGGAATTACTCCGGTTCAGGATATTACAATCCATCCCAAAGTACCCAAGCAAAAGGAGCGCTTACCCAAAGCAGCTCTCCACCACTCATAGTCCAGGGCGAAATTCGTAAAGGGTTTCCACAACGAGACTCCCAGCGCAAAGCAAGCCCCTACCATGACAATAAGCGACTTCCATCATACTCAGGCATGGCGTTCCCGCAGCCGGGAAGTTTTGCGATGAATACAATAATTATTGTACCGGACAGCACCAATCTCCGCAAGCGTATTATCCCCTCAATCATGCACCTTTACTTCCATGAACGAGAATACCGTTGGACAGTCCTGCAAAATGATGACAGCACGGTGCTAAGTTCCTCCGAACCGAGACTCTCAGGAAGCGAAAGAATATCGTCAGACTTTACTACGGTTATCGGCTTTATTCCACCTCGTCCCCCCGGGCGCATGGGGCGCACTATGGCGGCATTAACCTCCAGAATGCCGCTTATTCTTGCGGCAGAGAGCGACTCCCTTTTGCAAAAAAATAATCCGCAGTCCTCGCCGGTACAAAATCTGGCACGGTCAGCGGGAGCCGATTCTCTCGCGGTCAAAGAATTTTTCGGAACAACCGAGCTGCGCGTCGTGGCAGCGCGGGGTTCGCTGGCGCGTGAGGTGGAAGCATTTCGCTGGCGAAACGTAGCGGTGAGCTTCGGGGCGCTTCTTGTGATGGCGGGCGGCTTGGTAATTGTCTTTGCATCAGTGGCACGCTCAGAGCGGTTGGCGCGTCAGCAGATGCAATTTGTGGCAGGCGTGTCGCACGAACTTCGCACACCACTTGCGGTCTTGAATTCAGCCAGTGAGAATTTAGCCGATGGTATCGTCAAAACGCCGGAGCAGGCGCGGCGCTATGGACAGGTGATGAAACGTGAAATCACACGGCTGATGGAAATGGTGGAACAGACCCTGAATTTTGCCGGGATTCAGTCCGGCAAACGCACTTATGACCGCCAACCGACCGATGTGAAAGCACTTCTTGACGAGTGCTTGGAACGCAATGCTATTTTTCTGCACGGTGAAAACTGCTCACCAATCATTGAAATTGAGAACAATCTACCGCTCATTCTTGCCGATGCCCGTGCGCTTGGCTCGGTATTGGATAATCTTCTGGCAAACGCCGTCAAATATAGTGTTGGCAAATGTAATGTACGCTTGAGCGCTTCGGTGCTTGCGGACAAGGAACTCTTACTCACGGTACAAGACTGTGGGCGTGGCATTGCGCTCAAAGAGCAGAAGCGCATTTTTGAGCCATTTTACCGAACAAGTGAGGTTATTGACGCACAGATTCACGGCAACGGGCTGGGGCTGGCAATCGTGCAACACATTGTCAAGCAGCACGGCGGCTACGTTACACTGGAAAGCGAGCTTGGTAAAGGCTCAACGTTTGCTGTTCACATACCGCTTCCAAAACAGAGCGACCTCAAGCAATTTGCCGAACTTCACTCTGCATTGTAAGTATTGTTGCCATAGACGAATGACAGAGGATTTTTGACACGGATTGAAAAGGATTGTACAGATTACACGGATACCAATAGGTACGGCAAGCTCACAATGGTCATACTTTTCAGAAAAAAGCATTGTTATGAAACATTCAGTGATGAAACACTCACTTCTTCTTATCGAAGACGACGCAGGATTGGTTTTTACTATTACCGACCGACTTCTTGCTGAGGGCTATGACATTGAGACCGCATTGGACGGGCGTTCCGGCTTGGAACTGGCAATGACAAAAGGTTTTGACCTGATTTTGCTGGATGTAATGCTACCAGAAAAGAATGGTTTCGATGTTTGCCGTGACCTCCGGCGCGGCGGCATTACCACGCCGATTATCATGCTTACAGCACGTGGGCAGCTGGACGATAAAGTAGCGGGGTTAAAATTAGGCGCCGATGATTACCTCACCAAGCCCTTTGAAGCGCCCGAACTGATTGCTCGCATCGAAGCACACCTCCGGCGCAGTCAATATGCGGCGGTAAGCGAAACGACAGGCAGCAAAGCACAGGAAATTTACGAATTCGGCGACGTGCGCGTGGATGTGCGCGGCATGGAAGCACAACGCGGCGGACAACCGCTAGAGCTTTCGGCAAAAGAGTTTCAACTCTTGCACTACCTCCTCGAACATCGTGGCACGATGCTTTCCCGCGATGATATTTTGAACAATGTCTGGGGCTATGACGCCATGCCGACCACACGCACGGTGGACACACACATTGCGTGGCTACGCCAAAAGCTGGAACCAAACCCGCGCCAACCTCAGTATATCCTGACAGCACACGGAATGGGCTATAAATTTGTGGGGTAAAAGCAGAAATGATTACCTAGGAAAGACGGTAACATCTTATTTGGACGCTTTATCAGAGGAAAGTAATTCTGATTCTTTTTTCTTTGCCATAGCTTTCGTGCGCTGCGTGGCGACGGCAATAACGACCGCACCGACAAACAATACCACCGTTGGATAAATGCCAAATTGCGCCGCCGTGCTATATGCTGCTTGCTGATAATAGTTCCATCCGGTAACAACGCACCAGCCCATCGTAAGCGGCACAGCAAAGCACAACGCCACTGACAGATACACAAGTATCGGTCGGTCGGTGTCGTCAATCACCCTATACGGCATAAATAGCGCAAGAGGGGCTGTAATAAGGACAGCAAGTGCACCGACGCACAGGAGGAAAAGAGCGAGAAGGTTCATCTAAAAATGTTGAGTTTTGAATGGTTCAGTGCTAATTTTTCAGGCTTATGATATTAACCGTTCTTGAATTCAAGGTTGTATAACGGCGGAATGCAGTTCAAAATATACGTGAGCAATTTTGCTTTAGTGACTGCCACCATCACCACCGCCATCGCCACCATCGCCTCCTGCATCGGCAGAGGCATCAACGGCATCAGCAATTGCATCCATCGCAATGGTAAGGGTGTCAAGCGCCACTTCGAGACTTTCCAGCATTTCCTCACGACGTTCTGCATCTTTAATCGCTTCCTCGGTAAAATTCCCGTAGGGCTGTTTCTTGAGCGCTGCCTGCACGTCATTTTCTAGCCCCGTTGGGTCGTTTTTGTGTCGCTCAGGGAAGACATACGGCAGCAATCGTGCGGACTTCACGAGACTGAGCAGTATGAGCGCCGCGTATTCCGGTGGTTCTGTGCTCACAACGACCTTTTCTAAACGGCTGACGACTGCTTGCTTCGCGGCAAAATCAATGAGCGGATAACGCTTCAAGGTAAAAATTTTCCATTTTTTGCGAAGCTCAAGGCGAATTACACCCTTTGCTATAAGTCCGTCAAGCAATCTCGCGGAGGAGGTGTGATAGGCGTATAGTATTTGCACCCAATACTTCGCATCCTTAGGCTTTTTCGGCTTGGCAATGCGGCGTTGCACCGCTCCAAGCATAGTATCGGGACAAGACTGTGGCTGCACGACGCAATTTTTGTCGTGGTCGAACGCAACATACGTGCCCAGAATCAAGTCCATAAGCACTGCGCCCGCGAGAGCATAGCCAACGCGCTGCGAAAGATTGTAATTGTGCGGCTTCCCGTCCTCATCGCGCATGGAGAGGAGTTGAAGCTGTTCGTAGAGGTAAAGAGTGGTTTCCATTCGTGTATGAAGCAAGGATGTATGGTTATTTCTTCACAAACTTGTTTCGCACTGCCAAGAGCAGTTTTTCCAATTCTACAACCACAATAATCGAAAAGGATACGCCCAGCACCCGCAGCCAATCAGCGGCATCTAAGGAAAACGGCGTATTGAGCAGCCCGTCAATAAAGGTTAGCTCCACAGCCCCAATCTGCATCGCCATTGCAAAAAACATCACACCCAGAAGCGGTAAATTGTCTGTAAATTTGATTTTTTCCAGACCTTCGCCCTTTGTGCGTCCGGGCAAATTCCAAAAGATCGACCGCTCCAGCGACCGTGAGTTCTGCACATTCCAGATTTGGAACAGCGCCAGAGTACAGAATGCGGCAGTCTGCGCTTTGAGAAGAGGCATAGCGAGAACATAAAGGTTAAACCAAAAAAGCGAAAGCGTGCCAAGCATCATCCATGCGCCACAGAAAATGATATGCCCCACCATACGCGGCGAAAGCAATGCCTCGTTTCGCTTGCGAGGCTTATAGCGCATCACATTGCCGTGCTCTCGCTCAAATGCGAGCGGGAAGGTAGATGTGCCATCGGTAACGAGGTTTATCCACAATAGCTGTGCGGGCAAGATAGGAAGCGGGAATCCGGCAAGAACAGAACTCGCAACGGTCAAAACACCGCCAAGACTGGTGGTCAAAATATAAATCAAAATATGACGCAAATTGCTAAAAATAACCCGCCCGCGCCGCACGGCTGCAGCAATACTCACGAAATTATCGTCCGTGATGACCATTCCCGAAACATCTTTCGCCACATCAGTTCCCGACCCCATCGCAATGCCAATATCAGCCTGCTTCAGAGCCGGAGCATCGTTCACGCCATCGCCCGTCATGGCGACAACAAGATTGTAGCGTTGGAGTTGCTTCACAATGCGTAATTTATCCGTGGGCGACACTCGGGCATAAACATCGGTTTTTTCCACGCGCTTGTACAATTCTTCGTCGCTCATGGCTTCCAATTCACGCCCCGCGAGCACGTCCGGCTTTTCTTCTCCCGCCAACCGAAGGTCGTAAGCAATCGCTTGTGCCGTTTTTGCATGGTCGCCGGTAATCATTTTCACACGGATTCCGGCGCTCCGACATTCAGCAATAGCATCTCTCGCTTCCTCACGTGCTGGGTCAACGATTGCAGCCAAGCCAACAAATGTGAGGTCGTGAACGTGTTCCAATTCTTCCGGCGATGGAACATCGTGAACCTCTTTGATTGCAAGCGTCAAGACGCGCAAACCTTGTTCAGCAAAATGTTCGGTTCTATTTTGCAATAACGCCGAGTCAACCGGTACGAGCGAACCGTCTGCTTTCATCATCCCGCCCAAACGAGGCAGAAGGCGTTCCAGCGAACCCTTGAGCAACACATATCGTTTGCCGCTGCTTGTAGCCGAGACCGCCATAAATTGCCGCTCCGATTCAAACGGCAAATCAATGGAAACTTTCCAGTTTTGGCGCTCTGCGTCCTTGCCTGCTTTATGCGCCAGCACGAGCAACGCTGCTTCGGTTGGGTCACCAACGACTTCAAACGCAGAAGCATCCTCTCCTGCATCCTTGAGGCTTGTTTCGGTGCAAAGCTGCCCTGTGCGAATAAGCCATGAGAGCGCTTGATTTTGTTCAAGGTTCACGGCAGCACCATCTGCGCCCGTCAGAACACCTTTTTTGTCGTAGCCGGTGCCGGAAATGCTGTACACCGCCCCATCGCTAAAGAGCTGCACGGCGGTCATTTGGTTGCGAGTGAGCGTTCCTGTTTTGTCAGAGCAAATCACGTTTGTGCTGCCAAGAGTCTCAACGGCAATGAGCTTACGAATAACCGCATGGCGCTTTGCCATAAGGCGCATACCTATCGAAAGCGTGATAGTAACAGACATTGGAAGCCCTTCAGGAATTGCCGAGACCGCCAGACCAATCGCAGTGAGCGCCATCGTCAGCGGCGATTCCCCGCGCAGCCATCCAATGAGGAAAATACCCACAACAATAGCAACAATGCCAATACTGAGGTATTTACCAAAATCTGCCAAGCGTTCCTGCAAAGGCGATTCATTTTCTTCGACGTTTTGAATTTCGGTTGAAATTTTGCTAAACTCTGTTCCCAGTCCTATGCCCGTTACAATCGCCTTTCCACGCCCACGCTGCACAATTGTTCCGGCAAAAAGCATATTCAAGCGGTCGCCCACAGGAGCCGCCGCATCCAACTGAAGAGCAGGATTTTTTGTTACCGCAAGCGACTCGCCCGTCAGCATGGATTCATCCACCTGCAAGGTAGAAGCCTCGAAAAGGCGTGCATCAGCAGCAAGACGTGTACCACTTTCCACAAGCAAAACATCGCCCGGAACAAGTTCCCGTGCAGGTATTTCGACCATTTGCCCGTTTCGCAGCACACGTGCTGTGGGTGCAGTCAGCTTTTTCAACGACTGTAAAGCACTCTCGGCACGGCGCTCTTGAATAAACCCGACAACGGTGTTCAGAATGACAACGAACGCTATGACGAGCGCATCTTTCGGCTCTGCCACGAGCGCATTCACGATGCCCGCCACAATCAGGATGTACATTATCGGGTCGTTGAACTCTTGGAGGAATTGCAACCAGACAGGTGTTTCCTTCGGTGGTGGTAGTTCGTTGAAGCCTGATTTTTCGCGGACTTTCAGAACATTTTCATCCGTGAAGCCCTTCGTCGTATTGGCATTGAGTTCTTGGACGACGCTTTCAAGAGGCTTTGCGTGGATATTCATAGTGCTGTGGGCAAAAAAATGGAAGAGATATTTCTTCGGAAGTGGAATATGTGAAGGCAAGTTTACAGAGCGCTTACAAACTCGTATTGAAGTATCATAAAGATATTGCGCTATTTTTTCTGTCGCACAGCTAAGACTGCGCACGGCGATTTCAGCAAAAGTCTTTCAGTGGTGCTACCCAAAACAAAATGCTCAACTCCACGTTTGCCGCTTGTACCGATGACAATGAGTGCCACATCATGCTTGCGGGCATAGTCTTCAAGGGCAAGGTCGGGACGACCATGAGCAATATGGACGGTGCTTGCAATCCCTTTTGTTTTCAGTTCTTCTTGAAGCGCGTGGAGTTTTTCGCTTGCACGCTGCTCGACAAGGGGTCCGATTTCTTTGAGCTTGGTGTACACATTTCCCCATTCTTCGGTATATTCAATTTCCTGAATGATATGGGCAAGGTGCAGCGTGGCATTGAAGGCTTTGGCAAGTGTTTCGGCGTACTCCAAAGCGTGAGCAGAGGGCGTGGAAAAATCGGTAGGAACGAGAATATGAGCGTTTTGTGTGAGCATTCGTGTCTCCTTGGAGAAAATAAATGTGAGGTTTGTAATCTAACGATGTGGCGAAATTTTATGTGTGTTTAGTTTTTTACCGCCAATACTTTTTCCCAATCCACAGCAAGCCATATTCTTCACCCGGCTCTTTGTCTGTGTAGGCATGGTGGGCTTTGTGGGCACGGCGAAGGGCTTGAAGATAACGAAGGTTCGACTTCTCAATCCACCGAAGCCGGCGATGAATAAAGACATCGTGAACGACGAAATATACCAAGCCGTAGGCAATAATACCACATCCCACCCAAAAACGCCAATCAAATTCCGCAGCGCCCCGAAGAACAAAAGCCGTTGCAATGACTCCAAAGGAAAATGAAAAGAGGTCATTGAGTTCAAAGTAACCTTTGCCTTTTTGGTGATGTGTCTTGTGAATACGCCAGAGAATACCGTGCATGAGATATTTGTGAAAGAGTCCACTGAAAATTTCCATTGCGACAAAAGCACAGAGCAGAATCAAGGCATTACCGAAAATGGTCATAGTGACATCTGAATTGGTGAAACAACAATATAGCAAAATGCTACCATCGGGCAATGTAGTTACCGCAGCAAAACTCATCAGCCCGTTTTACCCAATAGTATGTTTGCCATGTTCACATCACGTTCTTCTTATCCTCCGGTACGTATTCCCGCCAATTACGTTCTGTGTGCTTGGGTGCGGCGGCAATTTGCAGAATAGTGCGATTATCAATACGAAAAGCGCCGACGAGCTTACTCAAATACTCCGCCAAGCGATTCAAATCCATAGCCGCTTCCGCTACTTGTATTGTACCATTTGCCGTTTCTTGCACTGCTCGGGTTACGCTGCCGATATTATCCGACAATTCGGTCATTTCTTCCGATTGCAACTTATTCGTATCGGCAATTTGCGCGTAGGTCTCCGAACTGCGCGATGCAGATTTCATTGCTTCTTCCAGCGCATGACCTGTCTTCGCCACAAGGTCTTTACCTCGCTCCACTTCCCCTGTACCTTGACGAATGACCAGAACGGCATCTTGCGTATCTTTTTGGATTTTCTTGATCATTGCTGCGATTTCTTTCGTCGCTTTCGTTGTGCGCTCGGCGAGTTTGCGCACCTCGTCAGCTACCACCGCAAAACCGCGCCCTTGGTCGCCCGCACGTGCCGCTTCGATAGCTGCGTTCAATGCCAAAAGGTTTGTTTGGTCGGCAATATCATCAATCACCTGTATAATCTCGCCGATTTGGTTGCTGCTGCGCCCAAGCTCTTCCACCGTAGCAGCAGAGCGCCGCACAACATCATCAATTTTGTTCATTCCGTCAATCGTTTGCGCCACAATCACGCCACTTGCTTGCGTAGCGGCGGCAGTTTTCTTGGCGCTGTCGGCAAATTCGGCAGCACTTTCGGCGGTAGAACGCATCTGGTCGGCGATGTACTGAATTGCTGATGTTACCGCCATAATCCGTGCTGCCTGCTCCCGCGTCGAAACGGACATCGTTTCGGTGTTGGCGGAAATCTGCGCACTGGCACTCGCTGTAGCTTCGACGTTCTCCACGACCTTAAAAATTGTTTTGCGCATATTATCTATCGCGCTATTGAAGGCTATAAAAATGCGACCAATATCGTCTTCTTTTTCCACGTGGAAGCGTACCGTTAAGTCTCCACTGGCAAAGCGATGCACCGCTTCCAGCATATGTTCCATACTGGAAGCAAGATACTCGTTAATTTTTTCAGAATCATGCACCATTTCTTCGACTTTCACCTTTTCCTTTTCCAAAGCACTCTTCATCAGCACAAGACCTTTGTTCAACTCCGCCGCCTCTTGGTTGCGTTTGACGAGATTGCCAAATGCCTCCTGCCGCCCGATTTCAAAAAGGTTAGCAATGAGCGTTTGCACTGTGAGCAGAATCGCTAGGGCAACAAACTCCGAGCGGGACACGACTGCATCAGGAATTTTATTGATGAACTGATACCCCAGGAGTCCGGCAATATAGTACCCCAGCGCTGTGCCGATACAGATTCCCAGCCATTGGAACATCTGCCGCCGCCCCAAGAGCAAAGCAGCGAGAAGTGGAATGATTGCTATCCATGGGAGAATCGTGGAGCGAATACCGTTTGTCGTGAAAGCAATCGCATTCAGCATAAAAAAGATAATGGTATGAAACACCTGTGCCGTAAGAATTTGATTGCCAGTGGCGCGAAGTAAAAACGGCATCGAAAAATATCCTACGCACGCTGTCATCACGAACACTATTGCCCAATAATGCCCGTAAAAAAGATAGGAAATACCGGCTATCGGACACGTAACGGCGGCGACCAGTGCAACGCTGACGGTTAATTTTGCCCGACGGTCGAGATCATTGTCCAACGAAAATTCTTCGGGAATGAATTTGCGAACATACTCCTGAAAAGTCATAGATTCACACAAAGAGGGGTGATAAAATTACTGCGTTGTTACAGGTTCATTTTCATCGTCCATAAGACCACTGCGCCCGTAATTTACGCAAGCAAAGATATTCACGCAACTTTTCTGGCATACTTTCCTAGATTTTATGAAAAAAGAAAATGCAATGGAGCATTTACAATGCACTCGTCTGCCGCAGAGGTGATTATGAGCGCCGTCTATGCCATTTATTCTGCCGTTTGTGCAACAAAATCCATGCAAAAGCGTATTTTTTCGGATATTTGCGAGGCACATTTCTCAGGTTCTGCAATTTTCAACAAAGCCTACGTGCACCGAAAAATCCATAGTGTTCTTGAAAATGCTCGTACTTCTGTGATTTTTCATCCCAAAACCACTTCGTCCAACAACAGCTCTATAAGTATGCTCCCCATTTTTTCTCGCTTTCCTGTGCCTCATGCAAATACCTATCCTGCCTGCTATAAAGCCGTTATCGGCGTACTTCTCTTTTGTGCATTGGTGCATTTATCTGCCACAACCGCACCAGCCCAAGAAACCGCCCACAGTCAAATTGCCTCAAGTCGAATTATTGAAGGAAATATTCTGGACAGCGCCACTGGTGAAGCTATTGTAGGAGCATCCGTGCGCATTATAGGGCGCAATGTGGGCACCTATTCCACAGCAAAAGGTTGGTTTCGCGTGCCCTTGCAGGAATCGAACGCTGCTCCTGTAACGCTTCGTGTTAGTTCGCTTGGCTACAAGCCTCTTGAATACAGACTTACTGGCGATAGCACTGCCGTGACGCTCAGACTTTCTACATCCCCCATCACTCTTGGCAGCGTCGAGGTTCGCGCTTTATCGGCGGAGGACATCGTGCGCCGTGCTATTGCTGTGCGGGCAGAGAATGCGGGTAATCTACTCTCAAGCACCAAAACATTGTACACCAAAATCAACGGCTTCGGTGCGTTCAAACTTCCCTTCCGCGACGAACAGCGTCAGCAAGCCATCGTCGAGACCATTGCACGAGTGGAGGACAACTACAAACCCACGCGGGAGCAAAAAACAACCATTCTGCAACGCCGCCAAACCGCGAATGTTCCCGTGCAGGACAATGTTTTTACCTACAACCAGTTTTTTAATTTTCAAGACGACAACATCAAAATTGGCTCGGCACGTCTCGTTACGCCACTTTCCGGTACCGCACCAACCGTCTATCAATATGATTTTCTTGGGCAAAAGCCTGACGGGAACGGCGGCTTGGTTTTTCTCATCGGCTTCAAACCACGCTCGGCAGCATTTCCAGCATTTGAAGGGCAACTTTCCATTTCGGACAAAAATTACGCGCTCGTAGAAGCAAATTTTCGCCTGGTACACGTATCTATCCCCTTCGTTGAGAGCCTTAGCTATCAGCAAAAATTTACCGAATACACTGCCGCCGGACAAAACATCTGGATTCCAACGTATTTACACTTTCAACTCAAAGCCGCAACCCAAGCCGCAATGGGAGCAATCAAGGCATTTGGAGAGTTTAGCGCTCAAACGATTGTTCAGGACGTTACGATTAACGCCGCACCCGCGACTCTTTCCAGCGCTGGCGCTTCTTCTTCACAACATACTTTGCCAAACACTCCACCAAGCGTATCGAACCTTGCCCCGTCCAAAGTCAAAAAACTTTCTCCCAAAGCGACAATGACAGTGGTGGCAAACAATGCGGATTCCTCAACAGCAGAGTTTTGGGAGAAGAATTCGCTCTATGCCCTCTCTGCGGAAGAACTTGCCACGTATCGACGCGTGGACAGCGTACAGCTTGTGCAAGACAGCATCAAACGAGTAACACCACCCAAAACCGCCTCAGAACGCCGCTCAGGAACAACAATCAGCTTTAGTCTGTCAGTCGGTGGTGGCGGCATCGAAAGCGAAGACGACGAAAGTAGCGACCTGAACATCGACGCAAGCACCGGTTCTGGCAACAGCTCACGAAAAAAATCAGGTACAGCAAACAGCCCCAGTGCGGCAACCACGCCGCCCATGAGCGGTATGCTTCCCTTTTCACCGAATGGATTGTTCCCTATCAGCATCACAACTGGTGCGACACTCGGAATAAACCCGATTCTGAATTTCACGCGCACCACCAATCTTTTCTATGGCATTGAGCTTTTGCCGCATTTGTACGACACGACGGGACGAAGTATTCTTGCCGTCAGTCTTCGCGGAGCATTGGATGGGAACACGCCTGAACGTCGTCGTTTTTGGGGTGAAGCGGGAGCTATGCTTGAGGTTTTCCAATGGGAGGACACAATGACTGACGGTTCTGTGAACCTGTACGGAAGCGCATACTCACGCCTCAGCGCCATTCAGGAGCGCCGACTCGCTAGCACCCTCGCCCCGTTCAACGTCAATCTTGATTATCTTGCGTTTGGTCATCATTTCGATTTCTACCGCGAGGACGGTTGGACAGCAGGTGCAGGGTTGGTTTTGGGCGGTTTACGCCTTTCTGCTTCGCGCTCGGAGGCACGAAATTTTTCGCTTGAAAATACTCCTGAACGCTCAAACGCTGGAGACCGCACTAATCTTGGCATACAAGCAGGTACGATTCGTGCCTGGCGCATGGATGCGGATTGGAATTACGGCGCAATTCTTTCCCCATTCACTCCGCTTTCCAGTGAGCGGGTGCAGTTTGGGATAAAAGTTGCCGCCGAACTTGGTGATGAAAGTACAAGTGCTGTTTCGTACTCCAAAGCCGAAGCAGGCGCATTCCTGCTGCTCCCAACCTTTGCCACCGGATATTCGCCGATGGCTTTTCTCCTCACACTTTCGAACGGTCTGGCAAGCGCGTCAACGCCCATTCAGAAGCAGTTCGTGGCAATGCGGCGGTATGCCGTTCTGGGCGCAACGCACGACCTGATGAGTACTCCTGTCAATGCTTTTGGTGGTACGCAATTTGCTCAAGCGCGGCTGGAACATAACTTCAGCGACCTGTGGTGGCGGGCGTTACGTCTGCCGCTTATCCGTGAGCGAGGTTTGGAACTCAGCATTTTTGCCAATGCCGCGTGGTACGCCAACACCTCCACAACCGCAGAAATCCTCCGCTCGCCCCCAAGCGGCAGCGCGTACAGCGAAGTTGGATTTGGCATAGACCGTATTCCGACTTTTGTACTGGATTTCTTATTTCTGAGATTTGATGCCGCTTGGGGACTTGGCGACCATGCCGTCAATTCTCAGGGGGTTCGGAATTTTGGATTTACCGTTTCTACCCATATTTCGTTGCAATAGTGAGGCGTTCTTTTTCGATATCGTAGCTCAATGGTCTTGCCTACAATAGCTCCCGATACATATCAGCCATAATTTCATGCTGCCGCATCAAAATTTCCGTCGGGAGGGTTATTTGAATTATGGCTTTCGTAAACAAACTAAGGTACTAACGGGGGTCCGTATAAATACTGGCTTCGCCTTGTCAACGGAACTTCCGTTTGAGCTTAAAAGAGTAACTTTTGTGAAAATTATATGAATCAATGTTCTGCACCAATACTAAGTTCAGCCTCAGAAATGTGCAGATGAAGCCCCGAACTTTTTGTATTTTGCGGACATTCATTCAATGCCCACTTGAGGGTACTTTCTTTGCACAATTCTGTACGCTTTCCCCATGAACCTATCGCGTCGCAATCTTTTCCGCACTGCCGCAGCCACGCTTGCCGCAGCAACACTCCCCGTTAGTGCTTTTGCTCAATCAAAAAAGAAACCCTCCTCTGCGGCAGCAAAAACGCCCAAGCTCATCAAGCCCAAAGCACTCCAAAGCGGCATGACGATTGGTCTTGTCTTTCCGGCAGGATGGACGAAAATGGAAGAAGTGGAAGCAGGAAAAGCCTACTTGGAGAAACTCGGCTACAAAGTACAAGTAGGTTCAAATGCCGGCAAACAGCTTGGATACTTATCCGCAACCGATAAAGAGCGGGCTGCGGAGTTCATGGCAGCCGTCGAAAACAAAGCGGTTGACGCAATCATCTGCGCACGAGGTGGCTACGGCACGATGCGAATGCTTTCGCTGCTTGATTACACTTCCATTCGCAAGCACCCAAAAATTATTTCCGGCTATAGCGATATTACCGCCCTTATCAATACCATCCACCAACGCACAGGACTCGTTTGTTTCCACGGTCCGGGAGCACTTGCTCCATGGCATGAATTTACTGAGAAAAGTTTTCTTGCCGTCACAACACCTCCGCAGCCCACTTCTGACGAGAAAAAAACAAAAAAGCAATATGAGCCTATCGTGATGCCACCGACCGAAGGCTGGAAAACAATGACGGCGGGCAAAGCGCGTGGGCGCTTGATAGGCGGGAACCTGACGCTGCTTGCCACCACAACAGGTACACCACTCGAAATAGATACCAAAGGCGCGTTACTCTTTTTTGAAGATGTGACCGAAGAGCCGTACCGTATAGACCGCATGATTACACAACTTCTCTTGGCGGGCAAACTCCAATCCTGCAAAGGCATTGCCATCGGACAATTTACCAAGTGCGACGCAGAAGACGCGGCACATTCTTTTACCGTACAAGAAGTCTTGACCGACCGTCTGGCAGGGCTGGGTATTCCGATTGCTACGGGCTTACAGTTCGGACACGTGCCGCAAAAATATACCTACCCTATTGGTGTTCAGGCGGAATTGGATGCGACGGCGGGAACGCTTACGCTGCTGGAATCGGCAATCCAGAGTTAGTGTCTGTGCGGGAAACGGAATTAAACTTTCAATCTCTTCAAACGTTCCAAATATTAATTCGCTTAAAGCGAACTTTTTTGGAACGTTTGTTGTTGAATACCGTATAAGCATAGTAAGCGCACGACTTTTTTAGCATCATGTTGTTAGCATCATGCTTTCTCAGCGCCGCAACAAATGTATCACAATCTCATTTTCAGTATGCAACCCTCAATTTTACTGCCTCACACGCACCACAACGCATCGCTTTTATTGGCAGCACTTGTAGAACCGCAGAAACAATGGCTTCTTGAGCATACACCTTTTCAGCCGACCAGCTCACACAACCAGTTCCCGCTTACAATTCACACCCAAGCATCAAATTCTCAGGAAATGCAGTATGGACGGGCTTCACAGGGTATTTTTTAAGGTGATTTCAGAGTATTTTTGATATTCTTTTGGGCAATTTCCGCCTCTCATTTCACGTGGTCACTCACATTCCAGTACCACAGCGCCGTTCCATAACCAATACATCCCGTCACGGCAACAATTCCATAGTTCACCGCGCTCAAACCTGCTTTCATTTCGCCCGCCGCTCCACTGTATAAGCCCGGAATCGCCCACGGAAAGTACGTTCCGAAGCCCATTGCAGCAATAATTTGCGAAAAAACGAGCGTCAGAACGACGAATCCTAGCGGAGCCATATAGCCTTTTCCCCACAGAGCACAAAGCGCAATCGGCGTATCCGCCAGCATCGTCAGAAAGACAGTTCCGGTATAAAGGCTTCCGTGCTCAAGCAGCACAGCCGCGCTCCAATTCGGTAACTGTAGCACCGCGCCAATTCCTACGCCCAGCAGCACATTTGAGACCGCAAGAGCCACACACCAGAGAACATAGACCCCAAATTTTGCGCTGATAATAGTGGAGCGCGAAACAGGAAGCGCAAGCAGATCTTTTGCCGTGCCATCGGAGTATTCCCGCCCAAATAGCCATGCAGCGACAAAACCAAACATCAGCACCCCTCCAACGCCGACAGACTGCGTGAGCATGATAACCATGGACTTCCATTCCGCCGTCATGGACATCGCGGCGGCTTTGTTTTTCATCATTCCGGCTTGTGGCATCATCTCGGGATGCTGCAAAATTAACATAAAGATACCGCCCATGAGCGGCGCAAGAGCAAAGACGAGAAAGGTTATCCACGTGATCGGTGAGCGCTTGTTTTTGAGCACTTCGGCGAGAAATGCTTGCGCGAACTGTTTGGGAAATGAGAGAGAAATCATGGTTATTTTACGATAATTGATTGATAGAATTGTATTTGAGTACGTTGCTGATAATTTGCACCGCATTCTGAACACCGCTCTCTGCTCGCAGTTTTTCGCCAATTTCTGACGCTTTTGCAACCGCAGTAGGCTGAAGCGCCTCGCGCAAAGATGCCTCTAAACCGAGGGCACTCAATTTCTTTTTCGGAATAGGTTTTCCGCCCGCGCCCAGCTCCCATACTCGCAGTCCCCATGCAGGTTGGTCGCCGGTATGAGGGATGATGACCGTTGGCTTGCCCGCAAGAAGCCCCGCCGCTGTCGTTCCTGCCCCGCCGTGATGCACCACCGCCGCCATGCGCGGAAACAGCCACGAATGCGGTGCAGAACTCAGCAAAAACACGTTTTTTGGTAATGTCGCAGATACCCCTTCAGGCAAGCTACTCCATCCCAAGGCAATTACTGCCCGCCTTCCAAGACGCTCTACGGCTTGTACAACAATTTCCAGCGTCGTTTTGAATGTCGCGGCATCCTTGATACTACCAAAACCCACGTACACTGGCGCTTCGCCATCCTCCAAAAACTGTACAAGGTCTGCGGGCGGCATCCAATCTGGCTCATTGGGAAGCATCCAGTATCCTGTAAGGGCAACGTTTTCCGACCAATCCGACGGGCGAGGAAATACGTGTCGGCTATACCCCATGAGAGTAAGCATTGTGCACGCGGCGCGGGTGCGGCTTGGTGGCATGAGTTTGGGAATATGCGATTTGCCCTGCCTTTTCCAAAACTCCTTTGCAGCACCATAGCCGAGCATCCAAAAAAGTTGCTCAAAAAGCGCATGAGAACTACGGTTCAGGACTCTGCCAACCAAACCATTCCAGCGTAGTTTCCCATAAAAGAGGATTGCGGGAAACTCTCGTGTGGCTGCAAATGGAAACGGACTTGCCATTATTGCCGGAAGACCTAGCTCCTGCGCCATCAGGAAAGCATTTTGCATTCCGGGATGAAAAATAACTGCTCCGACATTATTTTCCCCATTGCGCAGTGCGTCCCAGATTTCTTCCTGCACCTGCACCATTGTTTGTTTCAGCGCTTTCGAGCCTTCCAAGTGGCTCTTGGCGAAGGCAAGCGGACTGTCGCCCTTTGCCATGGCATGAACTTCTTGGTTGTCCATTATTTGTTGAATATCCACATTCAATGCGTGAAAGGGTATGCCGAAACTTTGCACAAACGCTGCTTCGTTCTTGGCAGAGATGATGAGCGGTTTGTATCCGGCTTGCTGCAAACCTAGCGCCAGTGCAAGAAATGGCTGCACGTCGCCACGTGTGCCAACAGACAGGAGGGCGATTTTCATAGCTTAATTCTGGTGAATGGTTCGTAAAAAATAATGCTCCAAATCTTCCTCCACAACTGATAGATACTGCGGCGGCAAGTTTGCCGCAACACAGAGCGTAGCAATATCTTCGGGATGCTGAAGTGCGCGTTGGTCTTTGGTATGCAAACAATTTTCACCGTTCAAAACGACTTCAAAACCACGCTCCTGCAGAAGCTTCATAGTTGCTTGATTGTCACCGGTACGAATAAGTAATTCTCGTTCCAACAAATCACTCAAATCTCTCGTAAAGACTTGTTTCAGAAGCCTTCCCGCGTGAATAATCCCGATGCGTGTGGCGAGTTTTGCCATCTCGCTTAAAATATGGCTCGAAAGAAAAACGGTCGTGCCGCTTCGCGTCAATTCTTGGAGCATTTCCCGCACCTCCTGTATTCCTGCGGGGTCTAAGCCGTTGATGGGTTCGTCAAGCAGCAGTAATTTTGGTTTGTGCATAAGCGCCTTGGCAAGTCCCAGACGCTGCACATTGCCAAGGGAGAGATGCTTCACTTGTTTATCGCGGTACTGCGTTAGGTGCAGACGCTCAATCACCTCATTCACGACGTTCTTACTAAAAATGCCGCGCAGGCGGGCAATGATTTCCAGATTTTCCCACACCGACAAGTCGGGATAAGCGTGCGGGGTTTCGACCATGTATCCCACATCATTCCAGATGTCCGACTTACGGGTGAGGTCTTTACCAAAGAGTGTAATCGAGCCGCTTGTGGGGGCAATCATGCCGAGCAGCATACGAATGGTCGTGGTTTTCCCTGCACCGTTCAGCCCCAGAAAGCCGTAAATTTCTCCTTCGGCAACCGTGAGCGAAAGCCCTTGGACAGCGCTGGCAGAACCGAATTTTTTGGTGAGATTTTGTGTTTGGATGATGTTCATTCTTACGTCCTTTTTCGTTGAGAGTGGGTCTTTTTTGTCTTGGTTATCATACCGTTTTTCAACAAAGAAGCCAGTTCTTTTGCCACTTTCAGTACTTGATTTTCCCCCAGTTCCAGAATCGGCTTTCGCTCACGGATATTCGCACGAATGTCTATCCCGAAGCGATAGGCGAGATAATCATACATTCCGGCTTGGAGGTGAAAAATGCTGTGTGCCATGAGCTGCGTGTCAATATCAGCGCGAATAACGCCGCGCTTTTGCTCCACCTCAAGCATTTGCACGAGCACGCTCACAATTTGATTGCGCAGCTCCAATTGCGTTTCACGGACTTCCTCGTGCTGCTCCTGCAACGCCTTGTAGGAAAGCGCACCAAAGAGAGGATACTTGAGGTCGAAAGCAAGTTTTTCCTGAAAATTCCTGACGAGTAATTCAAAAAAATCGCCCTGCTCTTCGTGCAAAACAATACCTTCATGCTTGAGGCGAAGCTGTATGCCGTAGTTCAGCACGTAGCGGTAAAGCGATAGTTTGCTATCGAAGTACCGATAAAAACTGCCCTTGGCGATGCCAATGCGCTTGATAATTTCCGAAAGCGATGCACTCTCATAATCCTTTAGGGCAAATTCTTCCGCAGCCGCCATCACGACTGTTTCTTGGCGGTCTGGGGGAAGATTGGTAAATGTTGATAAAGCTATCATAACGAGGTTTTTAATATTGCGACTAATTGGTAGCGACTACTTATACGCGACCATACGGTCGCAAGTTGCAAAAAAAAATTTGAATTGAAGCAAATTTTCTTCTGTGTTTGGAGATAAACAAAAAAAACGCCCACCAAACCTAGATTTAGTGGGCGTTGGCAGCATAAACAACAGATAACTTTATCCAATAATTGCCTTATCTTTCGCCACAAATCGTGCATAGCCCATCAGCGCCGATGCAACCATGATATTGCGAAAGACATTCAGCATTTCTAATTCCATTTCTCGTGCAAGATTGCTTGTCATTGCGCCAGCAATCCCTAGTTCATACCCGAATGCACGCGGTAAATGCACTAAAAGTGCCATGAGAAGGACATACAGCGCCATGAGCGAATATGCCAACTTATCATATTTTCCAATGACCGCACTCACGATAAAAGCCACAATGCAAACGAGCGTGGCGTAATTCCAGAAGTACGGAAATGGTAAATAATCCGGTACAAACGCCGCTCCAACGTCTGGTTTACCCAAATGCAAAGCAACATAGAGCAAAAAGGAAAGCGGAAAAATCCATTTGCCGAGAATCAAAATTCTATCCATGATGATGTATTGTTGAAGTGAGTAAAATCAAGGTGAGTAAAATCAAGGTGAGAAAAATCAAGGTGAGTAAAACCGATATGAATCATAGCGCCATTGCATTAGTTGATAGAAAACGGTATGAGTGGGCGAATCTCAACGCTGCCGCGTTCATATTTGAGGATAGGACACGTTTTGCACCATTCTTGGACTTCTTCCAACGTTTCGGCTTTACAAATCAGATACCCCGCCACGAGCATATTATTTCCACCTTTTTCCGGACCTTCGGCGATTCCGCCGTTATCAACAATACTGCCAAAATACTCAATGGGCTGCGTAGAAATGAGCTTGCCTTGCATGGCAATACCTCCAATCCACCGCTCCCATTTGGGCATATCCTCAGCCATATCTTGAGGCGTGCTGACGTAGTTTCCTTCTCCGCTGATATTGCGGAACAAAAGCAAATACTCTTTCATAGTAACAAAACAAAATGGGTGAAACATCCTTGAATAATGCACAAAAATAGGCTTCCGCTCCTTCCTGTGCATTGACAAATGTCAAGACTTTCCACCATTCACTTTTTTAGAACTTGTTTTTTCAGAGCTTGCTTTTTAATCGGGAAAAGGTTTCGGGGGAAATACCCAAGTAGGACGCAATGAGTTTGCTGGAGAGTCGTGTCATCAGGTTGGGACGATATTCCATCAGCCATTTTATGCGTTCGAGAGCATTCATAGAGAGAAAACTATTGATACGATAGACGGAATTGACGTAGGAGAACTCCAAAATTTGCTTATACACTTTGTCGAATTGAGGCACACTCTCGACTAATGCTTGAAAAGAAACTCGGTCAATAGAGAACAATACCGATGGTTCGATGGCGCGAATATTTTCCGTTGCGGGCTGTTGTGAACTGAAACTCACCAATTCCGAACACCAATTATTTTCAGTAACAATATCCCGCGTGATTTCTGCGCTATCGTGATTATAAACAAACACTTGCAAGCACCCTTTTGCCACAAAATAGACAGCACTACACGTCTCACCTTCACGCAAGATTATGTCATTGCGTTTCACCTTGACTTGCTTGCATCGCTCCAAAACATCATCAATATTTTCAACATCATTGCCCAATCGGTCAATAATATGCTGGCGGAGTATTTCAATCACATTCGTTGGGGGAAATGGTGAGACAATTTCTTATTTACCCGTCACTGCTTGGCAGCACTTTCGCAGAAGTCCGCCGCAGAAGTTCCTCCGCCAAACCCCGCTCCATCTGCTCCGAACCATTCAGACGAGATTTCTTTTCCAGAACCGATAGTGCTTCGGTTGCTTTTTCTTTTGCAGCCTTGATGTCATCTTGAGCAAGCGCAAGCGCTGCTTCTGCGCGAAGGCGAGTTGGAGGCTCAATAAAGGCGCTCTTCCCTGCTTGACCGAGCCATTTATGAGCTTCTTCAGCATTGTGCCTATGCACGCCTTCCATATAGGCAACTTCAATCGCCACCAACGGGCGAAACGCTTCGGGATATGATTCGAGATTCGTAGCGGCATAGTCCAAACAGCGCTGCGCCTCTTCCACATTGCCACTGTCCAACGCCCATTGATAGGCGAGGACGTGAGCGCTGAGGTCATCCACGGTTTTATCAGGCAGCGCAAGTGCGCTTTTGAGGTAATCCATATTCAGGTCTCGCGGATGAGTGTCATTCATCATTGCCCCGGCAAGAATCGCCAAAGCGCACCAGCGCTCACCTTCCTTGTCGCGCTTGCGCAGCATCAGCACTCGTGCGCCGTCGCTGTAAAAATGATTGGCATGGTACGGAATAGCAGTACCGACAAAGATGAGGAACGACGCTGCACAGGTTGCGCCCAAAAATAACGCAAGTAAGCCGTGCGGCGCGGCAAAAGAAAAAAACTTTGCCGTAAGGAACGGTAAGCCCGCACAAAATGCCAGCACAAGCGATGCGACGGGACCACCCGCAACCAAACGCATCATCGCGCCTTGGATATCGCGTTCATTGCCAGTCGGAACGGCAGAGGCAACTCCGCCCACCAACGACATATTTTTGTTCAGCCCCACCACGATTCGGTCTCCATCGCGCAATATCTGAAGCGGTCCCACGACCAACATCGCAAAGCGAAAACCTGATAGCTGCCCGCCCAAAATGTGTCCCCATTCGTGAATACCCAAGACGACATTCATCGCCACGATAGTCAGAAGCATTGCCAGAACCCCGTCCACCAGCGGCGAGCCGGAACTTGGTCGGGGCGACTGCGACGAGGATTTGAGAAAAAGAGCAATCACACCATAACCAAAGGCTGCACCCACAATGCCGACCACCGCTACTCCGATGACAGCCCGAAGGGGTGTTTTTCGAGGTGCGGGCGTGGTGGAGGATGGTTGTTGCTGAGTCATCTGTACTTCAGAAATGGTGGTGAAAAATTGATGAATAGTTGCAAAACATTGAACATCAGAACAAAGTCGGCAAGACAAATCGTGGTGACGATTGCTTGCCATCATGTGCGCGAAAAAACTACTCGGTTCGTCGTACTTTCTTTTTCTAACCCTGGGGATTATCACCTTACCCCACTCCCATAAACGGACAACACGTTTCAGCATTGTGTGGGAGATAAAAATCGAAAGAAAAAAAATCTTCTCCCTCTGCATCCTCACCAAAACTTGCGCCGTACACCTTGTAAAAAATATTTCCGCCAACAATGAAACGATTTTGAAACCGTCGGGTTACTCCTTCTAGAAACACAATGATAGAAACGACGGTATTAAATTGCAAGTATTGACTTCATCGTTCAAACGAACCAATCGCACTATGAGTTACTCCTCGTACTCCGATGCAGACTTATTTTACCGCATTCAAGGCGCGCAAACTCCCGACGCAGAACGTGCTTTCAACGAATTGTACGCACGGTACTCGCCCCGCATCTATGCGTATTGCTTGCGTGTGCTGGGCGACAGAGATCAAGCGCGGGATGTGTTCCAAGACGCATTTGTACGGTTTTACAACAGCGCACAACAAGAACGCTCCATGACGAATGTGGCAGGATTTCTGCTCACCATTGCACGAAATCTCTGCCTCAATCACAAACGCGACACACGTCCCACAACACCGGTTGAGAGTTTGGAATTGCCTGCACCGCAGCACGGCGTGTCGTATGAAGAAGATGAGTTGCTGCGGCTTATCACGCTTGCGCTTGACCTACTCGATGCCGAATATCGCGAGGCATTTGTCCTTCGAGAATACGACGGACTGTCGTTTTCGGAAATCGGCGAACTTACCGACACCAACGAAGCAACCGCTAAAACACGCGCCTTCCGAGCCAAACAAAAAATACGGCAGATTCTTTCGCCCTATCTGCAAGACTTGGAACGGTCATAAATGAATACTGACAACTTAAGAACCCAACATTCAGCATTCAAAACTCACCATTTCACACTATCGCCATGAATTACTCCGAACTTCTCCACGACTTTCTTGACGGAACGCTGGGAAGCGAACATCAAGAAGCACTCTTCATCGCGCTGGCGCAAGAGGCAGAACTTCGCTCAGAGATGCAACAGCTCCTGCGCATCAAACGCGCCGTGCAGAACGATACCGAAGCCTTTATGCCGCCGCCGGAAGCAAGAGACGCAATTTTCGCCCGACTTGGCTTCGGCACGGCGATTCCCACTCCACCTATCCCTGTGCAAGCACCCGCAGCAGTAAGCGCAATAACAGAAACTGTTACCCGTACAGCACCAACAGCAGGACGATTCTCATGGGGCGAGGTGTTATTGTCGTCCTTGGCAACCTCTCTTTTCACAGGACTGCTCTTCTTCTTTTTCTTGCGTCCCTACGGAAGTGGTATAAGTACAGGCTTTTTCGGTGGAAATAGCGGAAACGGCTTAGTACCGCCCACGACCAGCTATGCACAGACAAACGGCATGGAATCGCCATCGGGAAGGTATGTGGCGTCTTCCTCAACGCAAGATACTGTGAGGGTTCTCCGTGAAGTGGTGCATCATTATCTCCCCGCTTCTCAGGATGCAAATGTGAGCGCACTTCAGCGAGAGTTTGCCAATTTTCAAGCAATGATGCTCGCTTTGACAGGCGAACTCAGAAACGCTCTCCACGACGCACAGGCAGAAAACAAACGTCTTACGGTAGAGCGTGCTGCTGCCCGTGATTTGCAAACCTCTGCAACGGAGCGCCCATCGGAGCGTTTACCGCAAAAACAGCAGCAAAGCCAGACGGAACAGCCCGTTGCAGCTTCTCACGGCACAACACCCAAAGCGGACGAATGGTACAACAACCTCACCTTCGGCGTTCGCGGAATGCGCTCGCGCTCTGTGCCACAGGCAACGATTGGCTCGAATGCCGCTCTTGCTGTTGCACCGAACACCGCAATAAGCGCACTCTACCGTCTTACGGCGCAACACGAAATCGGCATCGAAGCCGGACAGGAAGCGTTCTTCCAGACCTTCCGCTCCCACAACAGCGAAGGAATTCCTTTTATCATTGAGCAGAACCCGACGCTTTCATGGGCGGGCTTGGCATACCGCTACACCCTTTTCCCCGAAAGTATGCTCACGCCTTTTGTTCACACTGTTCTAGGCGGTGCGGACGTGGGGCTGACGGGACGCGCCATGCTTGGTGTTCGATTTGCACCGGACTCACGAACACAGTTTTTGCTTGGCGCAGAAGCCTCTGCCATCATCTACGGGCATCAAGGCTCGTGGTACTCATCGCAAAATATTGGTTTCACCTACGGTGTTTCCATTCGCTTCTAACGCTTTTCACCTATTCGTTTGGTGTGCTTTCCCTTTTTGGTTGTGATTGTGCAGGGTGCATCGTAGCTACTGCTCCTGGCACAGTTCAGATTACATTTCATTCTCATTTTTATTCGACAAACTTCCTTTCACTTTTTCATCAAAACAATCATGAACACGAATCATCAAATCCTCGAAGCGCCGCAATCGGCAATGCTTACCACGAATGTTCGCCGCCAAGCCTTGTGGCAAACCTCTCTTATCTTTGCTTTTGCTCTTTCAATCCTTATTGCACTCTTTGCCACTTCATGCCAATCACCCCTAGATATAGTAACACCTAAAACCAGCACCCTTGATATTACTTGGAATACGGCAATTAACCCTCAAACACAACAAGTTGAAAAGTCGGTTTCTTCATTGAACGGTGTGGAACCTCAGGTCGTATTTACACTTTCACGAGACATATTTATATCCACGAGCACTACGACTGGTACGCATACAGTCCAAAATGGGCTAGCAAGAGCACAGATTGACCGAGGACTAATCCCTGGCGATACCACTTCCCCCCCGTCCATTGCAGCCTCTTTTAACGGATCACCTTTCTATGCTTTATCTCGTTTCAGTAGCAACAACTTTAAGAAAGTAAATTTTCTGTACCTCCCCGCACTATTATTTCCTAGTAATGTGGCAAACCAAATGCCTGTTATTTCACCTCTTAGTGATTTGACAGCCCAAGTACCCGTTCAAGTTCTTATACCAAACTATACCCTCACTGACAATAAAGTCGATTGGTTGGGTAAAGTAGAAATGTTATCGCCCATTAGTAATGGCGACACATGGGTTAAAGACACTCAACTTCAACGTGGTCAGCCATTGACAGTGCGTTGGTCGAGCAATGTTGCAGATGCAGACGGTGCTGAAATTACTTTGACCTCAAGGGTATTCCAAGATAGTACCATAGTACCTGTACATATCGAAAAAAACGTTCCCGCTTCAAACTTGGGGGTAAATGAAGCACAATTTACAGCAGAAGAGACTAAAAAGCTTTTGGCAGGACGTGGAGAGCTTGAAGTTCGGTACTACAAAGTCAAAGCCGTTAATGATGGGAAAGTAGTATTTACTTCAGAAAGCCGATCGGGTTCGCGTATTATTATCAAGTAGTTGAATCGAAAATATTTGGAATACTTCATAGCACTCCAACAGCGCCCGTCAAATCATGCTTTGGCGGGCGCTGTATGCAAAAGAGATTCCGTCTTTCTTGGCGTGTCATCGGGATTTTTCGCTTACAAAATGCCACAACGAGTGTACGGAATACTGCTACGGAAACGTCTCCAATACTTGTTACGCCGAATCCCTTACGCGGAAATGGACATATCACCTACCATCCCTCACAACTCCTACACTTGCGCATTTCGCTCATCAAGGCTTTAGGACAAACCGTCGCCATTCTTCACGATGCCACACAAAGTGCGGGCGAACATTCATTTGTACTGGATACCTCGTAGTACGCGATAGACGTGCACACAGTGTGCGTCGAAGCAGGCACGCAAATTTCTCAAGCGAATGTGGTGCTTTTGCCATAAGACTGTGAGCCAGATGCAGAAAGCAACAAACGCCAGTCAAACCTAGATTTGACTGGCGTTTTTCCTTGTGTACTTTGAAAATATCAAGTTTATGTTGACGTTGTACGTGCCCTCCTTGTATTACTCTGCCAACATCTTCAACCCCGATTCAATCACATCCAAACCCCGATTCAACTGCTCTTCCGGAATCACGAGTGGCGTGAGCGTGCGAATCACATTGCTGTTCACACCCGCCGAAAGCAAGATAACACCACGCTCGGCAGCAAAGTTCACCAGCTTTTTGCCCGCATCGCCGTCAGGCTTCAGAATATCGCCACCCACCGACAATTCAAACGCCAGCATTGCCCCCAAGCCCCGCACTTCGCTAATAAGCTGCGGAAATTGCGCCTGAAACTTCTCAAATCGCGCCCGAACAATACCGCCAACTTTTTCACCAAGCGCGTTGATGTTGATGTCTTCCATATATTTGATGGTTGCCAGCGCAGCCGCACAGCAGACGGGATTCCCCAAATACGTGCCGCCAATCGTGCCGGGATTGATGCTGTCGAAGATTGAACCCTTCGCCATCACGCACCCAATCGGCATTCCCGAACCCATAGACTTTGCCCACGTGGAAATATCGGGCTTGATGCCGTAATGTTCGTATGCCGCCCATTTACCCGTGCGCCCAAAACCTGATTGCACTTCGTCGATGATAAGCAGAATGCCCGTTTCGTTGCAAATCTCGCGCAATCCTTGCAAATACGCCTTCGGTACGACGTTAAAACCGCCTTCGCCCTGAACCGGCTCAATGATAATTGCGGCAACGTTACTCGCTGCTACGGTTGTCACAAAATGCTTGCGAAGTTCGTTCAGGTGGAAATTGCAAAACACATCTTCGGGAATGGGATGCAACTTGGGATTGTAGTACGGAAACGGAATCCGATAGACTTCGGGCGCAAAAGGTCCGCAGCCTGTTTTGAGTCCGGTTTTGGAGGTGAGCGACATTGCCATCATGGAGCGTCCGTGGAATGCCCCTGAAAAGCAGATAATCGCTTGCCGTCCGGTGGCTTGTCGGGCTATCTTGATGGCGTTTTCGACCGCCTCCGCACCGGAATTGGTCAGCATCACTTTTGTAGAATCCTCCGCGCCTGTGTGATGCGGGAAAAGCTCTACTAATTTTTCGGCGAGTTCCAAATACGGTTCATAAATCGAAACCGGAAAGCACGTGTGAATGAGCTTTGCAGCCTGTTCTTGAATCGCTTTCACCACCGGCGCGGGGCAATGCCCGGCGTTCAGTACGCCGATACCGCCGCCGAAATCAATGAGTTCGCGCCCGTCGGCATCAATAACCGTTGCACCGTGCGCACTTTCGGCACTGGTGGGAGTAAAAATACCGAGCGTAATGGGAAGAACGCGCTTGCGGCGTTCGTAGAGGTCGTGGGTTTTGGTGGACATAGTTTTTGCTCAAAAAGATATTAAAACAGTGTGAGTTCGTGAGAATGAAGATAGTGTGAGCCTTCGCGTTCAGAAAGCGGATAATTACTTATCAATAATTCCTTCCCTTTCGCTGCTTTTTCTTGTTTGTAATTGTTCATGCCGTATTGCAGTTGCCATTCCATCATCGTGGCAAAAGCGAAGTTTTGTCGGATATTCGGGCTGTCATCGTAGGTCAACAACCATTTTCCAGCACATTCTTTCATGGTCTCGGCAAAGCGTGTATGGTCGAACTTCAGATGCAATACGCCTCGTTTACCATACAATCGTGATTCGGTCGCACTCCAATAAGGAGGGTCGAGAAAGGTAAAAACATCTTCTGAAGCAGGCTCTGAGGACTTGGGTACAACATCAGCATAATCGTAATTCGTAATCGTCACACCTTCCAATAACGGCTCAATCGCCGAAAGACGACGCATTGCCGAATCAGTGAAGCGGCTTTCAAATGCCTTTTGTGAATAACCGCCGGAATCTACTGTACCGGAAAAGGTAATGCGATTCAACACAAAAAAGCGCACAGCACGGTCAAACTCTGAAGCCTCGCTTTCGCGCCATTCTTGGGTCAACTGCCGAAACAATGCTTTGCCATCGCGTGTGGTATTTTTGATGCCCTGCACTTCACGCACAAGCGCATGATTGCTTGTTTGAGCAAGTTTCCAGAAACAATATACATCCGTATTAAGATCGTTGAGCCAAAAGTTTGCTTTGGGAAATTGCTGCCGCACAAAAAGAAACATGGAAGCACCACCCGCGAAGGGTTCTCGAAAGTCTTGAATCTCAGGAATAAAACGCCGAAGAAAACTCATTGCTTTTGCCTTTCCACCCGGGTAGCGCAATGGTGTGGTAACGTGCGTTGAGGAAACTTTGTTTTTAGACATTCTTCTCTCCCACATTTGAACTGACGACAATCTCAAGTTTATTTGTTGTAGCTTCTTGTTGCAGTTGGTGAAGCAACGTTTTTTGAGTGCTCGTCAATGTCGGGTTTAACGAAAAGAATGCAGCAAAGTCTTGTTCTGATGCGTTATGCAATGCAATACGACCACGACATTTCCCCGTTAGATACAAACGTGTTATGAATTGTTGATTTTCATTCGCAAGATTTACAGAATCAAGATTTGAGTATAAAACAAGTTTGAACAACCCATCTTTAATATCAGAAACACTTGGTAGCAATGATTGTCCTGCATTCTTAGACTCTTGAATAACGAGGTATTTATTTCCCTGTCGCTCTTCCCAGACGATTTCATCGGCAGTGAGGAAATACTGTCCACCCAAATAATTCTTGATGATGATAGTACCTTTTGTTGCTGTTTCAAGAAATTCGTTTTTGTGTGTTGTTTGCATTTCGCGGGCACTTGCAGCTTCGGATGCCTGCAAAGAAAGAGTTTTGAATTTTTGGAAATCTGCTTGAATACGCGCGAGGTAGCGTTCAAGAGGTTTATAGGGATGTAAAACAACTCCTGTTTCTTGTTCAATACGTCTATACGACTCTAAAGCTCGTTCAAATGTAGTCGTGAAGCGATTTTCAAGCAATGTACGATTCCAATGCAGAGCACTTTGGCGATAGTGCATAATTTCCCGCAACTGTTCGTTTACAAATGCAGCGTTGAAGCGCTGACTGGTAATTTTATGCCGATGAGCTTGCTGCGGTGCGAGATTCTTTTCCGCCGAGTCGTAAAAGGCAAGCACGACATAGACATTGAGTAAATTCATCCAAGAAAAGGTTGAATACTGGATTTTATCAAGGTCACCGTCTTTTCCTTCATCTTTGATAATCGGAATAATCGTTACTATTTTTTGAGCATTGAGTGTGTTGTATATGCGCTCAAACGGGTAGGAGCGTGTTCGTTTTGGAGAAACCCATTTTGAAAACGCAAGTTGTTGTTGCTCATGCAAGATAACACCTGATGTTGAGGCAGCATTTATGTCAAAATGGGCAAAATCATACTCCTCAAGCCTGTTTGTTAAATGTGCTTGATAGGTAACATCTTTGATAAAACCATGTAAAGTAAGGATTTGTGCTGGCATTTCAACCTTGGGAAGTATTGAACGAACAAAGTTAAACGTGAAAATCAAATGTAAAATTCTGCCACAAAGTTACGAATAAATATACACCGTCTTCACGTTCATAAATTCTTTCATCCCAAAATAGGAGAGTTCGCGCCCGTACCCCGACTTTTTGATACCGCCAAACGGCAACTGCGGTGTAGATTTCACCAGCCCGTTCACGAACACCGCTCCAGCGTTGATGCGCCGTGCGAGGCGTTCCCCGCGCTCCGTATCCCGCGTCCAGACCGACGCGCCTAAGCCGTACTGAGTTGTGTTTGCAAGACGCATCGCTTCTTCTTCGCCGGAAACACGCACCACTGCTGCCACGGGACCAAACGTCTCTTCGCGGAATGCCGGAGAATCCTGCGGAACATCCACCAAAAGAACAGGTTTGAAGTTTGCTCCGTCTCTCACCGAATCGTGCGAACCGCCCACAAGCATCTTCCCGCCTGCTTTGTGGGTGGCGTGGACTTGTGCATGAAGTTTTTCCGCCAAATCACGGCGTGCCATCGGCGCAGTTGTGGTACTGCTTTCGAGAGGATTGCCTTGTTTCAATGCCGCAATATGTTGTTCCAGCAAATGCACAAACTCGTCATGCACTGCCGCGTCCACAAGAAAACGTTTGGACGCAATGCACGACTGCCCTGCGTTTTGCATCCGCGATTGCACTGCCACTCGCGCTGCTGCCGCCACATCGGCATCTGCCAACACGATGAGCGGGTCGCTGCCACCCAATTCTAATACCGTGCGCTTGATGTGTTTCCCTGCCAATGCCGCCACGCTCGACCCCGCATATTCGCTACCCGTGAGCGTTACGCCTTGCACCGCCTCATACGCGATAATGCGTTCCACCACGTCCACGTCCACCACGAGCGATTGGAACACGCCCTCCGGCGCTCCGGCTTCGGCGAAGATTTTTTCTATTGCCCAAGCGCACCCGACCACATTCGGCGCGTGTTTCAAGAGCGCGACGTTCCCCGCCATCAGCGATGGTGCGGCAAAGCGAAATACCTGCCAAAACGGGAAATTCCACGGCATAATGGCAAAAATTACTCCCAAAGGCTCAAAGACGACCGAACCACGCTGCAAATCCGCAGGTTTGTTGTCCGTGAGAACTTCGTCGCGGATATATTTTACTGCATTTTCTGCATAAAAATCACAGCACATTGCGCACTTTTCAACCTCAGCACGAGATTCTGACAAAATCTTACCCATTTCAAGCGTAATAATTCGAGCATATTCCTCACTATTTGCCCGAAGAACCGCAGCAACACGCTTCAAGAGGTCGGAACGCTCCTCGATGGAGCGGGTACGCCAATGCTCAAATGCCAGCGAAGCACGTTCTAAGCGGTGTTCAAGCGTTTGTGCGTCCATGACGGGATATTCGGCAATGACGCTTTGGTCGTATGGGTGTAGAGATTGGAACGTTTTCATGGGTTGTCGTGGTCGTTGATGATTCGTTAAAATTGCTTGTGATTACCTACATTTCGCGGACGAGTTGAGCAAGATAGTAATAATTCTCGCCTTCGTCGAAATGTTCGTCCAGTACCGTCAAACCATTTGCCTGCAAAACACTGCGATAACTTTCCGCGCCAAGCGAAAAGTAGGAAAATTCAACATCGTACATCATTCCATGCTGCGTTTCGGCTTCATTGCCCGAACTGAAGAGAAAATACCCACCGGGCTTCAGTACCGAAGCGATGCTGCGAATTGCGCGTATCTGCTCTTCCACGGACAAATGAAACATCATACCCCACGAAATGACGGCATCGAATTTCCGTCCGAAAAAGTCAAAATCAAGAATTGATGCGTGTTGTACAGGAACATCGGGGAAATTAGCGCGGAAAAGTTTCACCATTTCCTGTGAACTATCAACGCCGAACAGTCTGACCTCTGCCGAATGCTGAAGGATACATTCACTTATCGGTATTCCCGGACCACAGCCGACATCTAGTACCGATGCGCCTTCCGGCAATCCGTTGGGTAATCTGTTCGTAGTCAATCTGTCCAAAAGATTGCGAACTTCCTCCAGACCAATCCGGCTGCGACTTCGCTCATTGGCGTAGTTGTGGGCAATCAGGTTGTAGTTTTCCATGCAAATCTATCCGAATCAATACCAGCCTACGGGCGCAGTATCGAGGTTGATGTTGATTTGTTTTGTTTCCAGATATGCCTCAATGCCGTACAAGCCCAGTTCACGCCCCGTGCCGCTTTGTTTGTAGCCGCCCCACGGCATTTCGTTGTAGGTCGGGTGGTAATAATTTATCCACGTCACGCCGGCGCGAAGCTCACGAATCACGCGGTGCGCACGGGTGATGTCTTGCGTGAAAATACCCGCAGCCAAGCCGTAATGCGTGTCGTTGGCAAGCGCGACGGCTTCTTCTTCGGTGCTAAATTTCATCACTGCGGCTACGGGTCCGAAAATTTCTTCGCGGACAATCCGCATCTGCGGCGTAACATTCGTAAAGACCGTCGGATTGAGGAAATATCCCGTCTTCAAGTGTGCCGGGCGGTCGCCGCCGTAGGCAAGCGTCGCGCCTTCTTCTTTGCCAAGCGAAATGTAGCCCTCCACTTTTTCGCGGTGATGCTTCGAGACAAGCGGTCCCATTGTTACATCGTCTTCTAAGCCGCTTCCTACCTTGATGTCGCGGATTTTTGCCAAATACCGTTGCATAAACTCGTCGTAAATGCCTTCTTGCACCAAGAGCCGTGTACCAGCCGAGCACACCTGCCCCGTGCCAGCAAAGGTCGCAAACAAGCCCCAATCAATCGCCAAATCCATATTGCAATCGTTAAAGAAAATCGCAGGGCTTTTGCCGCCAAGTTCCAACGTCACACGCTTGAGTTGTTTCGAGGCAAGTTCCATAATCCGTGAACCCGTCACGGTGCCGCCCGTAAAAGCAACTTTATCCACGTCGGGATGCGTTACAATCGCCTCGCCAGCCGTTTTGCCGTCGCCCGTTACAATGTTCACCACGCCCGCCGGAAAACCGACTTCGTGGATGAGTTTCGCTAATTCTAACGCTGTTAGCGGTGTGAGTTCCGAAGGCTTCAACACGACGCAATTCCCCGCAGCCAGCGCAGGAGCAAGTTTCCACGTTGCCATGAGTATCGGCAGATTCCACGGCACGATTTGACCACACACGCCCAATGGCTCACGAACCACGTAGGAAACAGCGTTTGCCGGCGTGAGCATCGTTTCACCATGTACTTTTGTTGCCAGTCCCGCGTAGAACTCGAAACACGCCGCAGCGTCGTCCACATCGCCCTGTGCCTCACGTTTTGCCTTGCCATTGTTCAGAATTTCCAGTTCGGCGAGCATTGCAGCATTCTCAAGAATTTTCCCAGAAAGGCGCATCAGGAGCCGGCTCCGCTCCAATGCTGTGGTTTTGCTCCATGTGGAAAATGCTTTGCGGGCGGCTTTGACTGCCGCGTCAACGTCTTCGGCTCCGGCTTCGGGCACAACGGCAAAGGCTTGTTCGGTGGCGGGATTCACGACTTCGCGGGTTTTGCCCGATGCGGCGTTGACGAAAGCGCCGCCAATGTACATTTGGTAGGATTTCATGGTTGTTGTTTTTAGTTTTTAGTTTTTATCTATTGGTCTAAAACTATGGATTTTACTTTACTTCGACTGATTTTGCTCATATTTCTTCCAAGCACCTAGCATTGCTCCACAGGCAATAGCATTGAGCAAGACTCCACCACTGTTGATAAAACTTAATCCGATAGGACGTAAGGAAAAAAGGTCAGTCTGGGCAAGTGGAAAAAAGGTATATCCAACCCAAAGCAAAGCTGCAAGCAAGATTCCATCACGAACATTGTCAATATTCAATTTTGTAAAAACCCATGCTGTAACGTAGCACGAAGCAACTTCGCCAGCAAACGAAACGACGTACGCAAACACCGAAGTTGCTTCAAAATCTATTGCTTGTTTTGCTAAAAGTTGCATCCATTTATTGCGCAAAAGGCTATACCATGCGACATCTATGCCTTGCTGCAAAAGGATTACTGTCATAACAGCTAGGTGATTGATACGAAGTTTTTTCATTTGTATTGTGATTTTGAAAAAAAATACTGAGCTACAATTCAAAAACGCTGCAATCCTCAGGCTTCCACGAGATGCGTACGTCATCGCCCACAGCGTATTGTGGTGTGCCGAGTGTGGTTTCAAGCGCAGTCAGAACAATTTCATTGCCGAGATGAACACGATATTTCCGCGTGGAGCCGACAAAAATTATATCCTCGACAAGTCCCTTGAAAGCAGCATCCACACTTGCATTTACGGGATAAAGGCGAATTGCTTCAGGTCGCAAAAAAACCGTTACTGCTTGATTGCTTGTCAAAGACGTTTTTTGTAATTCTTTGGGAAAGGCAAACCCAATTTCGCCCGCTTCAATCCAAGCTTCGCCGCGCTCTCGCACGTGCGCGACCGTTGCTTGCATTTTATTTGATTCGCCAATAAACTCCGCTACAAACGGCGTTTGGGGATGATAATAAATCTCGCTGCTTGTGCCGACTTGCTCCAACACGCCTGCGTTCATAATCGCAATGCGGTCACTCATGGTCAATGCTTCCTCTTGGTCGTGCGTGACGTACACAAACGTCTTGCCCAAACGCTTTTGAAGCGATTTGAGTTCGATTTGCATTTGTTTTCGCAGCTTCAAATCCAGCGCCCCAAGCGGTTCGTCCAAGAGCAGAATTTCGGGATTATTCGCCACAGCCCGCGCTATGGCTATGCGCTGCTGCTGCCCGCCCGAAAGCTCTTGGGGCTTGCGCTTGGCAAAATCCGTCATTTGCACCATCTGAAGCATTTCCTCTACACGGCTTTGAATCTGGCTTTTCGACATTTTTTCTGCACCTTTTTTTTGCTTCAATCCAAAGGCAATATTTTCCGCAACATTCATATTCGGAAAAAGCGCGTAGTTCTGAAACACCGTGTTGACGTGCCGTTTGTACGGCGGAAGCTGCGATATATCCTCGCCTTTCAGTGTGATGGTGCCGCTTGTGGGCAACTCAAAACCGCCAATCATGCGCAGCGTCGTGGTCTTGCCGCAGCCGGAGGGACCGAGCACCGTGAGAAATTCTCCCGCTTCGATAGCAAGATTCAAATCTTTCACGACGTGCGACGTGCCGTAGTATTTTTCGATACCGGAAAGAGTGAGAATGGTCATATTTGCTGGGTTTGAGGTCATTAGTCGTTGGTCATTGATTGTTGGTCATTGGTCGTTGGTATTTCTTGTGAGCCGGAGCGAAATGATGAGAATAATCACCGTTACAAGAAAAATCAGCGTAGAAATCGCATTCACCTCAGGCGTGATGCCGCGCCGCATCATGCCGTAAATCTCAATCGGCAGCGTGTTGTCGCGGGAGATGAGGAAAAACGTAACGGGAATTTCGTCCATCGAAAGCACCAGACACAAAAGCGCCGCGCCAATCATTGCCGTGCGAATATTGGGAATAATCACCGAAAAAAATGCCGAAAGCGGCGTTGCACCTAAGTCGTAGGCGGCTTGCTCCAAATTCGGGTCGAGGCGTTTGAATCGCGCCAACAGCTGCGTTACCACAATAGCCAGCAAAAACGTAACGTGTCCAATGCCAACGGCAAAAAGCGATAATTCTACGCCGATACGCGGAAAAAAACTCAGCATCGCCACACCCGTTACAATACCCGGCAGCGTAATCGGCATGAGCACAATGCGTTCCAACAGCTTTTTGCCCGGAAAATCGAATTTATGCAATGCAAACGTTGCCGGTGTGCCGATGAGCAGTGCTACTATCGTACTCAACACCGCCACGCGCAGACTCGTCCCCACCGCACGAAGCAAGGATTCATCGGCAGCCATGACTCTGTACCATTCCAGCGAATACGCTTTGATGGGAAACGAATTGACTGATTCCGCGCTGAATGAATACCAAACGATTGTCAGAAGCGGAAGGTAAATAAATGCCAGCACGAAAGCAGCAGAGCCGGTGGTGAAGATACGTCGGAGCATAATTTTGGGGATTGGTATGGACTACGACTTAAAACTCGAATACTTTTTCTCGAAAAACGTCGAAACTTCCAGCAGCAGGACAATGAGTGCCAGTATCACGATGCCAAGAGCAGAGCCAAGGGGTTTGTCGTTCGATGTGCCAAAAAGATTTTGTACAATGTTGGAAATAAAAAGCGTGTTCGGTCCGCCAAGCAATATCGGCGCAAGAAAATCGCCCATCGTCAGCACCAGTGCGAAGGTCGCGCCGGAAATAATGCCCGGCAGTGCAAGAGGAATAATCACGCGCAGAAACGTCGTCAGACTGCCCGCGCCGAGGTCTTTCGATGCTTCCACAAGGGACTTCGGGATATGCTCGAATGCCGTGTAAATCGGTATCGCCACAAAGGGCGTGAAAATATAGACCAAACAAATAATCGTCGCAAAATCGCTGTATAGAATGAACGATAACGGCTCATGGATAATACCCGCATACATCAAAAATCCATTCAAAATACCAAATTGCCCCAGAATAATTTTCCACGCATATGCGCGAACGATATAACTCACCCAAAACGGCAGCACGATAAGCGTATAAAGCATCGTTTTTGAGGAGGCGTTATGGATTTTGAAGGCGATAAAATAGCACAACGGCAGGCTGATAATCACACACAATACGGCAACCAAACAAGACATTACGAGGGTTTTGAGCAAGGTGGCGTAGTAGAGTTTGCTCGTGAAAATTTTCACGTACGAATCCGTATTGAATTGATAAACCACGTTGCCAAAGGCATCGGACGCAAGAAAACTCTGAATGAAGATGAAAAAATACGGCAGGAGCAAAAATGCGATGAGCCAAACAATCATTGGCAGAAGAAGCACTGCTTTTGCGCGGTTTGTGAAGGATGTTGCTGCCATTTATGCGAGAAAAAACCGCCCGACGGTAAAATAAACCGCCGGACGGGAGTACAATTCATGTTGGGCGCGGTTACTTTATGTGCCCAACGGATTGATGAAAACTTAGGAATTGTTCAAAAATAAGTGTGTAAATCTTCCGTGGTGGCACAGACATTCTTGTCTGTGTAGTCTCCTGAGCGCACGACGCTCAGAACATCGCTTCAAACCTCACAGACAAGAATGTCTGTGCCACCGAAGCCCAGAAAAATTTGACTCCTTATTTTTTGTCTAATCCTTACTGAACGCCGGATTTTACTTCGTTCCAGAGTTCGTTATATTTCTTGCGCTCTTTGACGTATTGCCAGAAATTCAAGCGTTCGTGGTAATAGGTCATGTTGTTGATATAGGTCAGTTCTTGCAGTTCCGGAGTCATAAACTGTTTTGCGCCTCCATGAGCAATGCTGTACGTCGTTACTTCTGCTACTTTTGCCATATTTTCGGGTTTGGAAATGAAATCCAAATACAGCATAGCAAGGTCTTTATTGGGCGAATTTTTGGTAATCATCAGACGGTCAATCCAGCCCGTAGCGCCTTCTTGAGGAATAACGGCTTTCAGATTCATACCTTGTTTGTTGAGCGTCGCCGGCGTGATGGGCCAACCCACAGCCGCAACCACTTCTTTGTTTTTGAAAAGATTATCCAGTTCGCCCGCCGTTGCCCAGAACTTACGGATTTGCGGCTTCAATTTCATCAATTTTTCTTTCACTTGCTTCAGTTGCTCGTCGTTCATGTTGTAGAGGGCAGCTTTGTCTGTTTTGTCGAAACCGAGAATTTGTCCCATGAGATAGATATTCGAGATGTCGTCCCAGACGCTGATTTTGCCTTTGTATTTTGCATCAAAAAAGAGGTTCCATGATTTAGGTTCTTCCTTAATTTCGTCGGCATTGTAAACCAAATAATCTGGTCCCCACGTAAACGGCATACCATAGACATCATTGCCACGCTTCACGTCGCTCATATTGCGCAGAAGTTCGGAAAGATTATTGAACTCTGAGATTTTTGTCGGGTCAATCGGTTGCACCAAACCTGCGTCCACGATATAACTTGCCACATCGCACGACGGCGAAATAATATCGTAGCTCGCCCCGCCGCCGCCTTGCAGCTTGGAGACAAGCTCATCGGACGAACCAAAATACGTGCCTTTCACTGTTACGCCGTATTTATCGGCAAATGCTTTGGTAAATTTTTCATCGGCATAGCCTTCCCAACAGAGAATGTTGAGGGTTGCACCTTTGTACTTGAGCGAATCGGGCTTATTGGCGACCTCGGCAGCATCGTTTTTTTTCTCTGAGCTGCACGCAAAGAGCACAAATGCCGGAATTGCCAAGAGCGAGAAAAGGAAGTTTCTCCGCATAGTATTTGATGGATTGGTTAAAAAAAAGGGATTACGGGATTTTCATTTTACTTTGCGTTTGGCTGGCGGACAAGCAGCGCGAGGTCTGGTTGTGCGAGTTTGAAGACCTTCAAATACATATCACTACTGGTGGTAAAAACGCCTTTCATCGCGTGAATTTGCCCCAGAAGCTCTGTCAAATGGTTGTTGTCACGGCACATCACATTGACCTCCAAACTATGTTCGCCACTTGTCATGGCTAGAAAACTGACTTCTTTCAACTTAGCAATCTTCATAGCAACGCCATTCACCTCCGCCACAGGGCGCACTGCTACACCTATGCGGGCGTACACGTGAAATCCAACCCGCTCCGGCTCGACGCGCCCGATAATCTGAATCACCTTGCTGTCAATAAGCCGCATCAGGCGATTCCGTACCGTCGAAACAGCAAGCCTCGTTTCGGTGGCAATGTCCGTAAAAGACTTTCGCCCGTCGTGCTGCAAGTGGCTCAAAAGCTGAATATCCAGCTCGTCAAGATGGTCGGAAGGGGTATCGGTAAGCATATCTTTCAGCAAGAACGCAGAATACAAAAGTGAGGAGAGAACAAATAACACAGAAACTAAAATTTGCAGATAACGAACGGATATCTGCATTTTTTTTCATAAAAAACGAAAATAGAAAAAATTCTTTTGAAGTCAAGGAAATATTACGCTTGAAGCGAAAATAATAGAAGACCATAGTTCTTTCGGTGGTTCGGAAAACAGATAAAACTCATGGTAACAACAAACCGTACGGTATGCGAACAAAACGCCCGTCAATGTGTGCTTTGACGGGCGTTGTCATAAATAGCGATTGCTCGCAATCTGTCCGTTTAGTTCTTCACAAATCGTTTCCCCACGCCGCCGCAGCGCAGGTAATACACGCCTTGCGGCAGATACTCTACGTTGATGGTGGTGGTGCTTTCGGCGTACACTTGCACAATTTGCTGCCCGTAAGCATTGTAGATTTCTATGGTCTTGCCCTTGACATTTCCGCCAAATTGCACGGTCAATAAACCAGAAGTCGGCACGGGATAGACGGACATATCGTTTGTGCCGGAAGAAAGGTCACTGCTCACACTCGTGGATGTTAGCCCGTTATTGGCGCGAGGCGACGGCGTTTGAATCACAAAACCGCCCGTGCCGTTTGGCACTCGTGCGTAACTCATATTCGCAGTTTGCGCCGGAAAGGTAACTTGGTCAATGATGGTGGACGTGGAATCCGATAAAATCACCGATTCCCCGCTTGCCGAAAGTTTGAAACTTGCGTGCAAAGCACCTTCATTCGCCTCTTCGTCTGCCCAAATAATCAAATACCCGTTTGCCGGAATGGTCGTGCCTGTCGGAATTTTCCATTTCAAAAGATTGGTCGGCGTGTCGGTCATGTAGAGACCGCTCAAATCCACCGTATATGTGTTGGTGTTGTACAACTCAATCCAATCCTCGAAATCACCTGCTTCGTCGGTCGCACCGTTGGTATTGCTTGCCACAAGTTCATTCACCACCACCCCTTTTGCCGGAGATGTGGCGTTGGCAGCAGCACTCACCGTATAGACAAACACATCATGCTCTGCTCCGGCAGGCATATACGATGCGGACAACGCCGTATTATTTGCCACTGCCTCCACGTAGTAGCGCACAAACGTTCCTGCCGACATACCCGGAATGGTGCCGCCGTATACGCCGTCATTTGCAGCACCGTCGCTGTGTGCGCCGTCGTCGAACATCGTTGTTACCGAAAAATTACCCACAACGCCCGAGGCATAGTACAAATTTACTTTGTTAATGCCGCTTGCGGAACTCACCTTTGCTCGCACCGTTACGGCTTCGTTGGGCGTTGGAGCGGTATATTCTTTTCCGGCGCTGTTGGAATACGGCGCAGAGGCAATCGTCGGTGCGGTTTGCGCCACTTCTGCGTTCGAGAGTAAAAATGCCCTGCGTGATGCAACGAACGTTTTCAATGCCGGAACACCGCTTGTATATTGGGCTGTGGGATAGAGTTTTTTCGTATCCGATGCCACTTCTGGCGCAATGAGCGTATTCAGTTCGTCAATAATGGCGTTGGCATTGGCTTCGGTGAAGGTTTCTTGCAAAATTGTCCGATAATGCGCCAAATAACGCTGGCGATATTCGGGAATACTGAGAAGTTTTTGCAATAACGGGTAATTCGTGTTGGTGGCATTTTTGAAGGGAGTCCAAGCGGTGCTTGTGGCAGCGGCAGATTGGAACGAAGAATTGCCGTCGTACTCAATCGGCATGGTACGCCCGGTTTCCGGTTCGTAATAAACGTAATAGTCCATTTTGCCCTTCATCACGTAGCTGTCGTCGTCGGTAAAGATATTTTCCACCGCCAAAAACCATAATGCTTTGTCAACGTCAATCGTCGTTTTCAGAGTGCTCATCGTCGCGGCGGTGGCGGTGCTGAGAGCCTGACAAGCAGTTATCAGCTTTTGCCACGAACCCGTAATATCGCTGGACTTGAGGTCGTAATAACGCTGATAGACTGCCGAATCAGTGCCGAGATAATTCATTCCAGCCGTGCCGTCGCCCCAACCGCCCGGCATGGGCGTTGTGCCCGGAGTGCCGCCTGTGGGTGGTCGAACGGTATTGGTTAGCGACTCCACCGTTGCACGGAAACGTGCGCCGTCGTTGCTCATGAACCATTCTTTGAGAAACGTTTTGTCAACGGCTTGGACATTACTATAAATGCCCCAGTCTTCGTTATTGATGTACAACCGCACATAATTCGCTTTGGCAATGGGTGTGTGGCGGCTTGCCATGCGATTGTACAAGACCTCACGCATAAAAGTCGGGTCCTGGTGGGCGTTATTGAATTTGAGATTTTTATAGCCCATAAACGTCTGGTCAGCATTGACAAAATCGGTCTCGATGGCAAAAGATTTTTTTTGTGATGTTCCTGTCCCGGTATAGGATGTATTGCCGCGAAAGCGAACACCTACGCCGGGGTAAGATGCTCCTTCAGCCGTCATATTTGCATGAATGTTTCCTTCAGTGGCGTAGTTCGCTGTCAAAAGCGACCAATAATTCGGCTGCGTAAAATTGAGATACACCTTGCGGATTGTCGCCCGCTCGTATAAGCCAGTTGGCGCTTTTCCACCGGAATAGAGAGTTGTACCGTCGGACGAATAATACATCTCGGCAGGAACTTTTTGACTTTGTGCTGAAGCAGGAATCAATGCACACTGTAAAAAAAACAGCACAAACGATAGCATTGATGCGGCAATGAGCTTGAACGTATTCATAACTACCCTAAAAAATGAATCAGTGAAAAAATGGTAATCGCTATGGTAAAACCATTGTGTACACAGGAACGTGTATGCAAAAGATATGTAGAGCGCCGCATTGGTTACAAACTGGAGCTACAAATACACGCACCATTTTGGGGAGAGCATATTTGTCGCGGTTTTCATTGGCGCAAGCATCGGTAACACTGCAATCTTCTACATTTGCACCAAATTTATGTAGCTTTGCGGCATGAAATACCGCAGCAACGAGATATACGTTCCACCGGACGAATTACCGATAAACAGCTATTCGCCTTCAAAAAACGCATCGTTGAAATGCTATTGGAACGGCAATATGAATTTTCGATGTTTTCAAAGAGCTTTCACCCCAGATTGAACCTTGCCTAACGATTGAACGCCGCAACACCAAAAACACTGGCAAATGAATATTCCACTTGCTATCTTTGTCAAATGTGCTCACCACTTTTTCCACCAACGTTCATTTGCTATGACTTCTCAAGGCACACATCGGTTCGCGCATTACAGCAGTCGCTTTCCTGCGCATTGGCTGCGCTTCAGCTTACTTCTCTGCTTTTGTATTGGCACTTTTGCACTGACAGCCTGCCCCCAGCAACAACCACCCCAGATGACCAAATGCACGACCGAACCACAAAAGGTTACGCTTGGTCTGAACGCCATCCATCAAGCGATTGGTCTTGAGAATATACGCCGCTTGGCACTGGCAAATCAACCGAACTCGTCGGGCGCACTTTCGCGTAATATCCCTGCATATTTCAACGTGCGCTTTCAGATGAGTATTTCTACGCTCACCTTATACGCCATACTTGCGCAAAACACTCTGGAACTGGAAAAAGCAGTTAAAACGATGGAATACTCTTTCTCCTATCAAACGCCTGACGGTGGTTTTCAGATTATCGTTCCTGCTTCCCTTGCAAATATGCCACCTGCCAGCGAAACAGACTTAGCAAGCGGAACCGCATTTTTCCTCTCGTCGGTGGGGATTGGGCTTGCCTCAATGCAAGAATCGTCATGGTTTCTCACATCCGCTGAAGCCCGCCCCTACCGTGAGCGCATCGAACGATTGAAGCCACAATTTGATGCTGCCCTGCGGTATTTGATGAGCAAGAGCGAGTTACTCCAACGCGGCGACGCCGAAGCTCCCAATAGACTTTTTTTCGACGCACTTGCCCTCCAAACGTTGGGAGCGTATCTGAGCAATGCACAAGCACAGGCTCTTGCTGAGACGTTTACTCGGAGTGCGATGGCATTACAACAAGAAGCGGGTTACTTCAAAGAAGGTACCGGCTACGATTCCAGTTATCAAGGAGTGGGGTTGTCGGTGGGGATGAATTTGTTTTTGGTGCTGCCCGCCCAAAGCAGCCTCCGCTCTCAACTTTGGTCGGTTCTCTCTTGCGGTATGAGTTGGCAGCGTTCACGTGTGTCGGCAGGAGGCGAAATTTCTACACAAGGAAATGCTCGTGTTTATGCCGGTGGCGAAAAGTTTTTGGGTGAAGAAAAAGTCATTGCGTGGAAGGACACAATGTTTGCATTTTGGTATTTTTTTCACCTCACTCAAAATGCTGATTACAAAGCACTTGGCGATGCAGTGCTGAATTTCTATAACTGATAATACTTTGTAAGAATCCATCGTACACTTTCACGTTGTTGAAGATAAAACCCTTATCGTATAATCCGCCGGATGCAACACACGAACAGCGTTACGAAAATGCTTATTGAGCTGCGGGTAAATGGTCGTATTTTTCCCTTGTGCGTTGTGATACCAGCTTTTGCAGCCCGACGACCACACCGTGCCATGAAACATCGTCTGCAAACGCTGATTGTATGCGCTCTGTACGTCGGCACGAAGGTCGAGAAACGCCGTTGGCACTTGGGTTTCGAGTAAGCGAATGTACTCCGCCACATAGCCCATTTGCGATTCCATTGTGTCCAGCACCGAATTATGACCGCCGCCGGTGTTCGGTCCCAGCACCAGCGCGAGGTTCGGGAATCCTGAGACAGTCGTGCCCAAATACGCTTCCGCGCCATTGTGCTTCCATTCGTCCATCAAATTTCGCCCTTGCAAACCCGTGATTTCGATTCCCCAATCAATATCCGCCGCGATGAAGCCGGTTGCGAGAACAATCACATCAAAAATCTGCTCTGTGCCGCCCTCGCATCGAAGACCGTTTTCGGTGAACTCCTGAATGGGTGCGGTCTCCAAGCGGACGTGCGGAAGATTGAACGTTGGGTAAAAATCGTCGGACACCAGAACACGCTTGCAACCCAGTTCATATGCGGGCGTGAATGCACGGCGCAAAGCGGGGTCTTTGATGTGCCTCTTCAGATGCCATTGGGCAAAAAGCTCAGGAATGAGTCGCAGCCTTGTGTCGTGGACAAACGTATAGCCGCTGAGTTCATTTGCCCAGAAAATGCGCTTCCGCACAAAACGCTGCAATGCCGGAAAGCGCCGAAAGAGATTCTTGCGAAAGGCGGATACTGCCTTGTCGAATCGGGGAACAATCCACGCAGGCGTGCGCTGGAAGACGCTTAATTGCTTGACTACCGGAGCCACTGCCGGGACAATCTGAATGGCACTTGCACCAGTGCCAATCACCGCTACACGTTTTCCCCGAAGGTCAATATCGGTGCGCCATTCAGCCGAATGAACAATCTCTCCTCGAAAACGCTCCATGCCTGCGAAGTGAGGCGTATTCGGACGATTGAGCAGTCCCATTGCCAGAAGGAGCATTCGCACTCGCGTTTCGCGCCCGTGATGGTCTCGCAGAAGCCAAACAGCCTCTTTCTCAAGGAAATGTGCGGCTGTAACCGTTGTATTCAACCGGATATGCGGCGCAAGGTGATTCTTTGCAATGACATTTTTCATGTACTGCCAGATTTCGGGCTGCGTGGAGAATGTGTGCGACCATGCGGGATTGGGCTGGGACTCAATCGAATAGAGATTGGATTGCACGTCGCAGGCACAGCCCGGATAGACGTTATCACGCCATGTGCCCCCGATTTCGGACGCACGCTCGAACATCACGAAGGAATTTTTGCCAAGCGCTTGCAGCTTCAAAGCAGCAATTAAACCGCCAAAGCCAGTTCCGACAATGCCAAATTCGTAGTCTGCCGTCATTGATGTAGTCTTTTTCGTTGCTGGTAGGGATTTTCAAAAAAACGATTCATCACAAACGCAATGATGCTTGTATAGCGCACAGGAAAGAGCCTTGCGAGCGCATCAAAACCCCACGCATCAGCACCAATCAGCAAGCGACGCTTCCGCTTTTCTACCGCGCGGACGATTTGCCCAGCAGCACTGGCGGCGGTGGTGAAAGCATTACGCGTAAATTCTTCGTGTGACGCGCTCACCATTTGTTCGGTGAAAAGCTCTCCGCTCCGGCGGGCGTTATTCGTCACATTTGTTTTGATGCCACCCGGATGGACACACGTGGTTTCGATATTGGTGGTCAGAAGTTCCATTCTGAGCGCTTCAGTGAAGCCGCGCACGGCAAACTTTGATGTGCAATACGCCAAATGCTGCGCCATCCCCGCAAGCCCGAACACGCTAGAAATGTTCACGATATGCCCGTCATTTTGTGCGAGCATAGACGGCAGAAACGCCCTCGTCATGCGGATTACGCCCATTTGGTTTATGCTCAAGAGCCACTCCGTATCCTCAAGCGTCATGTCCCACCAGTGCCCACCCAAGAGCGCGACACCAGCGTTGTTCACCAAAATCAGCCGTCCACCATTCATTGTGGGAAGAATTTTTTGTGCAAAGGCTTCGATTTCATCAGGCTTAGAAACATCCACTACGTGCGTTTCCAGAGACAGACCGTGCGTGGCAGCAAGCGTGGCGGTTTCTTGCAATGCCGTTGGATTGATGTCCGTTGCAATCACCCGCGCGCCCCTAGCGGCAGCTTGCAATGCTAGTTCCCTGCCAATGCCTGAGGCAGCGCCGGTGATGATGGTTGTGGAATTGTAGAACCGTGAGGGCATTACCGTGAGGACATTATTAGGGGAAATATTGTGGTTATTGCTTACGGTGCTTCTTTACAAAAAAGCCCGAATCCTTACAACAAGATTCAGGCTTTTTATTCAAAATGTGTGCAGGCTATTTGTGCTTAAAACTGCCCAAATGCCGCATCCAGCAATGCTTCTTGCTCAAGATTATGCACCGTAGCAAATCCCGTTGCGGGGCTGGCGCTTGCCTTGCGTCCGGCATAACGGAGGTTTTGACTGATGAGCAAAAGCTCGGCAAAAAGTGGCGCTACAAACGACCATGCGCCCATATTTTTCGGCTCTTCCTGCACCCAGACCACATTTTTTGCGCGTTCATACTTTTGCAAAATCTGACGAACGCGGGCTTCGTGGAAGGGATACAACTGCTCCATCCGCACAATCGCTACATCTTCAGCACCAAGTTTTGTGCGCTTGGCAATGAGGTCGTAATAAACTTTGCCCGAACAGAAGAGCACTCGCTGTACGTTTTCTGCTTTCACGGCAGTATCGTCAATTACTTCTTGGAACGTACCGTTGGTAAATTCCTCAATCTTCGAGACGGCAAGCGGACTGCGGAGCATACTTTTGGGTGTCATCAGCACAAGCGGCTTTTTGAACTCGCGCTTGACCTGACGGCGAAGAGCATGGAAAAGCTGCGCAGGCGTGGTGAAATTGCCAACAATCATATTATCTTCCGCGCACATCTGCAAGAACCGCTCCAAGCGAGCACTGGAGTGCTCCGGTCCCTGCCCTTCGTATCCGTGCGGAAGCAGCAGCACGAGGCTGGAAGTCTGCGCCCACTTGGTTTCGCCGGAAACGAGGAACTGGTCAATAATCGTTTGCGCACCGTTCATAAAGTCGCCGAATTGCCCTTCCCAAATCGTCAGTCCTTGCGGGCGCTGGACGCTGTACCCGTACTCAAAGCCCATCACACCAAATTCCGACAGCGCCGAATCGTAGATGTAGAACGGGTGCTGACCTTGCTTCACGCGGTCGAGCAAGATAAGTTCGCTTTCGGTCATAAAGTCCGTCAGCACTGCGTGGCGGTGGCTGAACGTGCCACGCGCCGCGTCCTCACCCGTTATCCGCACAGGATAGCCTTCCACAAGCAATGAGCCGAATGCGAGCGCTTCGCCCATACCCCAATCCAAGCCTTTGTCCTGCGAAACCATCTCTCCACGCCGCTTCAGCAAATCTGCCAGTTTCGGGTGAACGGTGAAATGTCCCTGAACGGTACTGAGTTTTTCGCCGAGGTCGCGCACAAGATCAGCGCTGATGCGGGTATCAGACGGCGTGAACATATCTACTTGCGGCGGACGAGGCAATTCCTTTGGCTTAGCTTCTTTGCTTGCCGTAAAAGCATCATCCCAGCGCTTTTGCACCTCAGCATAGATGGCATCAGCCTCTTCGCGGGAAATTAGTTTTTCCTCCAAAAGATGGTCGCGGTAGAGTTCGGATGCAGCGGGAAGCATCTTGATTTTTTTATAGAGCAAAGGCTGTGTGTATGCGGGTTCGTCGGTTTCGTTGTGTCCGTATTTGCGGTAGCACATCAGGTCAATAATCACATCTTCGCCAAATTCTTGGCGGTACTCAATCGCAAATGCGGCTGTTGTCAGTACAGCCTCAGGGTCGCCGCCGTTCACGTGCAGGATGGGTACTTGCAGCATTTTACCGATATCGGAGCAGTATATCGTGGAACGTGCGTCCTCCGGCATCGTCGTAAAGCCGATTTGGTTATTGATGATAATATGAATCGTGCCGCCGGTCTTGTACCCGCGCAAGCGAGCCAAGTTCAGCGTTTCTTGCACTATTCCCAAGCCTGCCATTGCGGAGTCGCCGTGCACAAGAATAGGCAGCACTTTTGAGAATGTTTTATCATTGATCTCATCAATCCGACCACGCGCCATGCCTTCCACAACAGGGTTTACTGCCTCCAAATGGCTTGGATTTGGCGCGAGAACAACATCCACTTCCACACCGGTTCGCGGATGTTTGTATTTGCCCTGTGCGCCGAGGTGATACTTCACGTCGCCGGAGCCTTGATAATTCGGGTCAAGCTCGTTTTGGAATTTCTTGAACATTGCCGCAGCTGACTTACCCATGATGTTGATGAGCGTATTTAAGCGCCCTCTGTGCGCCATGCCCATATACACATCGGTTACGCCTCTGTCGGCAGCAAATTCCAAGATTTTGTCAATCGCAGGCACGAACACTTCGCCGCCTTCGACCGAAAAACGCTTTGAGCCGACAAACTTCGTGTGGATGTATTTCTCAAAGGATTCCGCTTCGACGAGCTTTGCCAAAATGCGGATTTTTTCGTCGCGGGTGTATTTGGCGTGGTTATAGACTTCCTCGAATTTATCACGAACCCACGCTTTTTTGTCCAGTTCGGGGATGTGCATAAATTCCACACCGATTTTGCTGCAATACGTATCGCGCAAAAGCGTGAGAATATCGCGGAGGGGAGCACGTTTGATGCCGCCCAAGCCGCCGGTATCATACTCACGGCTCAAATCCCAAATGGTCAGCCCATAATGGCTAATGTCCAATTCGGGGTAGTAATAGCCCTGCAAACCAAGCGGGTTCACGTCTGCGTAGAGATGCCCACGCACGCGATAGGCATTGATAAGCTGCACAACTTTTGTTTCTTGCTCCAGCACTTCTGCCGTGTCGCCGTTGAAAAAAGGATTATTGTTCAGGTCAACCGTCCATTTGAACGGCTCGAAAGGGATGTGAAGGCTGGCAAAAATTTGGTCGTAGAAATTATCCTCACCTTTCAGCAATTCTTCGATGTAATTCAAGAACTCACCCGACTCCGCGCCTTGAATAATGCGGTGGTCATAGGTATTCGTCAATGTCATTACTTTGCTGACCGCCATCGTCGCCAGCATTTGCGGCGCAAACGCCTTCATTTCTGCGGGATAGTCAATCGAGCCTGCCGCCACAATCAAGCCCATGCCTTCCATAAGGCGCGGAATAGAAGCATTCGTGCCGAGCATACCCGGATTGGTCAGCGAAGCCGTTGTGCCGGAAAGGTCGTTCACATCAAGTTTATTGACGCGAGACTTTGCAATCAGGTTATCATATTCAGCAATGAACTCCGCAAACGTCATGTTTTGTGCGTTCTTCACGCTTGGCACAACCAGACCGCGAGAGCCGTCCTTGCGCACCGCATCCACAGCCAAACCCATGTTCACCGAGCCGCGTTTCACACGCACAGGCTTTCCTTCTTGGCGCGCAAAAGCATCGTTCATGCCCGGATATTTCATCAGTGCTCGCACAATAGCCCACGCGAGAATATGAGTGAAGCTAATTTTCTTCTTGCGGCGGCGCGCGAGAATACCGTTAATCACATTGCGATTTTCTTCCAGTGCTTTAATCGGCATCGTGCGCACGGTCGTAGCGACAGGCACATTCAAACTAGATTCCATGTTCGTTACAACGCGCTCCGCTACGCCACTTATCGGCACAATAGAATCCAGCGGACCAAGAAAGATCTTGGGTTCAGCCTTCGCCGGAGCGGGAGCGCTTGCGGGAGCTGCTTGTGCAGGTATTGCTTGAACAGGCGTAGGGGTAGGAGCCGACGACGCGCCATTAGCAGCGCCGTTTGAATGACCGTTTGCGCCGTTGGTGTAGCTTGCGGCTGCGCTGCTTGGCGGTGTGGGCGTGGCATACTGAGCCACGGCTGCGGGAAGCGCATTTGCCGGTACGCCCAATTCAGTAGCAATTTCGGCACGATTGGCATCAAAATACTCACGCCAATCAGGTGCAACCGCGTCCGGAGAGCGCAAATACTCGAAAAATAAGTCTTCCACAAAAGCGGAATTCATGGTAAGCATAATAACAAACCTTTGTGTGATAAAGTAAGAAAGATAAAATCGTTTTTGCTAGGTTTTGCGGGGTGTTTCAGTCAATTTTTGCTTTTGTACAAGCAAGTATCACAACTTAGGAAAACCTGCGAGATTTTCCACAATGTTTTTCGTTCTGAGACGGCGAATCTGTTGATTTTTGCGAAAAAAAAACGCAATTTGTTATTGAACTTTGTACACGTTCTGGACTCAACTATTTCGTTCTTCTTCTTTTATCCAATCATGGCTACTATTACAGCAAAACGAACACCTCGTGCTATTCCGTTACTCAAGGGTACGGCGCGTATTCGCAAGGATGTGGTGCATCTCTCACGCCCCAAATATGACGGATTGAAGATGTCGCTGCGTGATTTTCTGGACTGGGAGCGCGAACCGGACGGTTGGAAATACGAATGGAATAATGGAATTATCGAAATTAACGAGGTTTCTATGAGAAATACAGAACGCAATATAGCTGACAACATCCTGTTCGCATTTGAACAGACCCCTTTTCGCAAACAGCGCCATGCACTTCTCCCTGAAACCGACTGCCTTTTGCCAAGCGGTCAAGTTCGCAGACCCGATATTGCCTATTTCACTTACGAACAGATTCAAGCCTCCGCACGTGGAGAGCAGCCCGTTCCGCCTTTTACGATTGAACTCATCTCCAAAAATGACCGTGTCGGCAAGGTAGATGAAAAACTTGCGGAATACTTTGCTTCGGGTGTGCTCTGCGTGTGGCATATTCTACCGGAATCTCGCCGCGTGATGGTTTATACCTCGCTGAAAGATGTGCAGATTTGCAGCGATGAAGATGTCTGCTCTGCCCGTCCGGCACTGGATTTCACGATAACGGCTGAGGAAATTTTTGCATAATTTTACTCTCTCACAAAATCACTCTTCCCGCCGCGTTTTTCCATCAATTTCACTTCCCGAATCACGATGTCGTGCGAAAGCGCCTTGCACATATCGTACACCGTCAGCGCTGCCACGCTTGCACCTGTTAATGCTTCCATTTCAATACCGGTTTTCGCAATGATACTTGCTGTGCAGTCAATCACGATTTCTCGTGCTTCGCTGACAGTAATCTCAATTTGGCAATGCCCCAAAGGAAGCGGATGGCAGAGCGGAATGAGATCACCTGTCTTTTTGGCTGCCATGATGCCCGCTATAACGGCTGTTTGAAAGACCGCACCCTTCGCAGTATGAAGCTCTTTACCGCCTGTTTCGTCTAAGAGTCGTAGAATCTTCTCGCCGACCGCGACGACAGCACGAGCGCGTGCAATGCGCTTTGTGGCTTGCTTCTCAGTAACATTCACCATTTGAGGCGTGTTTTCGGCGGTAAGGTGCGAAAGCATTGCGGGGGAAATTATGAATTACAAATTACGAATGAGGAATTACGAGCGCGGGTCTTCAGCAAGGGCGCTATGGAGGGCTTGAAATGGTAGTAAAGCACATTTGATGCGGGAAGTAAATCCGCGAACTCCCGCCAAAGAACGAAGAGATGAATTTGCAGCAAGAGCGCCGTCGTCGCCATTCACAAAATCTGTCATTTGCGAAACCATTCTGAGCACACCTTCACGGGTTTGTTCCCGCACGGCTTCAGTCATCAGCGAAGCCGAGGCTTTCATAATTGCGCACCCCGTTCCTGTGAACGAGACTTCTTCCAGCATTTCCCCTCGGAAACGGCAATAGACAGTTACTTCATCGCCACAAAGCATATTACTTTTTGTCGCCGAGGCATTGTATGATTCAAGAGCAAAGAAATGGTGAGGCTTTGCACTATGCTCAAGAATGATGGACTTGTACAAACTTTCTGCTGATGCGGCAGCGACGAGTGTCTCTCTCTTCCCTTCATCCTTCATAGTCTATCCTTCATAGTCTATCCTTCATAGTCTATCCTTCATACTTTCTCATAGTTCATCGTCGTCAATGCCGCCTTCTAAGCCACCAATGCCGAGGTGATACTTCACACACTCAACGACTTCCTTCATTTGAAAGGGCTTCGTGATATAATCCACCGCTCCCAGTTGCATCCCTTTTTCGCGGTCGGGCACAGTGCTGAGGAAAATGACCGGAAGCTGCGGGGCCATGATTTTAAGCACTTGACAGGTTTTGTAGCCGTTCAATCCTTCCAAGATAATATCCAGCAAAATCAAGTCCGGCTTGAAATCTTGCACCAACTTCAACGCCTGCTCGCCGGAGTGCGCAGAAAATACGTCAAAGCCTGCATCACTGAGGATTTGGCGGAGGAGTTTAACGCTCATTTCGTGGTCGTCCACAACGAGAATTGATTTACCGAATTTTTTCATGGTCTCTTTATAGCGCGAATGGTAAGAGGAAAATTGTGTTGTGCGAACCTCAATATCGTAAAAAATTCACTTTTAGTGAAAGAGATTTCAGGGAAAACGTACTTTTATGACAAATTTTATGACAAAAAAAGACCACCGCACAATATCCTCGTACGATGGTCTTCAAACATTAATACTAAAAAACGCTTAAATCGGCGGATTCGCGGGAGTATTTGCCGGATTGTTATCACGCTCTAACGACGGATAGGGATAAAAATTCCGATTCCGCTCGGATTGGAACGACGACGGGCTTGGCGGTGCAGGACGACCGAAGCGTCGCTGGTCTTCCATACGCATTCCGGTCAGAAACAGTTCTACACAACGTTGGGCGTAAATCTCGGTCAATATAGCATCTTGCGTCATTGCACCGGAATACGCGGGCAAGTTTGCACCGATGCCGTGCGGGTCGGCAGTGGCACGTTTGGTGCGAATAGCGTTGATTTCCGTAACGGCTGCCGTGAGATTATTCTGGCGTGCTTGTGCTTCTGCGCGAATGAGTGCCATTTCGCCCATACGGAAGACAGGCGTAGCAGCGTCCGCACTAGCAAAGAATGTTGCAGCAAGGTCATCTACATTGAAAGCAGCTGGTGGCGTACCACGGCGTGTATTCGCCCGCATGAAGAATCGCAAACGCGCGTCGGATGTATCGGTGAAGACAGGCGTTCCAAAGAGGTCTCGCGGCGCGTAATTGTTACCTTGAATAATACTCAAAAAAATCGGATTACGGTTCAACTGTGCGTCGTAGCGAAAAACCGAAAGCCCAGCAGCTGCTGTATTGACGGCATTTGCTGCCACGATAGCGTCCGCATTGCGTCCTGCCATCAGCAAGAAACGCGCCCGCATTGCTTGAATGGTATTGCTCAGATTAAACCCACCCGCAATAACGGTCGTGGTGAAGTTTGGATCGGGAGCGTTGGTAGCAATTTGCTGCGCGGCATTGTCCAGAAGGCGAATTACTTCGGTCAAGACTTCTGCACGAGGGCGATAGGTAGCACCCGCCGAAGGAGTGCCGACCCTAAGCGGTGCTTGCTCGAAATACATTGCCAAATGCCCCAGACTCATCGCTTTATAAAGCGAAGCAAGTGCTATCAAACCCGACCGCGAGCCGGCAGGCATGAGAATTGACGTATTGGGAGCATTGGCAAGAATGTTGTCCGCCATACCGATGACGCGGTAGGAACGCTGCCAAATAGCGAGCACATCGCCACTTTCTGTCGGTAACTCTGCCCCGCCAAGCTCCAAATCAAGCGGATTCTGGAAGGTCGTTGTTACGCCAAGTTCGCGCGTCGTTACACCTGTGCGCGTGATGTATGCTTCTACGCTTGAGGTAGCGTAAAATTGCTGCATACCGACTGCCAGCGTAAATAAGCCTTCGCGCGTGGTCAGCACTTGGTTTTCAGCTGCCGCATTCGGATTCACGTAGTCCAAAGAGCAACTGCTTATTCCAAAAGCAAGGAATAGCGCCGCAAGGACGTGAAAAAATCGTGTTTTCATGGTTATGAAGATAATAGTTTTTTGTTCGGTGGATTAAAACGTAAGCGTAAGACCAAGCGAGAAACTGCGCGGAAGTGGCACCTCCACAAAGTCAAAACCGCGAACAGCAGTGCGCTGACCGCCCGCATTCACTTCCGGATCCCAGCCTGAGTATTGCGTCAGAACAAGCAAGTTACGCCCCGTGAGCGTGAGGCGTGCCGCACGAATACTAATAAAATTCTCAGGATTGATTTCGTAGGAAAGCGCAACTTCGCGTAAGCGGGTAAAAGATGCGTCTTCTACCCAGTCGCCCAAGAGTCCGAATTTTGCTTGATTCCACCCAAGCGGCAGACCACCTTGGCGGCGCGTTGGGAAGTTATCGCGCAGCTCTACGCCGTACTCCGGCAAACCGCCGTAGTTGGAGCTAACACCCACGCGGCGCGTGAAATTGAAGACATCTTGCCCGTACATTCCGTCCACCTGCACACGAAGCGAGAGCTTACCGAGCACAAATTCATTGATGAAGGACAAGGTAAAATCAGGGTTTGGATCGCCAACAACTTTTTGCAACTGTACGCCCGTCGGCTGCCCGTTTGCATCACGCTGCGGCGTACCGATGCCGTTTCTGTCCACCGTACCGCGCTCACGTTGAGGTAAACCTGCCGGAGTAAGCAAATACGAACCGTCCGGATTACGCGCACCATAGAATGTACGGAACACGCCAAGCTGCTGCCCGTTCACCACAGCCACCTGACCAAAGCCGTCGGTAATTTGCAAAAAGCCGCCTTCTATTCCATTGATGACGCTACGGTTTTGGTTGTAAATACCCGTAAGTGTCCACTTGAAATCGTCGGTCTGCACCGGAACAACGCGCACGAGAAGTTCAATACCATTACTTGTAAGCGTTCCTACGTTTGCCAGAAGATTGGAAAAGCCCGTCGTCGGTGCAAGAGTACGATTCAAAAGAAGATCGGCTGTTACTTTGTTGTAATAGCTAAATTCAACACCGACGCGGTTTTCCAAGAGTGCAAAGTCTGTTCCGATTTCTAATTCCGTTTGACGCTCAGGCTTTACATCCACCGAGCCAAGCACCGTTGAAGGCAACAAGCCCGATAAACCCGTAAAAGCAGCAGGATTATAGTTCGTGAAACGTGTGTAAGCGCCGATTGCGGTAAGCCCACCCGATTGCCCCCAGGCAGCACGGAGTTTTGCAGTCGGCAGGATTTTCGCCAACTCACTCTCTTTCCAGAACTCCGATATCAACGCCGAACCGCTCACTTTGGGGAAAAATTGAAAACGATTCGCCGCACCGAATACCGACGAAGCATCCATGCGGAGTGCACCCGTCACAAAAAATGTGTTGTTGATTTCAAAACTTTGCTGCACAAATGCACCGTAGATGGCAAACTCTTCGCGGCTATCGCCCAATGCCTGCCCCACAGCACCGCTTGAGGCAACAACAGCCACAGGAGCAAGTTGCTCGGACTGAGCGGTAAGCTGTTCGCGGCGCTCGTACTGAAGCGTACCACCAAGTTGGGTGATTGATTTAATATCATCGCTGAGGTCGCCTCGGTAGGTGATGTTGAGGTCGTTATTAATAGCCGCAACGTTGTACGTGCTGCGACGGGAGAAACCGCCTGCCAAGCCGGGTGTTGTCGTGCCCCGCGGAATAAAGGCACTGCCGATTTGGGAGTACGTATCGAAGCCAAACACGTAATTCACACTCAGCCCTGTGACGGGAATATAGTTCAACTGAAAATCCCCCGTCAAACGGCTTGTATTGTTGCTAAAGTCAAAGCGGTCAATCGCCTCAATGGGATTGGTACGGGTAACAATCGCCGGTGGGCTGAGTTGAGGATACACGCCGTCCACAGGGCGCGGGTCAATGTAGTTTTGAGCAAAGATAAATCCTGTTAACGAACCGTAGGCATTATTCAAGCCGCCGTTTGGGATTTCTTTGCTGCTGGAATTCACATAATTCAAGCCCACCGAAGCGGTGAGATTATCACTCAAGACCTGCTCTACTCTAGCACGAGCGCCGGCACGATTAAAACTTGAGCCGCCGACAATACCTTGATTTCCCGTTTGGTTGACCGAGAGAAAATACTTTGTACCACCGGAACCACCTTGCGCCGAAAGATAGTTGTCAATACCCCACGCACGACGGAAGATATAATCTTGCAAGTCATAGCGTTTAATGGCGGAGCCGTCGGGGTTTTTATCAACCACCACACCGCCTATCAAGCGCAGAGGCTCAAGGTTCACAGGCATTTTTTGCCGCAAGTCGTCCGTATTGACGCGAGTTGAGAACGTGATGGTCGGAGCGCCAGTTGTACCGCGTTTGGTGAAAATTTGCACAACGCCGTTATTTGCCCGTGCGCCATAGATAGCAGCAGCGGCAGCGCCTTTCAGCACTTCGATACGCTCAATGTCGTTGGGGTTGATGTCCACCAGACGATTTTGGGCATAACCACCCAAATCCACCAACTCGCGGGAATCGTTGTTGACAATTACCCCGTCAATGATGTAGAGCGGATCGGCGCTGCCGGAAAACGTGTTCGTACCGCGAAGGCGCACCGAAACGCCGCCTGCGGGATTACCCGAGTTTTGCTGAATCTGCACACCGGCAACTTTACCCGCCAGTGCTGCGTCAATCGCATTTGCGCCCGTATTCTGCACGTCTTTCGCGTTTACCGCACCAATGGAGTTACCAAGCGTCTTGCGGCTTGAAGCGGCGGACGTACCCGTTACGACGACTTCATCCATACGAGTAATGTCCTCGTCCAGCTTCACATCCAGTGAAATGGCAGTGTCATCGCCGAGAGTGATTTGGCGGCGGAATTGCTTGTAATTGATTGCCGAAACGATAACATTGTACTTGCCCGGAGCAAGATTAGCACTGACGGTATAGTTCCCTTGCGGGTCGGAAACGCCACCAAAACTGGTTTTGTCAATCCGTACCACAACGCCGCGCATTGCGCCTTTTGCGTCTTTGACCGAGCCGGAAATTTTGTATGCCCGCGTTTGCGCTCGCAGCGTCAAAGCGCTCAGTGGCAGCAAGCAGACCATAAAAATCCACACAAGCTGAGTGATGATGCGCTTGGGCGGAATTGGTAAGAATGGTTTCATTGAACACACCTCGTTTGGTAAAAAAAATGGTTGGTGAGAATCTTATTTCTTCAAAAGCATTTCCATCAAGACCTTCGCACTACCGACACCAATTTGCCGGATGAGTTCGCGGTCGGTCTCGTCGCCGACTTCATAGGTGAGCGACGGCGCAAGCAGTTCACGGTCGAACCATCGCCCCGATGTAGCGCCATTCGGCGTTCTGGGAGAATCAGAAATCGTTACCTGATACGCAGGAAAAAGCGCTTGGGTACGCTCAAGCCACGTTTCGACAAATTTACTGCGCTCCGCTGCTGCGGCGTTGTATTGCTTATACGCGGGGTTACGCGCATACTCCGCACTGTCGGCGGCAGTGTTCATGGGCGGATTGCTGAGGGTGTAAAAAATATCGTGCTGCGTGGTGTGAAAATCTACCCCAAAAACGAAGCGGGTTTGGAGTGAATCGCGCATTTTGAGCAACGCATCACGCACAGCTCGCGGTTCGGGCTGGTTAAAATTAAGCCAATCACGGTTCAGGTCAACTCCGTGCGCGTTATGCCGCCAGTGCCCACCGTCAACGCCGTCAGGATTCATGCAGGGCGCAACAAAGACACGAAACTTCTGCCGAAACTCCTTCGCAAGCGGCGTATCGCCTGCAAGCGTTTCCACAAAGGGCAGAAGCGCAAGCGTTCCGGTGTGCTCCGGCGGATGCTGGCGACTGACAATCACCACACAAGGCGCACCCGGAGCGGCTTCGACAATATCCAAACGAATAAGCGGTTTGCCCTGCGAAGATTTACCAAGCGTACTTTTTTTCACAAACGGCAATTTTGCTAGATTCGCGCTCCACGCCTCAAAATCAGATGATGTAAAAAGTTCATGCCCCGAAACCCAAAGTGTATCGGGGCTGAGGGTTAGATGCAATGTGGCGGATGTTGTCTCGCGTCCGGCGCTGTCGTAATGCACCTTGTAGGAAGCGGGATCAATCGGCGACCACGAATGCCAATCAGCGCTTGGCTTACGGGAGAGCTTAGGAATGTAGCGATGGCGTGCCTCGCGGTAGGTAAGCGTCAAGCGAATAGTTTTGGCGGAAGAAGCATTTGTCCACGCCTTAAAACCATACCACGCCGAATAGTTCACGGGTGCATTCTCAGGCGCAAGCACCGCGATAAACGTCGAATCGTTGACCATCTTCATATCGTTCAATCGTGCACCGTCGAACTCGTTGCTGAAATAGACATCTGCGCCCGCAAAAGCAAACGTACGTTTTTTCTGAAACTCGACGGGTTTGTCGTTTGTGTTGAGCGAACCGGGCGGGTCGTACGAGTACGCCCGCGTAGAATCGCCGGACATTCGCAAACCGGCTTCTTTCAGGATGGTACGTGCTTTTGCCGATGTTTCAGCAGAAATAGTTCTTGTGCTTTCGGACGAAGAACTGGTCGTCTGACGCACGGTGGAGCAAGCGCTCAGCGCTACTCCCGTAGCCACTATCAAGACAAAAAGACGCGGTAGTGAGTGGTTCATCATTGGTCGGGCGAAAAAAAGAAGGAGAAAATGTATCAGGACTGGGAAGCTGCCCGCGCAAGCGCAACAACTTCGGCGGCGCAACCCCAATTAACGGTGTAACCGGAGCCACCATGTCCGTAGTTATGTATGACGGTGCAGCTATCGGATAATTGCTGGCTTTCGAGGCGAATTTCTGTTCGCCCGGGACGCAACCCGGCTTTGTGTTGAAGAATATGAGGCTTTGCGAGAGAGGGTTCGATAGAGGAGCATCGTGCAATAATGCCATTCACAGTAGCCTCGTCGATACTTGTTTCCCAGTTACCTGTCATTGCCACACCGCCTAAAATCACATCTTCAGAACGTGCAATCGTGTAGGTGGCGTGTTCGCTGTGGTGGTCGTCTGCTTCGATGGTAACGGAACGGTTAGTACCCGGATTTTTGACGACAATAATTTGCCCGCGAATGGGAAACAAACTTTCGTCGCCGACAAGGTGCTTTGCTTCAAGACCTGTGCAGTTCACGATAATACGACTTTTGCCGGATATTTCCGAAAGACTTTTTACATCCCCAATTTCAATCTTTCCGCCCAGCTCTTGAAAACGCTGCATCAGGAACGGTAGATGTTTGTGCGGTTCTGCAATCGGCACCTCGGCGTAGAACCCCGACGGGAACTGCCCTTTGGCGAGCGTGGGAAACTCTGCCACAATTTCATCTTCCGTTAGCGGGCGATAGACATCCACCGCCTCAGACCACCACGCATCGCCGCTCGTGAGCCTTGGCAGCAGTTGAAAAAAGCGCGTCATGGTGATGCCCGCTTCCGGTACTTGCCGAAGACGCATCATCTCTTGAAAGGTCGAGCGCGACCAACCCAAAATACGATGAATAGGTTCCGCTTTGTACGGGAACCACAGTCCACCCGCCACGTCGGATGTGGTGTTGGGCGGCAGCGTCCGCGAGATTATGCGAACGTCGGTAAAGCCAGCTTCTTGTAATTTCACCCCGCACGAAAGCCCGGAGATGCCGCAGCCGAGAATGGTAATGGTCTTGGTCATAGTTTTACTCTACACATTTCTACTCTGTTTATTTTTGCAAATCCATCTATTTTATTGTGTAAATCCGTCCCAAAACCCTCTGCCATAGTCACTTGTAGCCAAAGATAGAAACAAAAGCACAAGAGCGGCAATCCACTTCCAACGAGAACGTGCAGTCTTTCCGCGTTCGGCGAGAGCAAAAATCAGCATAGCTATTCCCACGCCAAGTACAAAAGAAGAGAATTTTTCCATAGGATTTTCAAGGTTTTTGGTTCAATGGTTTTAGCTTTTAACGACCAAATTCATACCCTGCTTTGAAGCCGTCACGAAAACCGTGCTCAATCTTGTTGGCAAATACTATGCTCATAAGAAGCATAATTGCGGCGACAAGTCGAAAAAGCTTTAGATGTTTATTACCGATTAAAACGACGCCCTATCCACCTTCGTATCGTGCATGAGCGCGGTAAAATCAATATTCTCACGTCGGTCGTTGGCATGGACGGAAAAGACTTTGTGAATGTGATATTTGTGGTCGTGCTCGAAGCGAGACATTTTATCAATCGCCGCTATTTTTGCATCCTTCGGCACTGCATAGCGAGGCTTATCGTCATGGGCGGAGCGAAGCGTATTCAATTCCCAATCGCCCATAATCGCGGTACCCTTAAAAATGACGTTCGTGTCTGTCCAGCTATGCTTTGGCGCATGAACGAGATAGAGCGGTTCACCGCCAATATCCAGTTTGGAGTCGTGGTCGAAAAAATATACATTATTGAGCATTCCCGCAATGCCCTCGAACCCGCGCTGCAAGTGAACTTCTGCCCTGGGGAACGCACCTTGCATTTCGCGGGCAGTTTTGGCGTTGTAGTGGTCTATGTGCGTGTGAGTGCAAAGAATATACTTTACGTCTATTTTCCGCTTTTTGCAGACGTTGTATGCCTTTGTAGCGGGCGATTCCTGATGGTCGGGGCTGTAGGGCGGCAGTTCGAGAATTGCACCCACTCCATTATGCGTGAGCAGCCAGCAGCCCGTGCCGAACCATTCAAAGCGCCCCATCAGCAGTACGCCTTTACTCCATTCTTGAACACGTGTCCGTTTAATCATAGTCTTCCTTTCTCACTGTAAAAAAAATGAATGGTACAAACCACTATTACGGCTCTTTGATGCTGGCTCTGAAGAATGACAACACCCCCACGCCGCGCTTGGTAACGAGCCATGGTCCGTCATAAACCACCGCAGTGGCGGGATAAAATTTGTTTGGAATATACGAAATACGTTCAGCACGAATACCTTCGCGCAAGCGGACGCGCACAAGATTACTTCCCTGCGCTTCTACGCTCTCAACCCAGCCATGAGCATCCAGAACAGACTTATTTCCTTCTTGCAAGCGTCCATCAATCTGAAAAGCATCCTTCAGAAAATACGATACGCCTTTGACAATCAGGGAGTCGGCAGAACTCGTGATATGGCTGGCGGAAGGCGCAAACTCTAAAAGCACAGTTCGCCGCGCAGAATCCACAAAGGATGCTTGGCGCAGGCTTGGTGAGCTAATATCGACCGTATCAGTTCCACCGTAAAAATCTCGTTCCGCGAGGCGAAAGAGTTGCCCGGCAAGCTGCTCGTAGCCTTGCTGAGAAAAATGACAACCATCATAGCCCTGCACTGCGTTTGCAGCGAACACCTCTACATTCGGCAGAAACTCCGGCAGACGGCGCTGCTCTTCACGAATATCACTTTGGTCAAGGTCATTACAAGAGTTTGGACGTATCTGCACGACATAGAGACGTTGTACTGCAGGGTAATCCAGCTTCCACGCGCGATAAAGCGCAGCAAATTTTCCGGCATACCCTAAGCCTGCATTTGATTCACCTTGATACCACACAACACCGCGAATATGTTTTGCCAAGCCGGACTGACGAGCCAAATTGAGCGTGTAATCATAGATTCCTTGCGGCGGAAATCGGCGCATTGGCAGGTGCGCCTCAATGCTTGCACCGTTCACTGCCCCATGAATAACGCATATTGGAATACTATGCGCTTCCGCAATTTGCCGCACCAATTCGCCGCCCAATCCACCAATATGCCCCAACGTTCCGGGAAGGTTGTTGCTGGCTGTCATTGGCTGCCACCACGCATTGTTATTGTCATTGTTGTATGTTCGTAAAAACTCTTCTTTGGGCGAAGAAGGGACATTGCCCAGAACTATATTGGACTGCCCTGCAAGTAAAAATACATCACCAGCAACCAAGCTATCTCGCTGCGCCACAATACTATCTGCGCCGTTTCTGAAGCGCACACCAAGCGTTAAACCATACTCGACGCACTCTGCTTTTAGACGAAGTGTTAGGGCAAAACGGGCTGGAGAGGTTGACAATACTTTCTTTGACCGAGACGAATTTTTTGGTGAAGTCTGCACCGAAATGCTGCTCGGTGCGTACACAAGCGGCATAGAAACTCGTTGTACCGCAACTCCTTTTCGCAGTAATATCGCATATACGGAATCAATCTCTTTGCGATTGACAGTCCCAGAAAGCAGTACCGATGCAGAATCATGTTCATCACGTGCAAAAAACTGAAAGTTCTGTGGAAACGTAATATCCGGTACAACTGCATTATTTGCGCAGTAACGGTCGAAAACTTCTTTTGCCTTCGTATCGCTCAATATCTGTGCTTTACGGCAATCTTCACACCCCGCATCACGCCGCCCCACACCGATTTGCGCCAAAGCGCGATACACATACAACGCTCCATTTTGACGGAGCTGATTTTTATAGAGTGAGCGAGCGAATAAACTGTCGGCTCGCACATACTGCCCCGCTGCAAGGGCAAACATCCCATTAAACGAATCATTTTCTAGGGGAGTTCTCAGAATACTTGGCGGAGGATTTTGAACGATGCTCTTACGCAAGCGCAAAGCAACACTCATATCTTCAAATGCCGCATGGTAGTCTTCCATACCAAATGCAACCATGGAGCGCATAAAATATGCATCAGCATACCGCGGCACAAGAGCAATGACCATAGAAAAATCTTCTCTCGCCGCACGGTAGTTACTACCCATACCGCCGGATTGCTGTTCAATCGCAGTCCGTATGTTAGCAATAGCTCGTTGCCAGTACATTTCAGCCTCTTGCATTTGCGTAGGTTTGACGCGCTGAGCTTTGGCAGAGGACAATGGTAGTAGAACTGCAATAACAACACAAATCATTCGCATTGATACACACACCTTTGGTAGAGTCATTATGCCTCCGCACTTTCTAGCGGCATATCCCGCATGGGCAGAGTGATAACAAATTTCAAACCGCCTTGTTTGCGGTTTTCAGCCACGATAGAGCCTTCGTGAGCGTCAATAATACCTTTTGTTACCGCCAAGCCAAAACTTGTACCTTCTGTTTCTGTGCCGGGTGTACGATAGAATTTGTCAAAAATCTGCCCCAAAGCATCGCTGGGTAATCCGGGTCCGCCATCAGCAATCACAAGGCGCATCTCTGCTTTTATGTCTTTTTTCTTACCGATATAGGGCTGCTTCGAGACGACAATTTTAATGGGCGTTTCTTGAGACGCGTGCTCGGCAGCATTTTGCAAGATATTCACGAGCGCTTGTTCCATCAGAACAAAATCCATTTCGACGCGCGGAAAATCTATCGGAATTTCAACGTTGACAATGTGATCCGACAACTCCCGTCTCAGCCGCGCCATGACGACCCCTACAAGATCACTCACCTCGCACCATTCTGTGTGGAGATTGATGTCGTCTCCATCCACACGGGTAATATCCACCAGATTTTCGACGAGATGATTCAGTCTGGAAGAGGCTTTCCGAAGGCTTTCCGCTAGTTTAGCGCGTGATTCCTTGTCGTCAGCAAGGTCTTCGTCTGCGAGACTGGAAGCAGCGAGACTAATCTCAGCAAGTGGCTTGCGGATGTCGTAGGAAATAGAATTCAGAACCGTCGTGTGCAAGCGCTCTGCCTCTTCGCTTAATTGTGTTTTTTGAGCCTCCTCGTTCAGTATTTCGCGCTCTAGCGCCGATGAAATCTGGCTTACAAAGTTTTCTAACAATGTCTTTTGGTCAAGCGGAAATATTGCCGCCTGAAGACGAACTCCCATAACGCCGAATTGCTCTCGGGGCGATGAAAGTGGTGTGTAGTAAAATTCTGAATTCGGAAGCGTCGAAGTAAAGCGCCCTGCGGGCTTTTGGTTCCCAAAGACCCACGCAGCATTGGTGTACTCCTTGTCTTGAATATCCTCGTCCAGCCGCGCTGTGCTTGATTCGTGAAGAGCATTGTCCAAAAGGTCGCCGTCATGCTGCACAAAAAAAGCCACTTCCGCCCGGAACGTTCTCCCGATGTGGACGACCGCTTTACGCAGTACCTCATCTTTTGTTCCGGCAGCAGCAAGGTCTTTTGCCAGATGATAAAGTGCTGAAGTGCGCTCCTCCCGGTATCGCACGGCTCGTTCCTGCGTTTTGGCGCGATTCGTCAGTACGGCGGTAATGACCGAAATCACGAAGTACATTCCGAACATAATACCATCGGCGGTGGAGGCAATCGAAAATGAAAACCTTGGCGGAATGTACAGAAAATTCCACAAGAGACCACTAATGAAGCCCGCAAGCAAGACAGGTCCACGACCGAAATAGAGTGCAAGAAGAGTCGTGGTAGAAAGCAAAATCATGCCGTCGCTTTGGTAGCCCACAAACTGCGGCAAAAGCGACGCTAAGCCCGCAACAGCGCTGGCGATGCACACCGCAACAATGTATTCTTTGGGCGAGGAGCGAAAGCGTGAAAATTCACTCGGAGCAAAGGTTTTGCGCTTCTCCGGCGCTGCTTCTTCCACGCGGATAGCATAGACATCTATCGTACCACTTTCTTCTATCAGCCTGTCAATAAACGTTTTTGATGAACCTTTGAAAAATGTCACTACCCGCTTCCAGAGCGACTGTTGCGGCTCTGCAAACGGCTTGCCAACTATAATTTGCGACACATTGTTTTGCTTTGCCGCACGGACAATACCGCTTACCAAATCATCATCCACAGTCGAAATAATCTCTGCACCCAGTTCTCGCGCCAAGATAAGATTTTCGGAGAGACGCGTACGGGCACTGTCGCTCATTTGTGCGGAATTTTCGACGCTGACAGCAATCCAGGGTGCGTCCATAGAGTAGGCAAGACGGCGCGTCCAGCGTACAAGCGCCTTCGAGTAGGGACTAGGACCAACCGCCACCATCAGACGCTCCCCGGCTTTCCACGTCTCGGCGATATGCTGTTCTTCCATGTAATCGCGCAACTCCTGATCAACACGCTCCGAAGCAAGACGCAGAGCCATTTCACGTAGCGCCATCAAGTTTCCTTTGCGAAAGGTCGTATTGGCGGCATGGTTGATAGCCTCGGGATTGGAGAGGGGAATAATTTTACCTTCAGCGAGGCGCTTCAAGAGCTCATCGGGGGCAATATCAATCAATTCAATTTCATCTGCTTCTTCTAAAAGCGAGTCCGGCACGGTATTGCTGACCGCTATGCCGGTAATCTGGCGCACAGTATCTATGCGGCTTTCGAGGTTACTGACATTCAACGTCGTAAACACGTTGATTCCATTATCCAGCAGTTCCCGCACATCCTCCGAGCGCATCAGATGCCGCGCACCTTCTGCGTTTTTATGCGCTAAGTCATCGACAATAACAATGTCGGGCTTGCGCTCCAGCACTAGGTCAATATCTATTTCATCACTTGCTTTAGTATCGCCGCTCTTGGCATCAGCAATCTTGCCACTTTTGGAAATATATTCTAAATCGCCCAAGAGCGCATCTGTTTCGGGATGAAGATTCATCTCCAGACTGGCGACGACAACAATTTTCCCCTCACGCTTGCGTTCGTGCGCTTCGTGGAGCATGGCGTACGTTTTACCAACACCATCGCACATTCCAAAAAAGATTTTCAGTTTGCCGCGCCGCTCCTCTGCATCATCTCGTTGGAGTTGTTCAAAAACTTCTGCGGGCGTTGCAGCAAGTGGTGACGGCAAAGAGTCCTCGAAATCATCACCCTTGGCAAGTGATGAGGTGGGAAGAGACGTGTCGGCAGATGACGTATTTGAACTGACCATAGTAGGGACGAATCCGTAATGGTAACGCTTCAGAAGCACGGCTCAGAGGCAGCGCAGAGGCAAGAGTTACCGTAAAATAGTTTTCATTGCAAGCGTAAAATACCTCTATTTTCGATTTTTAACAAGATGTAGAAATAGTCCCTTCTTTTGCTATGGTTCTAGCTATCGCTCTAAAGGATTCCTAAGCAACTCTCTATAGAAAAATCATATTTCATAAACAAAGTAATTTGTAAGAATGTGGATAATTCGCTAAATTACAATGTATCAATTTTTTAGAGCTTTTCAAAAGCAGTCCTACCTATCACACCAGTATCTGCTCACAATTTAATATCATACTTTCCTACACCTTGTCTTTGGAGGCAACAATGCCCACGCTACATCCCTCTTCGACAATCTTTAATCCGCACTACAACTCTATCAATACCACGAGTAAAATTGTCGTGGCGTTTGAGCGTATCTCCGAAGCCTTCCGTGTTATGCTTTGGCAGGCAAGCAAAAGCACAGGATTATCGCCCCTCCAAATCCAAATACTGACCTTCTTGTCGTTCCATCCTCCGGCACAGCGCAAGGTGTCGTATCTGGCACAAGAATTTAATATGACAAAGCCTACGGTCAGTGATGCGATTAAGTCGCTCGAAGAAAAGGGACTGATCGCAAAGGTTACGGAAACAAATGATACGAGGAGCTACACCATAAACCTCACCGCGAAGGGTGATATGCTATCACAAGAAACCTCGCTTTTTGCTCAAAAATTCAACGAAGCGCTTGGCGGAATGCCGCCTATTGAGCAGGAATTTCTTTTAGAACATCTTGTGTCTATTATTTACTCATTTCATAAAGAAGGAATCCTAACTATACAGCGCACTTGCTTTACGTGCGCCTTCCACACTCGCAATACCATGAATCTCTCCTCTAGCACTGATTCTCACTGCCGTCTTCTTGACCAGAATCTCCACTTTTCTGATATTCGCCTGGACTGCCCGCACCACGAGCTAAAAGGAGGATTGGCATGAGAAAAAACAACAGAAAATATAGTATGAAAGCGCTCTTCCATCTGCACTTTCACATTATTCTACTCGGTGTTCTGCTGACTGCGCAGGCGCTTGCTCAAAGCCCTGCATTTCTGGAGGAAGAGCCTGATGTGGAACACAAAAACTGCTCTCATCGTATTACAGCTTCGACCGGTACGCCATCTCAAGTATTTCACAACTTCTTGAGCCAAAAGCAATCTTCCAGCCTGACAGCAGCTCCGCCACAAGGTTACGATGTGCTTCGCTATGATCTTTTCATGGACTGGACACAAACATTATCGGCAGCGAGCGAAACAGGCAGAGACCGCCAATTTAATGGAATTCAGACCATAACACTCCGCTTAGATGCAGAAAGAGGCTCTTTTTCGTCTGCAGCTATTTCGCTCAATGCTGCGCAAATGCGTATTGATAGCGCGTTTTGGGGCGGACAGCGAGCGCAAATACTCTTGGCAAGCACAATAGCCGATGGCGGAACGGTCAATCTCGTACTTCCAGCCAATGCCCGTCTGGGCGACACGTTACGCCTACGACTGCACTATACCCATACCAGCAGTACCAACGACGAAGATGGCACGGGATTCATGCTGTATCGGAAAGGGCGCTTGGGTGCTATCCGCACAGGTAATGACTCCGTATTTATTCCGCACCGCGTCGCCTATACTATGAGCCAGCCCTACGGCGCACGGCGCTGGATGCCCTGCAACGACACGCCGAACGACAAAGCACTCGTGAGCATAACCGTGCGGGTTCCTCGTGGTTATCAAGCAATAGCAAATGGGCTTTTGCAAGAACGCCGCTTGGATTCATTGGGCGGAGAAACATTTGTATGGAAACATACCTCGCCCATCGCACCCTACCTTATGGCTGTTTCAGCATCCATTTTTGAATCATATCGGGAATGGTATAAAAAAGTTAGCAATCCAAACGATAGCATACCAGTTGATAATTATTTTTGGAAAGAAGACGACACAAACCTGCCATTGAACAATAAAAACTATAATGTCAGAAAGTCATTTGAAATCACCGTTGGAACGATGGAGGCATATTCGCGTTGGTTCGGGGAATATCCCTTTGAGAAGTACGGACACGTCGTTGTACAGCCATTTTTTGCTGGTGGCATGGAGCATCAAAGTATCTCTACCATCAACCGCTCGTGGCTGCGCGGGTCGTCGCCTGCAGGAATCGCCCATGAGATTATCCACCAGTGGTTTGGCGATAAGGTAACGTGTGCTTCATGGGAAGATATTTGGCTCAACGAGGGCTTTGCCACATACGGCGAGGCACTTTGGTACGAGTCGTGGGGCGGACGGGTATGGAATATGGTTGCGATGAAAGGCTTTCGCAACAATTACTTCGCAAGCAGAACAAATATGCAATCGGTCTATGTGAACTCACCAACTTCGATTGACGCTATTTTCAATTATGCCACTACATATGCAAAAGGCGGCTGGATACTCCACACCTTGCGCCGAATCTACGGTGATAGCGTCTATTTCCCCGCTCTACGTCTTTACTTAGCACGATTTGCCTTCACTGCCGCATCGACACGAGACTTGCAGCAAGTATTTGAAGAAACCATACGGCAGCGCATGGCACAAGCCCCCGTAGCCGTTGGCACTCTCTTTCAAGAATGGGTCTATGGAAGCGGGCACCCTGTTTTCGGTGCCGCATGGCGAGTAGAGCAAAAAGTACCTCCTCTAACAAGTAGCAGCTCGTTCCTTTTTCGCACAATTGTCTCCCTTTCACAACTTCAAGCCGGAGTAAATGTGCCGGAGGTATTTCATCTACCTGTCGAAGTAACATTTATGAAGTTCACTCAGATTGGAAGCCGCACCGATACTACACGCATTGTGCGCACCATCACGATGAATAACCGCCGCGAGCAAGTAACATTTGACTTGCCCTTTGCGCCAGACAGCGTAGTTATTGACGAAGCCGATAATATCTTGTGCGAAAAGCGAGTTGCGCAATTGAGACCAAACGCACAAGAAGCACAACTCACACTCTATCCGCAGCCAATTCGTAGCGGCGAGGTCTTGAATGTTGATTTGTCACTTGCCTCCGAGCAAACGCTTACGGTAGATGTCGTGAATGTGCTGGGTCAGACCGTGGCATTACTCTATGAGGGCTTGGCATCGCCCGGAATACACCTTTTCCGAGAAACACCTAATCTGCCAACGGGCGCATATTTCCTGCGATTGCAGACAGGCTCCGGCACAACAACGCAGAAGTTTCTTCTCTTGCCTTGAGAAAACAACACCCCGCACAAAGCATCTGTTTGTGCGGGGTGTTGATAATGGATTGCTTGCAATACTTCTAAAACCTGAATCCACCGCTTATTCCTATCCATGCAGAGCCGATACCCGAAGCACCGGATGCTGCCGGAACACGCCACGATGCCGGAAACAACTCTAGCTGTGAAGCGGGATTGTAAGAAGCCCAATTAAGCGTGGGTCCGATAAATACCGAGAAATTTTTTGCGAATTCATGCCCATACAAAAGCCGCACACGTCCAATGCCTGCATATCCAGCCCACGTCCGAATGTTGACCCCTTCCATAACGCCCTCTCCATGTAGGCTGATGTCCAGATAATCACGCCCGGAAAAGTAAATCTGCGTTCCCAAGCCATATCCAAAAGACCACAGCGTTACGCCGTTGAATGGCTGCAAGCCAACAGTAAGCAGATTGTAGAAGTTTTTATTTCCTGTCCGTAATCCCAAACGGATAAAGCGCATTTCATCTGTCCAGAGGTCAACGTGCAAGCCGTGTGCAGCAGAGAAACTCAATAGTCCAAGCATTACGCCTTCGTTATTTTCTGCTATGTTAATAACACCAATTTGCGCACCAGTAACAGTAACAGCAGTGTTCACAATTCCTGCAATTTGTAGCCCAGTAACATTTTTCGCATGATTGCTCACGCCTGCACCCTGCACACCATGAACATTTTCAGCAATATTCAGAACCCCGGCGCCCTGTACACCGTGCAAATCACCTGCAACGTTGACCACACCTGCCCCTTGTACTCCTTCTACTTTGCCGCCGGCAATGTTGATAATACCCGCGCCCTGCGCACCGGACAAGCCTTTTGCGGCAATGTTGAATACGCCCGCGCCTTGTGCGCCGTCAAACCTACCGCTCACGACATTGCCAACGCCCGCACCCTGCGCCCATGAAGCATCTCCACCAACGATATTGATGACTCCTGCACCCTGCAAACCGCTCACATAATCGGTCTGAACGTTAAAGATACCCGAGCCTTCCACGCCTTCAAGAGCATTTCCCACGCCACCGATTACATGAAGCGAAACATTAGAAACAATGCGCTTTCCAGTGCTTGCCTGTACGATATTTCCTACGGAAAGTGGTGCAACAAAACCGATATTCACCGGAACCTGTGTATATGCTTCCCGAGGGAAAAGCGTCAAGAATTGCGTTGCGGCAGTACTGACTGCAACACTACTGGTGGTGGCTGTTGTCTGCGCCTGTGTATGGGTGAAGGTACATCCAAGCGCCAAAACGAGCGCTGCTGAGAATAATAAAAGCGTTTTCATAGTATTGAAAAGTGAATGAGCGAAATTGTGGAAGCAGCCTCCGGTTGGCTGGCTCACCATAAACTGACTTACTATGAAAAAGCCTATACGCTACGTTGGGTTACAATTTTTTTTTGAATTGACTCACAACCCCGCTACAATATGCTCCACAATCGGCTTTGCGTGGGCACGACCATTCTCAATAAAAATACTCCATGTTTGGCAGCCGCACATCACCGAACCCGCCACGTACAGCCCGCTCACGTTGGTTTCAAATGTCTCGGGATGAAATTCCGGGATAAGATTATCCGCCACATTCACGCCTGCACCGCGCAGTAAAGCCTCGTCGGGGCGATAGCCGATAAGAGGAAACACGAAATCTGCTTTGAGCGCTGTTTCTGCGCCCGTGACGTTGCTTCGTATATGCACTGCATCGGTAGTAATGCGGCTTACAACGCTGTCGAAGTGTGCGGCAATTTCACCATTTTTGATGCGATTATCAATATCAGGGCGCACCCAGTATTTCACAACCTTGCTGAGTTCGGCAGTGCGATGAACAAGATGAACTCGCGCTCCGTGCCGCCATAGCTCCAGCGCGGCTTCTACCGCAGAGTTGCGCCCGCCAATGATAACCACATCCGAAAGCGCATACTTATACGGTTCATCGTAGTAGTGCGCCACGTGCGGTAGTGTCTCGCCCTCCACGTTCAAAAGATTAGTTGCATCAAAATAGCCCGTCGCTACAACCACACGCCGCGCACCGTAGTTTCCACGCGAGGTAATACAAAGAAAAACATCCCCTTGCTTTTGAACAGCCTTGGCTTCGGTATGCAAAAGAAGATTGAGCCGATGATAGCCAACTACTCCCCGATAGTACTGAAGCGCCTCGCTGCGTGTGGGGCGGACGTTAACAGTCGTAAAAGGCAGTCCATCCAGCGAAAGAAGTTCCGGCGTGGAGAAAAACGTCATGTTTGTCGGAAAACGTCGTATTGCGTCGGTAATACCGCCTTTTTCGATAACAATGTAAGATAGGCCTGCTTTTTGTGCTTCAATTGCACACGCAAGCCCTGTAGGACCTGCTCCAATGATAACAATATCGTACATAACGTCATAAAACAATGTAAATTTTGACTACTGATTTATCAATGCAGGGAGTCCATCAATACTCACCGCATTATTTTTTGCTTTATACTCCGCAACGCCCTCTTCACCTTTGTGGAACGCCCATTTCTCCAGCACATCACGTTCACCGACGTAATCATAAAAAGGAACACCAAACCCGCATGAATCCGTGATACGGTCAAGCTGAATACGAATAATCGAACGGATACCGGGGCGGTCAGGAAACTTTTCAGCGAGACCTTTATACGCAGTATTTTCCGGCGTTATGACCTCACCCTGCCCATACAATCGGACGATACGCGGCACTTTATCGAAGGAGCAGAACATTACCACAATACGACCGTTTTCGCGCAAATGCGCAATCGTCTCCGCACCGCTTCCCGTCAAGTCTTGATACGCAACCGACGTTGGCGTGAGAATCCGAAAAGCTGCCGCATCCTTTGGCGAGCAATTCACATGACCTTCGGCGGATAAAGGTGCCGTCGCCACGAAAAATATGTGCTGTGCGCCTACCCAAGCCCTCATTGCATCATCTATTTCTGCATACATTTTGCCCATGGTTGATACCTCCGTCAATCTCGTAAAAAACTGCGTTGTATTGTGAAACTATGTCGAATAAGACTTACGAAAAAGCGTTTTTTGGGGAGTCCGACGCGAACTTCCGTTCGCACTCCGGGTCTATTTCTCATAAGCCCTCAGTTTATGAAAGCTGAAGAGTCTTCTCGCCCGCTGTGTCGAGGGTTTCGACAATAATATGATTATTGGTGTAGATGCAAATATCGGCTGCAATCGCCATTGATTTTTCGACAATTTCTTTTGCTTCAAAAGTCGTATTTGCTTGCAGGGCGCGTGCCGCCGAGAGCGCATACATACTACCGGAGCCGATAGCAACGATTTGATCGTCCGGCTCAATCACATCGCCCGTGCCGCTAATTATGAAGGCATTTTGGTTGTTCATAGCAATAAGCATTGCTTCCAATCGGCGTAGATAGCGGTCTGTGCGCCAGTCGCGGGCAAGTTCGATAGCAGAGCGCGAAAGATTGCCTCGGTGCTGCTCCAGCTTTTCCTCAAAGCGCTGCATCAGGGTAAAAGCATCAGCGGTCGCACCGGCGAAGCCAACCATGACGGAATCGTTGTAGAGCTTGCGCAGTTTTTTTGCAGATTGCTTCATCACCGTCGCGCCGAGCGTTACTTGTCCGTCTGCGCCGAGGGCAGCTTTTCCGTCTCGAATAACGCCAATAACTGTTGTGGAGCGGATAATCGGGGTTTGTGCCATAGTAAACGTTCTTGATGTATAGAGTGTTTGTTTGCTTGGCGCAGCAAACATTATGTTCGCTGTTCCACGTATAATATAAGTTTCAATTTGCACTTTTCTTGGCTTTCGGCAAAACAGGAACAAAACTTGGGGAGCAGTCTTAAACCTTTTTTTTCTCCAAGCCGCTCCAATAAATGTTCACCACGCCAACAAAAACACGGAAAATTTCTTTTTATGAACACGCTTTTGTTGTAAATTCGCCATCGGGAACACTAATGAACTTTCACACACATTTTGTGAATATATTGAACGCTCTTGTAAGCTGACAACCTCAATAAATACCCGAAGTAACGACGCTATTTCTCACACTTTTGGAGCATTTTCCATGAAACGATTCCTACAAAGCCTCAGCGCAGCACTTGCTATCGCTGTTACCACGTTTGCCGCAAGCACCGCCTCTGTGCTTGCTCAAGACCTAGACGTTCCGCCTCAGTTGCAAGCTGCTATTTTCAAAAAAGTATTCGCCTATGTCAAAATCGGTCCCCCGAAAATCACCATCGTACACTCGGCTGCGGGTGCAAAGTCCAAAGATGATTTGACAGCGCAGTTCAAAAACGTTGGCTTGGAAGTGGACGCGGTCGAAGAAGGTAATGCCGGCAAAGCAAGTGGCAACGTGGTCTATCTCGTTCCGGGTGTGTCCGCCAGCGCTGCAAAAAAAGTGGGTAAAAAATTTATTATTACCTGCAGCAAAGATTTCATCACCGACGGCGTGGCAATGATGGCTATTGTGAACGCAGGCGGCAAGCCATCACTTCTTGCAAACACTACCGCTATTGGCGGCGCAGGCATTGAGGTTGACCCACAGCTTTTCCGCATTGCCAGCCAAGTGAAGTAAATTTCTTGTAAGCGATTAAACGCTAAAAGCCCGATATTTTCTATCACGGAAAGTATCGGGTTTTTTATGCCCTTATTCCACAAAGCGCTGCGTGGCAATCAAGCGTTGCTGCCGAGCGGGAAAATCATCAAAGAGCGTAAACGCCTCGCGCGTGGAGAGAATCACCTGCCCAAAACGCCCAAGTTCGGGCACAAACGCGAGATCGAGCCGTAAAATGCCATCGGTGCCGGTGGAGGATAGGAATGCCGGGTAGCGCAGGCGCAAGCCTGCGCCATACGAAGCACCGCCAAAGAAAATATTTGACGTGAGTCCCTGTGATACATCGAAAAACAAAGTTCCTGAAAGCCTGTATGCACCGAAATCTGCAAGTGCAAGCCCCCGCAATTCCACATTCAAAGAAGCACCTCCGAAGCGGCCCGCAAGCGTGTTTGCACCATAGCCACGTGTACCGAAATCATTATCAAAAACTGTAAAGCCACCATTCGGCAGTATAGCAAGCAAGCGGCTGGCAAGGATTATCTCATTCCCCAATGCCGCGTGTAATTTGATTTCGCCGCGTGCTAAATTTTCCCCAAGAGCTTCACCACGAACGCTGAAATACAGTCTTTTACCAACCATGATAGAACCACCGGCACGAGCAGTAAGGAAAATAGAAGTTCGATTCAGGCTAAGAAAAAAAGATTGAGAAGGAACGCCCATACCGCTCGAAATCTCAAAACCGCTTATCAACCCACCTTGAGCATAAAAACCCACTGGAATAGCTGTACCAAGCGTTTTTGCAATAATATGAGGCGATGCTCCCCATAGTCTATCGTCCAAAAGTGCCGCCGTGCGATGTTCTGTGCCAACTTCAGCAAGACCAAGTACGCATTGTTCGAGCGAATTACTCCTGAAATCGCTATTCTCGCGCCTTGTCCAGTCCGCTTGCACCGTCCCGCTCAGAAAAAAATCAGTATCCCAATACGAACCGCGCACAATTCCTGTGGAATTAAAGCGCCATGAGTCAAACGTTTGCAGGGCGAATGCTGCCGGATTCAGTGCTGAGGCAGTTTCTGAAGGAAAATAACGAAACTCCATTCCGCCGTGATGCGATATATTCACCGACCATTCGTTATACTGCTGCTTTTCACTGGCGGGCGAAAGAATGGAAAACTCTTGCGAATTCCGAAAGCGATGCGCTACCAGACTCGCTTCCAAGGTCATGGGAATTGTCTCATCGCTTTCTTGTACACGCCATTTGGCGCGGACAGCTCCCTGCCAACCAATCGCGTTTTCGCTTCGATACACAAGACTTGTTTCAAGGGCTATCCCCGTGCCGCCTACATTACTCAGACTTGCTCCTACGCCGCTCATAGCGGCTCCACCACCTGTTTCCAAGACCAGATACGGCGCGATGCTTGGACGCTCAAAGAGCGATAGCACCACGTCAACCTCCCTCGGCGAGAGCTGCGGATGCTCTTTCTCACGGACGGTATCCAAGCGTGTTTCCATGCGGCTAAAAAGCCCTGTTGCCCGCAGGTTCGACTCCGTTTGCTCAATCGTCGCTGCATCAGCCACCGAGCCATCGCCGAGCAAAATTTCATTCACAAAAAGATTATCCGACGGCGAGCGATGAAGCGGCAACAACGGCACGGCAAAGAGCGGCATAGTAAAACGCTTCGGCGCAAAGGAACGATACGCTGACTTGCGAATGGACAAATCCGATGATGTTAAGACGGGCGACGGATAGGGTGAAAACTGCTGTGCAAGGCATAAGTAAGGGGACACAAAGCCAAGCGAAAAGGCAAATATTCTGAGATTCGGCATAAAAACACGATTCTCCGGCATTGTACAACAAACAATTTGAGGAGCGTTGGGTCGCTATCGTGTTTCCTTCGGGGAAGTGAGCAAAAGAGTGAGAGAACAAATATACGAAAAAACCCGATAAACACGTATTTATCGGGTTTGATTTTTTTGGGGGCTTGAATTCAATCTACCTCGGCTTCTATCACGGCTTTGGCTTTTACCGAATCACTTGCAGTTTTTCCGTTAAAACTTCGGTGTTCGTGGTGAGCCGCACAAGATAGGTGCCGCTTGGCAAATCACTAATGCGAATGCGTGTGGTATATTCTCCGGCATTTGCTTCGCCTGTGCGGATACGCTTGACAACTTGCCCTTGCATATCTAAGACATCCAGCGAGATACTTCCCTGCTCTGCCACCGTGTAGCGAATATCAGTTTCGTTGCTTGCCGGATTCGGCTGAATTGCCGTGAGAAGCGAACCTGTCGCCGCAGGCGTAATCAGGCGCGTACCGCCCGCACGCGAGACCGTAGCTGTAAAGGTATTTGTTATCGGCGCTTCCTCAATAAAGACCTTTGTTGTTCGTTGTCCGGGTCTGCCCCATATTAATTGCTCATACACAAGTGCTGTCTCAGTAACGCTTCCGGCAACCGCGCGGCATGGAATGGAGTCAATCAAGACCGAATCGCGCCGCACCGAAGGACGCGCACGCGAAGGATAAATTCTTGGTAAACCTTCCGGTGGGAAAAGCTGAACGCGGCTTATTGAGTTAAGAGGTGCAGAGTTCGGTAGATTTTCGGTATAGGCGTCAGGATTGAGCGCAAGCACATTTCGGTCGAAGCGCACCGTGCCGTATATAATCTGCTGGAATTGTGTTGTTATGGTCGGTAAGGTTGCTCTTGTGTAATACACCTCCAACTGGATAGCACTTCCGGGAGCGGCTTTTTCTTGACCTCTGGCGGTGCGTACCGCCACTTCGGCATAGAAATCGGTTGCGAGTGGTAAAATAGCATTTGCAGCCAACGAACCAACGCTACTATCGCGGCGAATAGCGCTATTGTCAACGTCAGCCACCACTTTCAGTCGGGCAGCCAGCCGCCCGCTTAGGGTTGGCTCACAACGAATAATCAGCGCTGTTGTGTCGCCCGGTCCCAGATACAGTGGCGCTTGGAAAGCAAGAGTCGAAAATGAGTTTCGGACATTATTTTGAATCTCAACCCTGCTAATGGTGATAACATTCGTATTTGCCCCTGCCGTCGCCGTTGTCACACGCGGTAAACGGTTAATGAGCAGCACAGCAGCGCGTGTTCGTTTATTCACGCGCACAAGGTCGAAATCGGTATCCACGACTTTAAGTGGCGTTCCGTCACCTTGCAAGATATTGGCAAAATTGACTGTTCTGAGTTCGCCACCCACAACGGTTCGGTACTGAATCGTAACCGTTCCGAGCTTCCGCCCCGCCGTACGCGGCGAGAATTTGACGGGAATGTTAATACTGCTGCCCGGCTGAAGGGGGAAATTATTCCCAATTTCTTGTAAAAGCTCAAAGCTGTTCTCGCTGTCGCTGATACGCAGTTGAGCAATGCTTATCGTTGCGGTGGTGTTGCTTATGAGCACCAAATCACGCCGCACCTCATCGCCAACCGGTGTGCGGGGGAAGCGTGGAATGACTGCCGCAATTTCAATATTTTGCGCAACCGTTACAAACGGATTCCATACCGACCACGGGGCAATTCCCGTGATGTTGCGCCCACGCACACGCCAGTAGTATAGCGTCTCATAGCGCACACCAGGCAGACGGTAGGCAGTGTCGCTCACGCTCACGGTCAACGTATCGCGCCCTGAAAGAAGCTGAACGTCATAGACGCTTGCATCCGTCGTGCGCGTCCATGAGAGCGAAGCTGTCGTAACGATATTGGTAATACTGTCTAGTGGGAAAATTGGCTCGGGTATTTCTCTAGGCGGCACGGGTACACCGGCAGAATCAATACGGATTGGACGAGTGTACAGCGTCAACGAGCGAAGCTCGGGAAGCGTATTGGTTACGCGGCAGGTGTATGTGCCACTTGATGCGGAAGTAAAGGGAAAAATAAATGTGCTATCGCGCAGTACCCCACTCACCGCAACCTCGCCCTGCTGCGTCTGACGGAACCACTGGTAACGATTCGCCGTTCCGCCTGTATTGACCGCGAGGCGCACAGGAATACTGATAATTGCCCCGATACGCTGCGCCTCACCGATACTGTCTTGCGGGACAATAGCAAGCGTGTCAATGAGCGCGTTTGTTTCAAGCGAAGAGAAATCAAGACGATTATCGGCAACGTTGAGGTTATTCAAAAGGCGAACACGCAAGAGATTGGGCAAAACGGTGATGCGGTTGCCGGCAATACCAAAACGCGCAAGTGCAGCAAAATTCTCAAATGTACCCGGCACAGCGCCAGTGAATCTATTACTATCCAGCCACAACGTTTCCAGACTATCCAAGCTGCTCAGGGATTCCGGCAACGTTCCATCCAACTGATTCGACCGCAATGACAAGTACCGCAAGCGGCGCAGCTGGCTCAGTTCGCCCGGCAGCGCTCCGGTGAAACCGTTTCCGCCCAAGTTCAGCACCCGCAGACTATCCAAACTCAGAAGTGTTTGAATGGGTAATGCGCCTGAGAGCCTATTATTTGCCGCAGCAAGTACGGTCAATTTGCGGAGGGTGCGGAAATTATCCGGTATCGTTCCTGAGATGCGATTGCTCGATACATCAAACTCTTGCAAGTTTGGAGTGGAAGCCAGCGCAGCTACTTTCCGCGTAGTAGCACCAAAGGTTGTGGGAATAGCGCCAACAAGTTGATTGTTGTTCAACCGCACTATCCGCAGGCTGGTCAGATTGCCCAAAAACGCAGGGATGGAGTCCGCAAGCGCATTGGAAGAGAGGTTCAGTTCCTGCAAATTCACTGCATTTTCGAGTGAGCGCGGAATACGACCACTCAGGGAATTATTCGCCACCGAAAGAACACGCAAGTTCGGCACATTACCGATACTATCGGGCAGTACACCGCTCAGGCGCATTCCACTAACGTTTAATTCTTCCAAGCGCCGGAAATTGGTGATGTAGCTTGGGAACGTACCAGTAAGAGGATTGCCACTCAAATTCAAGGTACGCAGCGCTGTCAAAAATTGCAAAGCAAGTGGCAGCGAGCCTTGTGCGTTATTCTGAGGCAGCGACAACCCCACAACCCGTCCCCGCGTGGCAGAATCAGTGCCCACCGTTACACCGAACCATTGTGAAATTGGTCGTAGGGTAAGCCAATTAACATTGAGTTTCCAGCCCGAACCAACCGTGCGGCGATAAATTTCCACCAATGCCAAGGAATCGGCTTGAATGCTGGTAACAATGCTAAAGAGGTTATTGACGCGCGTCGTGCCCTGCTCCGCCTGAATGGTAATCGGCAAATCAAATCCTAGCGGCGAAGCGGGGTCTATCACAACGGTCAGTTGATTGGGCGAGTCTTGGGTAACACGAAAAGCTGGAGTTGCGCCCAAGAGTACTTGCCTTGTACCGTTTAAGTTGTTGCCACGAATAATGAAGGTCGAGCCGGGTAGCCCGAATGTTGGTTCGACCTGCGCGATATTGGGGGGCGGCAGGTATGTTATCGGCAGGGGTGAGCGAGCAAATCCGCCTGATGTGCCAATGACAATTGTTCCGCTCGTGGCATTCGCGGGCATGATAAAGGTCAGTTGTCCATTGGTAACAACGCGGAATTCTTGGAAATCAAGAATCTGGTTATCGTTGACAATTTGCAGAACATTAGCATCGTTGAAGTTTTCCCCTACCACGGTGATGAGCGTTCCTGTTGTTGCCGCTGTTGGAGTAAATCCGCTAATTATCGGTGGCGGAGCAATATTCTGAAATACTCCCGGAGCAACACTTGTGCCTCCCAAAGCAGTAACAGAGACAATACCGGCAGTTGAAATCCGTGCTGTTTCGGCGATAATGAGCGAATCGGAAACAACCTGAAAATTCGCCGCCGTTACGCCCGCAATACGCACATTAGCGATAGCTGCAACGGTAAAATTTCGCCCTAAAATTTGAACAATCGTTCCTGTCGTTCCCGATAGCGGCGTAAATTTGCTCACAATCGGTGCCGGTACTATCGTTACAGTAAAAGAACTTGTTGTCGTACCGCCCGGCGTGATGACGGTAATTGGATATTGCCCCGGAGAAAGACTTCGCGGCACAACAACGCTCATCGCCCGAATAGTTGAGACCGTTACATCCGCAGCCGTAACATTCCCAAAGCGGACTTCGGGTATCGCCACAAAGCCAAAACCTTCTAACTCCAAGGTAGCACCCGTTCCCAAGATAGGGGGCGTGGCTTTGGTTATGAGCGGCGGCGGTGCAAACGTAAAGACCGTTGCGGAGGTGATTATTCCGGCAGGCGTAAAAATTTCAACAAAACCAGTTGCTCCTGTGCTAATAACTGCTGTCAACCGGTTACTATTATTCAAGGTAAATTGTGTTTTCACGCCGCCAAAGCGGACTTCGGACACTTGCAAGAAGCCTGTCCCGCTCACTGTTACAAGCGTGCCTTCCGGTGCAACAGATGGTGCAATGTCGGTAATGCGGGGCGGCGGAATGAAGGTAAACGTAGAAATTGTTGCCGCAGTTCCACCCGGGGTAACGACACGAAGCGAGCCGGTTGTCGCATTGCGAGGAACAATAGCAGTAATATCTGTCGGCGAATTGATAATCACTGTTTGCGCAGGAACACCTCCAAATGTGACCGTCGGCGGTGTGTTGTAGAGCGTCCCACCAAAGCGTGTGCCGATGATACGCACAGGAGTGCCGGGCGTGCCGAGCACAGGAAAAAAATTGGTAATCGTCGGTGGTAGCACGTAGGTAAGCGTTGTTACCGATGCCGTAGAGCCACCTTGCGCTGTAACACTTAACGCCACAGAGACAGCATTGACAAAGCCGGGGTCAGCAACAACCGAGGCAGGAAGAACTGCCGTTATCCGCGTCGGCGAGAGAACATTATAGGTCGCTGCCGTTACCGAGCCAATACCGACACGGGTAACTCCAATAAAATTTGAGCCGGAGATGAGTACTGTTGCACCGGAGCCAACAACTATCGGCGCTACAGCAGAAATATTCGGACCCGGCACGGTGTTGCCAATCCGAAAAGCCAACGTACTCTGCATCGTCGGCAGTCCGACGGGCGCAGTCGATGTAAGCTGTGTATTACTGAAGAGCGTAGCAGACAGCGGTGCGTAATCGCCTGCGGCAGAATTAGCAACGACTATAACATTAGAGGCAACAAGATTTGTGTCACTGAGTTGCACACGAAAACTTGCAACACCGGTAATAGTTGTTAGCGTAGCTGTCCACAAATGTCCGTTGGATGCGAACGAGGCAATTTGATTACTTGTTCCCCCCGTAAAGGCAATTTGCGGTGTCAAGGCAATGCCTGGCGTTGCATCTGCGGTGGGAGCAGCCGTCACAGGATTAATCAAACTAAAAGGCATAAACCGTCCGGCAGCCCCAACGGGATAGAAATAAACACTCGCGCTGGTGCGGATAGTACGCTGCAAAGTTCCTTGCACGTAAGCACTCGTAGAGCCTCCCACAAGCGAGGTGGCATTAGAACTGAGCAAGATAACACGATTTCCAACCGAAGGCGTAATTGTGCCGCGCTGCAGACCAAGCAATGTTGTCGTGATATTTGGATACGCGCCTTCGGGACCAACGACCAAGTTACTTCGTAAATCCACATTGGTGGGGCGGTTCAGGGTGAAATTCCGCAAATAAGCGTTACCCGTCAGTGCATTGTCAGGAGAGATAAAAAAATTGCTTATGGGCGTAGTGCTGGTGCTGTCTATAATAATGTCAACCGTACCGACTTCAGGATTTTCGACACCAAAGGTTGGTACACCTGCTTGAGTCAGGATATTACCCTTTAACGTCAAGGTGGTATTTTGTTTGAGTCCTACAATCGGTCGTGTGGCAGCAGCGCTGGGCGCAATAGAGAGTGTTCCGAAAATTGTGCGCGTGCCATTGAAATACACTTGCCCTGCACCACTCATTGTTACAGACACACTTCCACGCATTATCGCAGGCAACTCGGCGCCCACAACAGCAATCAGACCTGTTCCGAAATACTCAAGCGTGGCGTTACCGGAGGCGTATTGGACGGTTCCGGAAGCCATCACGGCTGAAGCCCGCAAGCGCCCACCGTCCTGCACATTGACAGTACCTGTTCCGCCAAAGCCGGCGGCTTGTACTTGAAACACACCTCCATTATTGACTGTTACACTTCCACTCAGAGCCACCGCGCCTAGTCCGCTAGAATAAATAAGCGTCCCAGATACACTTATATCAGAACCGAGTGCGGTAGTGATATTGGTGTGCATTGTCAGGGTTCGTCCCGACGGAATAACTAATACAGGCACAGCTGCACCGAGGGTAATATCGGCAACCTCAAACGAAGAACCAATGGAAATACTACCACTCCGAGTAATAGAAAGCGACTGTAAAGCACTTGCAGCGCCCGCACCGGAGGTAACACGCAAGCTACCGCTCACACTGCCTGTTCCGGCAATATTAAGATTACCGGTTCCAGCTGTTGCATTAAACGAACCGTTGGTAAAATCAGCAATATCGTTCAGCGTTAGATTGGGTGCGCCTGCGCCAAAAATACAGGTGCCATTTCCTTGAAAAGTAAACGAGCCATTACACGTTACCGAAGAATTTTCCAGCTGAAGCGTTCCCGAACTCACCGTAAGAGAGCCATTGAGCGGCACACTCACGTAATTGACAAGCCGTAAACCAACGGCACTGGTATTGTTCATCGTTATATTTGCTGTTACGCCAGCCGCAGGAAATTCTAACATTCCTGAACTGACGTCCCTTGTCGTTGTACCGGTATAGTAGAGATTTGAACCGACATTGAATGTAAAGCCTGTTACTCCAGCAATATTAGGATTGCCATCAATACGCAATGTCCCACCCGCAGCCACGGTAATCGTTCCGCCACCAGTTATCGTACCAACAACCGTTAGTTGACCTCCATTTTGCACATCTATCGTTCCGCCATTCAGCAGCATCGTACCATTGACAACCGCATGCCGACCTGCCAGTACAACAAGATTCTGTCCCGCAAAATTTGCCCCTGCGAAGCCTGAACCCAAGCCCTGTGGCGTATTATACCAAGCAGAAGGTACGGCGGCATCAGTAAAACCATCGAAGAAATACAATTGAGCAGAAAGCTGTTGAGGTTCAAATAGGCAAAAAGAAGCCATCATCAGAAACACGCTCATAAAAATTCTTCTGGAAGTATTGGATGAACCACCTAAATACTTCCATAAATAGTCCCGATTTGCCATGACAAAAGAAAGATAAAATTTGGAATAATTCTCGGTATGACTAATGCCCATAAAGCACCAGAGTGTTGGTTATATTGAAGTTTCAGACAACCATATCACGCAGGAAGCAAGGTTATATCCTGCACAGAATCCTGCAATGAGACCAGAACAGTTGTTTTGAAGCGAAAAGATAGATAATTTCCATTGATTCACAAAGGACTTCCTTTCGGGAAATGAAAAATACTACGAAAGTGGTAGCTGATAGCTTTGAGAGATAGTGTTTTCACAAGCGACCGTTGAAAATTTGTCCGTCGCAAAACAAAAAAACTGAGAGCGCCGAAGCACCCTCAGTTATAGTTTTCAGATTATTTATGCGTAGAAAAACGCAGTATCAAATGGAGTAATTGACTACGGATTGCTCACATTCATCAGTGTTCGGTCAATATGACCTGAAATACTATGGCAAGCAATACAGCCATTGCCTTTGCTGGAGAGCGGATGGCGCTCTGCTCCTGCAGCCGTTACATATCCCCATACCCAACCATCAGCATCGGCGCTTGGGTCTGCCTTGCGCTTGAGCATCAACGCATAGCCGGAAATGCTTCTATCAGAATTGACTAGCTCTTTTACAATCGTTGAGCCTTCAGGAAAAACCGCTCCCGCTTTTACTTTTCCGTTTGCGTCCAACTGCGTGGCAGCTGTTGCATCATAGCGGGTACGTTGAAAAACTTCAATATGACCAGACACGCCATTTTTTGGTAAGTATGCGTCGGATTTTTTATACCATGTATAACCGCTTGTTTGCTTGGCTATTTCAAAAATTTTGGGAATCGTTAGTGCGTCTGTATTTGTAGGTGTGGTGGTATTCATCTGGCAAGCATTCAAGAGAGATACAAATACTATCAGTGCTATGCTAAGGGCAATCTGTTTTTTCATGACACTTATCGGAAAAAGGGTGGTGAAATAAATTTTTTAAGAGATATGTTTTTTATTGGAGTGCACACTACTGAGAATTTTCCAGTTTACATCGCCTTTCGTTATCCTCGTAAGTGGCGAGGCTTTAGCGCTCAAGCATCTTGGGTTTGTTTATCGTAATTGAGTATGGCTTTTGCCGAGGTAAAAAGAATGTGGTGAATACAATACAAAGTTACATTCTCGGCACGTTGCCAAATGTCAGACGGCGAACATTTGGCGTTTTTTAATGCAAATTTCTCCACGCTTAAAGTCAAGAGCACCTTGCGAACGAAGGTCATTGAAAAGCTGATTTAATGTTGGACGAGCAAGCCCAATCAAATCAGCGATATTTTGCTGGGTGTAGATGTGTTTGATAATCACTGTTTCGCCCCTTTTTTGACCGCTTTCCGAGGCGAGGTCTTTGATAAACTCCCGAAGTCGGGTTTCGGCATCTTTGAAAAGGAGAATTTCCATGCGCCGCTCAATCTTTTGCAATTTCCAACCGATGAGTTTTCGTATGCCCAGCGCAAAATCTTTGTAGTCGCGCATGAGATTGTTCATCGTCTCCGCGCTCATGGGGCAAAGAACCGTGTTGGTATCAATGGCAACGGCACACTCTCGGCGCTTTTCCGCACCAAAAAGCGCCATTTCTCCGAAGAGCTCGCCCTTGCCCAGAATAGCTTTGATGCGCTCTTCGCCATTTTCGCCATAGACCACAATCTTTACTTTGCCTTCAGCAATAAGATAGATACTAGATGCAGCATCTTCTTCCCAATAAACCACATCTTCTTTGCCAAATCTCTTAAAATTATGGTTCTTGCTGTATTCCGCGAACTTGTGCGGACACAGAAGCGTGTACATATCAACGTTTTCGATGTACCAAAGCGCGGACATATCGTAAAGAAAATATCGGAAAGAAAGAAGAATAAAATAATATTGACGAAAAATATACGAAATCAACTGCTGATAGCCGCATTTTTTTATTTCCCACAAACCAAAAAGCAAGTATCTTGGAGGTCAATAGTTTATTTATCAACTACTTTCTTTTAAACGTAAACATTATGCCACACATTATCTTGGAACATTCCGCAAACATTGTTGAAAAGCCAGACTTCACAAGTCTTTTCAAAAAACTGCACGATACCATGATGACCTTTGGCGTCTTCGCACTAGACGACCTGAAAAGCCGTGCATACTCATCAGACAATTACTTCATCGCCGATGGCAAAGAGCATCACGCCTTTGTTCACGTCGAGGTAGGTATCTTGTCAGGTCGTAGTCTGGAAATGCGCGAAAAGCTGAGTGAGCAACTTATCGGCGTTTTGCAAGATGCCTTTCGCGATTCTTTGCATGAACGACACTGTATCGTAAGCCTTGAAGTCCGCGAACTCGACCGCAGTACCTATCGCAAAGTGGTGAATGCTCACGTATCATCGTCGGGAATGTAGCAAAAAACAAATGTGTAGCTCATCCTGAACCAGCAGGTGGGCTACACATTGTTTGTCGGCATTTTCTGCAAAACCTTACAGTTCTACAAATACAATGCTCAATATCTTCTCAAAAGGAATATCACGGCAACGTGAATAACGGTTGCTGCCATAAGAATAACAGCAAAAATAGGCTTCTGTGTCTTATGCCGGAAAATCAAACGTCCCAGCCATCCGCCAAAAAAACCACCCGCTAACGAGCATAAATGCAGAGTTCTCTCCGGCACACGCTCGGCATTTTTTTTTGCCTGTTGCTTGTCATAGCCGTAGAGCGCAAATGTCACAGCGCTTGTAGTAGCAAGCCAAATCAAATAATACAATTCCATTGTTCTTCCTTTCGATAAACAAAACTATGTACTCGTATTGTTACGACCAGCTTCGTTTCGAGGAGCGTCCGTAGCTTTTGCCGCCGCCACTTTCACCCGCACGGCGCTCAGAACCTTGCGCACCTTTCGAGAATGAGCGCTTTTTGAACGTTTTTCCGGCGCTTGCTCCTGCTCCACCGCTTTTCGCAGTGCCATCGGCAGAAAGTACCGCAAAGCCTTGCGCGGCAGCTCGGGATGAAACGGGAGCACGTCCCACGCCACTTTTCTTGTGATAGCCATTTTGATGACCGTCACGGTGCTGTTCGTGACTCTGACCATCACGGCTTTGTCCACCACTGCGAACCTGACCGTCGCGGCTTGGACGTGCACCTCGGCGATGACCGTTCCCGCGTGATTCCTCGCGTTCAGCCTCTTCGCGGTGTATTTCCTGCATTTCAGCTTCGTCCGGTTTCACAAACACAAAGCCCGGATAGGACTTAATGGATAGCCGCTTGCCAATATGACGCTCTATTTTGCGCACATATGGTTCTTCGTCGCGGGCAACAAAACTAAGCGCATCGCCCGTCGTGCTTGCCCTGCCCGTTCTACCGATGCGGTGTATGTAGTCCTCTGCATCCGGCGGCGTGTCGAAGTTGATGACGTGCGAAATACCGTCCACGTCAATACCCCGCGCTGCAACGTCGGTTGCGACCATGATTTTGTATTTGCCGCTCTTAAAGCCTGCCAGTGCTGTTTGACGCTGCCCTTGTGAGCGATTGGAGTGAATAGCAATCGAAGGAAAACCTTTGCGCTCCAAGCGTCGCATGATGCGGTCTGCGCCATGTTTTGTGCGCGAGAAAACAAGAACGCTTTCCATGGATTCTTCTTTCAGCACGTGCAGCAGCAAATCTACCTTTTGCGACTGAGGAATGCTGTAAAAATGCTGTGTTACGTTTTCCGAGGGGTTGCGGCGCTCGCCAATGTTGACGATTTCGGGTGAACGCTGCACTTGACGTGTGAGTGTTTGAATTTTATCGGACATCGTTGCCGAGAAAAGCAGCGTTTGTCGCATTGGTGGGGTATTAGCAACGATTTTTTTCACGTCGTTGATAAATCCCATGTCGAGCATACGATCTGCTTCGTCGAGAACAAGAATTTCAAGTTGCGAGAAATCAATTGCCTTACGATTCATCAGATCGAGCAAGCGACCGGGCGTAGCAATGATAATATCGGTACTGAAGCGGAGTTGCTTTTCCTGCATTTCGATACTAACGCCACCATAGACGCAGAATGCTCTGAGACGCATAAAACGGGCGAGCGCAGAAGCAGTCGCCTCGATTTGCTGTGCCAGTTCGCGTGTGGGCGAAAGCACCAGCGCACGAACGGGACGAAATTTAGGATTTTGGAGCTTGCCGGGCTGCTGGAACTCCGGCGCGGAATTTGCAAGATTCTGCAAAAGCGGGATGACAAAAGCGGCTGTTTTGCCGGTGCCCGTCTGAGCGCATCCGATGAGGTCGGCACCCTCCAGAATACGCGGGATAGCAGCTTGTTGAATGGGGGTAGGGGTAGTGTACTGAGCAGCAGAAATCCCCTGCATGAGGCGGTCTGACAGACCAAATGAATCGAAGGTCATTAAACAATATGAACGTGATGAAAAATAATTCAGTTACAAAGATACGATTTTTCTGCTATAATGCAGCAGATAATCGTGTTTGCTGACGTTATTCTGCACGGAACCCGCTTTCTAAGAAACTTCGCACATCGCTTTTCCATTGTTCGCGGTAGTCTGCAAGATACCCCGCGTGCCCCGCTCGCGGATAGACCACAAGACGCTTTGGTGAGGAGAGATTGTGAAAAATTGCCCCTATTTCCTCACGACTCACTTTATCGTCTTTACCGCCCCAAAGAAGTAATGTCGGAGTGTGCACCGATTGTGCATATTCTGTTGGTTTATGCGCAAAACCCCAGAAACCATGCTGCACACCACCCCAAAACACCAACAATTCAGCCATTGGGAACGAAGGTAGCTTCATTGCCGTAAACCGCATCCGTGCTGCATCAAGCATCGAACCAAAAGGACATTCCACAATAATTCCCGATGGCATTATATCGCCTTCACTAACTGCTTTGATGACCGCAGCCGCACCTAGAGAACTGCCGAAAAGAAAGATACGCTCCTCGCCTTGCTGCTTCAGATGGTTAAAACAGGCTTTCACATTTTCTGCTTCGTGAAAGCCAATCGTTGTTTCATTCCCATCAGAACCTCCGCAGCCCATAAAATCTACCAGCATGGTATTGTATCTCATTTGTAGCAATTCGTCGGAACGCTCCAGCATTTGTGATTTTTCTGCGCTGTAACCATGAAACAGAATCACCGTTCCTTTTGGTTTTGCTACGGTGATATGCCAACATTCAAGCGCTGTCTGACCGCTTTGAATCCGCACCGTCGCAAAAGGTTGTTTGGGCGTTGTCTGCGTGCGAGGACGCGGATTATCAATACCGAAAAGCGCAATCTTGATTTTGTCAAACCCCGAAAGCCGCGCGGGGTCTTTTGTCTTGGCAATATCGCTTTGGGAAAAGTGCGTGAACTTGTAGGCATGGAAATATGCGACAATGTTTATCAGCACGAATACAATAGCAAAGCCGTACAGCAGCTTGCTCATCAGTGCTGTACGGCTTTGAATATTTCGTTTTTTGAGAAGCCTTAATTGCATATTTCTTCAATTCAAAGCTACATTAGCGAAGAATCATCAGCGGTGCGGCAAACGAATTCCTGCTTGACCGAACACGACATGAATAGGTTCCGACAGCTAAGTTTGCCACAGATAAATCGACCGTAATTTCTCCCGAAAGTGTGTTTTGATAAGAAGATGACCATACTTCCTGACCAAGTGAGTTGAAAATGCTTACAGAATAATCGCTCGCGCTCGGCAAGACAAACGTTGCACTACAAGCACTGTTAGCAGGATTCGGGGACAATCGAATCGTTTCTTCTGCACCAGCCGTTTCCTGACGAACAGCAGTAGTAGTCAGCCCCACAGCTTTGCCCTGCTTAATCTGCGCGCTTGGGTTGCCCTCGTTCATCAAGACTGATTCAAGCGTAATACTGCTCTCGCCCGGCAGTAATACTTCGGCTTCGACGGCAAAAAGATTGCCATTACCGCTTAATTGGCGTTCACCAAAATACGTAAACCGCATTGTATTGTCAGACTCCAATTTGGAAAAAAACATTCCCTGTTCAGCCAGACTGTTTTCTTGCTTTATGCCCAGAATACGCAATGATTTCGCATCGTATCGAAGAGTCCCTTGATATGCGAGGACAGCCGCAGCGGCAATATTTTCAGAATGTACCGGTATCAAAACACGGCTACCCACAGGTACATTCACACTACCAACAGCAATATCTACGCTTTTGGGTGTATCTGGGAATGAGGCAAATGGCGGGGTTTCCACTACTGTCGAAGAAACAGCTACCGTTGGAACAGGACAACCGCCGGGAAAGGACGTAATGAGACCTGTTGCATATCGTGCAATGAGTGCAGCATCATAGACCGTAACTGAACCATTACCCGACACATCTGCCGCTCGTGCTTGCGCGGTACTCAAGGAGCGCAATCCTGCTGCTACTTGCGCCGTAAATGTTGCATCGGCTGCAGTTATGCCACCGCCTTCACTCACATCACCACAGAGAAATGCGATGCTAAAGAGTCCTCTCTCAACCGTCAAGCGTGGCACGCCTTCATTAAACTGGAAGCCATTGAAGATTATTGGCGTTGAGGATGCGGAAGAAAACGATTGCGTCGGCACGGTGCCGATAAGATTGATGAGCGTACCGCTACCAGAAAGCGGTGTGGTGCGATACACATTCAGCGTCAATCGCCCAAAGCTGGCATTCGCTGTTACGACACCACCATCCGAAAGTGTTCCGGCAACAGTAGCATTAGTTAAACTCAGCACATCACCGCTAAAAGCAAGACTAATCTGATAAGCGTAGATATTTTGCCCCGTAAGATTACTTACCTGCAAAGGAATAACAACTGGTGTACCTCTGGATAAAGTTAATTGTGGGAGCGTAACACGAATAACGTTGGTGTCAATAGAAGCAGTTGAGTATTCGGCAGTCCAACCTCGCAATGCTGTCGAGCTATTCGATTGAAATTGCACCAATAACGCTCCACCACTTGAGCGAATCAGATACGGCAACGTAGAACCGGTAAATTGCCCTATAACGGGGGATCCTGTAGTAGCACCATCATAGACCGTTACACCATCAACATTTTGCTCTGTTTGAAAAGCAGAAAATGACAGCGTAATTCGTTGACCATTTGTAGGCTGAATAAGCCATTGACAGTTAAGGTTATTAGCATATGTAGGTGTAGGTAACGTGCGGTCGCTGAATGTTCCGGCTGCGTCCGTGAGGCGCGTTACGCCTTGGCAAGTGAGTATTTGTGTCGTAAAATTTCGTGTCACCGACCAGCGCGGAACGCTTGTGATCGTATCGGGTGTGGCAGCGACCCGCCAAAAATATCGTGTTTGCTGTTGCAATGCGGAAAGTGCAAAAAGAAAACCTTGATTATTCGAGAGAGAAGCGTTATTAAAACCATTGCGGTAGCGCCATACAATATTGCCGGACTGAAAAAGAGAATCACGGGAAATCTGAAGCGTTACCCAATCTGCCGATACCCGACCATTCGGAAATGACATGGTAAAGGTAGGAGTAATAGTTACATCAAGAGCACCATTGGCAGGGGACGCCAAAACTGGCGGTACAAAGCGGTCAATGATAATCGTTGAATCTATTGTTCCGTAACTAGCTGCCCAGCCTGAACTTGTAACACTTCCATCGGTCGTGAAACGCACCAGCATTCCACTCCGAGAAACCGTGGAAAATACTGGTGGAATATCAGTGCCGGAAAACTGCCCTAGGATAGGAGCATTCACTGTTGTACCATCGTACACTGTAACAATATCGCAACATGATTCCGTAGAAAAACGAGAGAATTGCAACATAACGTTCCGCCTATCCGGAGGCTCAATGACCCATTGACAATTAAGGTTATCTGAATACGCCGCGAGACCCGAAACACGGTCAGAAAATGAACCAGAATTTGAGGTGAGCCTTGTAACACCACTGCAAGATTGCTGCGCTTGCACAACATAGACCGCCGACGTGGCTATGGCAAACAAAAGAACCATCGTAAAAAGACCCTTCAAAAGACCGCAACAATGCACGTTTGAGAAAGGCACGCGAAGAAAAAAATATGTTTTCATACACAAAAAGAGTAATACTTTGAAGAAAAAGTAAATTAGTAGATCGCTTTCCGAAGCCCTTTTTTCTTATTGTTTGAAAAGTAAGGTTGTGGACGCAAATATGTTAAAGTAAAACTAATAATTTATTTTGAAATATCAATTAGTTACAAAGAGAAACACTTTAATTTGTCACCGCCCACAACCACATCAGCCATGCTTTTGCGCCTACATTCCTCAAAAATGCCAGCGCACAAAACCCTCAATCGCCTCATATTCCGCCAGTCCCAGCGCATCGTAGATTTCTGCCGTAGCGCGGTTGCGGTCTTCGGCGCGTTGCCAGAACTCACGTTTGTCCGAGCCGGGGAACATTGCCGCATCTTTTTGGGATTGGTGCTTGAAGATGGCTTTGCGCTTGCGCATCACTTCTTGCGGCGAGAGCGGTACTGCCATTTCGATTTGGTCAACGCCCCACTCCTGCCATGCACCACGGTAGAGCCACACCCAGCAGTCGTTTATCCATTTCGCGTTGCTTGCTTTGATGCGCTTCACCGCTTCCATAATAGCTGCCAAGCAAACGCGGTGCGTTCCGTGTGGGTCGGAAAGGTCGCCTGCGGCGTAGATTTGGTGCGGTTTGATTTTGTTCAATAAGTCCATCACGAGCCTGATATCCTCTTCACCAATCGGATTTTTCTTGATTGTACCGGTCTGATAGAACGGCATATTGAGGAAATGTGCGTTCGCGTCCGGTACACCACTGGCACGGCAGCCCGCCTTCGCTTCACCCTGACGAATAAGCGCCTTGATTTCCTGCACCTCCGTCGAATCAATCTGTCCGGGCTTTTTGTTATGCAAGAAGTCCAGCACTTTTTTGTAAAACTTCTCTGATTCTTTTGTGTTAAAGCCGAGATGCTTGTTCATGTCCACCACAAAATCGGCAAAACGAATCGCGTCGTCGTCAAAAACCGCGATATTGCCGGAAGTCTGGTAGGCAACGTGGACTTCGTGCCCTTGGTCGGCAAGGCGAATAAACGTGCCGCCCATCGAAATCACGTCGTCGTCGGGGTGCGGTGAAAACAGCACTACGCGCTTGGGGAAAGGCTTTGCGCGTTCGGGACGGTTCGAGTCGTCGGCGTTAGGTTTGCCGCCGGGCCAGCCGGAAATGGTACGTTGAAGTTGGTTGAAAACATGAATGTTAATGTCGTACGATGTTCCGCGAGCCGTCAGTAGGTCTCCCATACCGTGCTCATTGTAATCTTCATCGGACAACTTCAGAATCGGCTTTTTCACTTGCTGACAAAGCCAAACCACTGCCCCGCGAACACGCTGCTCCGTCCAATCACATGGACCAATCAGCCATGGCGTTTTAACGCGGGTCAGTTCCGCTCCGGCGGCTTCGTCCAACACAAAAAGCGTGTTAAAGTGGCGTTGCAAAAAGGTTGCGGGTACGGAATCGGAAACATCGGTTTCGACGGTTTTCTGAATCACCCGTGCCTTGCCTTCGCCCCACGCCATGAGGATGATGCGCCGTGCGCCCATAATCGTTCCCACGCCCATCGTAATAGCGCGACGCGGCACGTTATCTTCGGCAAAGAAGTCGCTCGCAGCGTCAATCCGCGTCATGCGGTCGAGCGTAATCATGCGCGTCCGCGAATCCGACCCCGACCCCGGCTCGTTGAAACCGATATGCCCCGTGCGCCCGATACCCAAAATCTGAATATCAATGCCGCCCGCCCGCTCAATTTCTTTTTCGTAATGTTCGCAAAATGCAGGAACCTGTGATGTAGCAAGCCGCCCATCGGGAATATGCACATTCTCGCGTTTGATGTCCACGTGGTCGAACAAATGCTCGTTCATAAAGTGAACATAGCTTTGGAGTGCATCCGGCTCTATCGGAAAATACTCATCCAAATTGAAGGTTACGACATTGCGGAAGCTCAGTCCGTCTTCTTTGTGCATCCGCACGAGTTCGTCATAAACGCGCGTCGGCGTGGAACCTGTTGCCAAGCCAAGTACGGCATTTTTGCCGATTTTTGCTTTTTCCTTAATCAAGTCGGCAATTTCCTGCGCCACTGCCTTGGAAGCATCAACGGAATTGGAAAAAAGACGAGTCGGGATGCGCTCTCTGCGGCGCTGTTCGGGGGAGTCGGGTTGAATCTGCATACTATGGTAAAACCTCTCTAAAAATGGAAAAGAATGGTTAGAAAGAATTGTAAAACTCTCGTTTGTGAAAAATCTCTATTCACCCACACGCTTCATCGAAAAAACCACCTCACCAAAACGCGCCGGAACGTGAAACCGATTTACCAGCGTCGGCGACCAAGCGGATAATTCTTTCGTCGGGAAACGGTCAATGCGATAAAAATTCATACGCCACTTGTCGCCATCAGCAATCGGTGGCAAATTTACAGGCTGAATATCTGCTAGCGGCAATGCCATCTCCACCGTCCAACTTGTGTCTCGGTCAGTGGAATTATTGATTGTACCATGAAGTTGCGTTGCCGAGCGGATGTTGAGTGTGTAAGCGTTATAGGGCAGCGCAACAGGCATAAAACCTCGTACTTCGCGGACATACAAGTCCAGAGCTGTATTGGCAGGACTAATTTCAATTTCGGTATAACCAAATTTTTCGGGCGAATATGGCGAAAAAAAGATCTCAATCACCTCTTCTTCCCAGAGTTTATCGTCTCTGCGTGTCATGCGCCCAACGATGTCCGTGTCGGTACATTCAAAAGCAATGTAAAGATTTGTGCTGTCCCAGAGAACCTTTGCGGAGGTTGCTAACTGCGGTTTTGTCAGACTATCGGTTACAATCAAATTGCCCGTAGATGAGGCTTTCAGCCATGATTGTTCGTTCAGTATGCCATCAATAACAATAGCGCCATTGGTGCGAAATATTGTAAGTTGGTGGGGAGTGTCTTGCAGGAGATTTTGACGGAGAGGAACAAGCGAAGTCAATCCACCAAGCAAAAGCATGGCTATTGCTCCAAAGAGCAAGGTGCTTATTATACCCATACCGGCGAGAGGTCTCATACCTTAAAGAATAGGGTCTCGTTAATATAACCGAAAAACGGTTCTAAATGATTTTAGTTGGAAACAATAATGGTACAAAAACATCGTGATAGCCAAGCAAAAAAGCGGCTTTTAGCATTTTATCCTTATCGTTAAACAACGCACAGGGCTAAAAAACCATGAGTTAAAGACCGCATTAAACATTGCTTCTCCGATGACTCATGTTGCCATTCCAACTGAAATCATTTAGAACCCGAAAAACTATCGGAACGCGCATCCAGCATTGAATAGACTTACCGGATTTTTGAGTATAACCGAAAAACTATCGGAACGCGCATCCAGCATTGAATAGACTTACCGGATTTCTGAGCAGGAATCAACACTGCTTTTTTAATCGCTTCTAACGCAGAATCCTTAAACTCACGGAATTCTGCATTGGTTCTGATTCCTTGCGCACATTCGGCAAATACTTCGCTTGCTTTTCCTTGCTCATCAACTAAAACAATAAAGGTAAATATCGCTTGTAGTCCAAGCCTTTTTGCCCTTTCGGGATAGACAAGGTTACGAGATAGTTCTTTCCTATCCAGATACGGCTCTGTATCTACATGAATCGTCTTTCCCAGAAAGGGAAGCGAATCAATCGCTGCGGAAGAATACACACCGTAGCCTTTAGAAAGTCCGCTAGGAAAAGTATTCCACCCGCAATCTTCTGCTGTAAACGGCTGCTGCTGTGCAGAAGAAATAGCATTTACCGCAGCCAGAAGGAGAAAAATAAGAAAAATGCTTTTCATAATAGGCTTAAAACTGGTGAAATACTTACACCGTTACGGCAAACGGTAGTGAATAGGAATTCTTGTCCAGCACTGCAAAGGCTTGCCCTCACGCTGCGCTGGCTCAAACGTTACCGATTGAAGCGCTGCAATAGCATTCGCTTCGAGAGCCTCTATTTCCTCAATGCTAAGTTCAGCGTCCCATTTGGTATTTTTCGGATTAAATGCTTTAACACATTCCAGCATATGGCGGTCAAGTTTTCCTTTTTCGTCCACCAGCACCATCAACGATACCCATGCTTCTTTTTTTGCGGATTTTAAGGTTGGTGGGTGTGTGAGTTTGCTCATCAGCACTTTGGGGTCGAGATGCGGTTCGGACTCAATTCCCATGCTATTTCCCGGACATGGTACTTTATCAGAAATAATCGTTTGCCCCAGATGGCTTGCCGATTCGTTTTTTGCTTCCTGCTCACACGGCGAAATCTTTGTGTGAGCGTGTTTGTGTGCGTGTTCGTGCAGTGCACTTGCTTTCAGATGCGGGTGCGCTGAAGATTTCGATGGTTGTGCCATTATTTGGCTTGACGGCAGACTAAGCAAAAGGCAAAGCACCATAGCAGCACTCATGGTCGTACCAATAGCAACACCAAACGGCATTTGCTGAGCGGTATTTTTTGATAGTAGCAGCTTCTGCATAATACGTTCTCCTAAAAAATGTGGTCGTATATTGTTCAGATATTGATGACAGTTAGAAGCATAGAATGCAGAATTGTAATTCCGCCGTTTCCGTGAGAAATACTTTGCAGAATTACAATTCCGCACTCCTTCGTACCGTACAATCTCGCTAAACAATGTGGTAAGAATTATATTTTGATAAAGATATTCCGTTTGTACAAAACGTAAGCAATTGTCCAGAATACTAGATTATATGCTACGGCAAAGGCAAGTGAAGCATTGAGTGGGTTTGCAAACATTGGTACAAAAACAGCATTGTAGAACGCATTTTTCAAGGCGAGCTGTGTTCCATCGGCTTGCGTTACCGTAAAGAAAATGATAAGTTTCATCACCATCACTGACAAGAAGTAGCTTGCAAGCGCATTCATACCATAAACGACAAAAAATTTCGCCCATTTTTGCCAGCCTTGCACGTCAATAATCCAATAGAACGAACCGAACATCAGTAACGCCCAACCAGCCATGAAGACCGTGTATGAGCTTGTCCAGAGGCTTTTGTTAATCGGCATATACCAATCCCAAACTCCCCCCGCTATCAAGCAGACAAATCCCGCAAAGAGCATCCACGCTGCTTTTTCAGCACGAGACATCTCAGAGCGCAATAAATACCCCGTCAGCGAACCAAAAAGCGTAGTGGCAACAGCAGGAAACGTACTCAAAATCCCTTCCGGATCCCATGTTTTGGACTGCACCCACATATGCCCCGTAAGAAAGAGCGAATCAATGTACGCCGCAAGGTTTTTGCCCGGTTCCATAAAGCCTGCCCCCAGTTCCGGCACCGGTATCAGATACATCGCTGCCATATATCCCAGCAGCAGACCCGCAATCCACATAGCTTGGGCGCGGGGCTTGAAGTTCAGCATAATCGCAGCGCCAATGGCATAACAAATCGCAATGCGCTGCAATACGCCCGGAATACGAACCGTCTCAAAGTTGAAGCGTGGCACGATGTTCAAGACAAATCCCAAGAAAAAAATAATCGCAGCACGACGAGCCACTTGCTTGAAAAGGTCTATCCTGCTGTCGCCCCGCTCCAAACGGTTTGCCATCGAATAGGTCATCGAAACACCAACGATGTAGAGGAAAAACGGGAAAATCCAATCCGTAAACGTCCATCCGTTCCAGCGAGCGTGCAGAAGCTGCGGATACGCTTGCGTCCAGCTTCCGGGGCTATTCACCAAAATCATTCCGGCGACGGTAAAGCCTCGAAAGGCATCAAGAGAAACTAAACGCTCGTTTTTCATAGTTGGGAGTGTTCGGAGTTACGGAAATTCTGTATCATCGTTTTTGTTGAGTACTAGATGGCGCATATACTCGCCTGTTTCGCGGATTTCGGTTCTGTCGCTTTGCAAGAGTGCGTTGGTAATGCGCTCTTTTTCGTCAGGCGTTTTGTTTTGGCTCAATTTGTACTTCCCTTCCAGCGTATGAACTGCTATTTCAAAGGCAATGATACCTTCTTTCATGCGCTTTTTATAGAGTTCGGGCAGACTATCCCACTGCGCTTCGTACTCAGCTTCGTACTGACGCATTGTTGCTTGCAGCACTGGTTCTGCGTCTTCCAGAATCCGTACAGCGCCGTAACAGTGTACGGCAATGTAATTCCACGTCGGAACGTTTTGCCGCGAAGTGTAGTGCTTGGGGGAGATGTATGCGTGAGGGCTTTGAAACATCACCAGTGCATCCCCATTCAGAAGCATTTTCCCATGCGGATTTGCCTTCGCAAGGTGGGAACGCAGAAAAACTGAGCCTTCGCGCTCTTCTACGACAAAAGGCAAATGCGTAGCAAAAGGTCTATTTTCTGCAACACCAACAAGCGTAGCAAAGCTGTTACGGCTCATAAAATCAAGAAGTTCTGCTTGATTTTCGACCTTGTTATCGTTTGGGATATACATTCTTCAAAGGTACAATGAGAATTAACGGCTTTCCAGCGCTTGCACAACAGCATTATGCACTTGTGGGCGGACGGCGCGAATTTTATTATTCTCCGACGTAGGAAAGACGCGGTTAGACAGTAACACCACGCACAATTTTCTCACCGGATCGAACCAAATACTCGTTCCAGTAAAACCGGTATGACCAAATGAAAGCGGCGAAAAGAAATCGCCACAGGAGCATTTTTCGACGGCTTTTGTATCCCAGCCCAAAGCACGGGTGTATTTATCGTTTGCCCGTGTAGTAAAGAGCTTTATCGTTTCGGGCTTGAAAAATGGCTTACCACCGATAAGATTTGCCTCCGGTGCGGTTATTATCTGCATCACACGCAAAATATCATCTACCGTAGAAAATAATCCCGCGTGCCCTGCCACACCATGCAGAAGTGCTGCACGGGGATCATGCACGAGTGGTCGCTTGAAATCTTGCTTCCACGTCGTATCGTTTTCTGTGGGCGCCGTGCGCAAGCGCAGTGCGGAATCGGGATTGAAGGTGCTGGATTGCAAGCCAAGCGGACGGGCAATATTGTCTGCATAAAATACATCAAGCGGCTTACCCGAAATGCGATAAATAATCTCTCCAAGCGTGATAAATCCTAAATCGCTATACACAGTCGAATCCCCTGTTTTATAGACCAGCTTTTCGCCCCAGAGTGCTTTCATCGCCTCTTCTGCCCCTTTCACCCGTAAATCATATGGACGAAACGCCGCCAAACCGCTATTATGCAAGAGCAGGTTTTTTATGCGAATATGTGACTTTCCATTTGCGCCAAATTCGGGGATATATTTCGTTACGCTGTCTTCCAGCCCAAGTTTGCCTTCGTCATAGAGCTTCATTATGCACATCGTTGTCGCCATCACTTTTGTTAGTGAAGCCATGTCATACGCGGCATCCATCGGTGTTTTGAGAGAATTTTTGTCGTAGGTAAAACGTCCAAAACTTTCACGCATCACCACTTTACCATTATGCAAAATTCCCACCGAGGCGGACGGGAAAGCACCATCTTGAATAGCCGCATCAACAACCGTTTTGACAGCACTCTGCAAGCGCTCGTAGGGTGGCAAGACGGCATAATCATTTCCAGACCAAATATCGGTTGAAGATTGCACAGGCGCTTGCTTTGCAGGATCGTTGGTATAGATGTAGTATTTGCGGGTCTTCTCAGCAAAATCGCTGGCTTCTTTCTTGAAGGCTTTTTCAATTTCTTCAATGCTTTTACCTGCCTTCATCATTGACAGCAACTGGCGGCTGCCCACACTCCGCGCCGTGCGGTCAATTTCTTTATTCCGAGAGCTGTCGGGGAAAAATTTTGATACCTCTCGCATCACAGTAAGCATTGTACGCATGGGGTTAATAGCACGGCGATTTCTCACGTTCAGACTAAATCCCATACACGTTTTCCCTTGCAATTTGGAGCTTCCGGGCGAAAACATAGAAAATGTAAATTGTAATCCCGGAAGCCTTGTAGCATCAAGAGTCTGTGCGTTTTTAATGCCGTCCTGCATCGTTTTATTTGGCAGATGAAGACCGTAGGTCACAAACGGCTCGGACGTTCCTCGCCCGACACTCCACGTCATGTCCTCCAGCATACCCAAGCAATGATAGCCAATGACAGCTTCCATGGAGCGTATGTTGGGGCTGGGATTGCGCCACGGGAAACCAAGCTCGTCGTAGAATTTTGAGCGGTCATAGCCCTGCATACGAATAACATTAAGCTTTGCACCAATACCAAATTCTGCATTGTAAAACTGCGCCAGTTCGCCCATTGTCATACCGTGCGAAATGGGGATGGGAAAATAGCTGGTAAAACCACCGTGAAATTCTTTTTCCAAAATTGGACCATAGACACCAAGCGGAGCAGCCATATTGGGTCTGTCGAGGACGAAGAACGGAATGCCCGCTTCGGCGGCAGCTTTCATGCCATAGACCATGGTGGTGGCGTAGGTGTAATAACGCACTCCAATTTCTTGAATATCGAAAACAAGCGCATCCAAGCCCCTCAAATCCTCTTGCGAAGGACCCTTTTTCTTGGCAGTATAGAGAGAAATTATCGTCAAGCCCGTTGCAGAATCAATTTCGTTGCTGTTAATAATTTCATCTTTTGTGCCACGAATACCATGCTCCGGCGCAAAGAGTTTCACGGCAATTCCTTGCTTGGCGAGCATATCGGCTGCGTGGGAGCCTTCACGCGTAAGGGCAGAATGATTCACTATCAATCCTACTTTTTTGCCTCGCAATGGAGAAAAATCTTGGTCACGAAGTACTTCCAGACCAACTTTGAAGGCTACACCACTGTTGTCCGAACCGTTATCAGCTCGCAGGCAGTGAGTATTCACAAAACACAAAAGTGGAATGCAGAGCAGGCAAAAAAACAGTCTGAAGCGTTTCATAGCGAGGTTTTGAAATGAGGTGAACACAGGTCAGGTCAAGTTATTTGACAATGGAACAAAGATACAAAAGCGGATGGCTCAATCAAAGCAAATCAGTAGAATACCAGCAGAAAGGCAGTATCTTCCACAAAAAAATGCCGGATAAAAACGCTCAATTACGTCTTTTCCGGCATTACACGTCTTCATTACTACCAAGGCATTTGTTACGATTCTTCGTCAATAATTACGGAACGCTCCGCACCGCCTATTAAGCCCAGCCCTTGCAACGTATTGAGCACTTTATCGCGATCCAGCGGCTTAATCAGATACGCCTCGCACTGCTGTTTGAAAGCTGTTTTGACATTGTTAAAATCACCAAGCGCAGTAGTCATTATTATTTTTGTGGTAATGAGTGAATCATCATCGTACTGCTGTTCTAATGCCCGAATATTTTTCAACACATCCTGACCACTAATCTCCGGCACCATGATATCGAGAAAAACAATATCATAGCGTTCTGAATTTTCAAGTGCTTTTTGGAATTTTTCCATTGCTTCTTTTCCATTCTCAGCAGAATCCACTTGCCCATAGGGAGAAAGAATCTCCATAAGAACACTACGACTCACATATTCATCTTCCATAACAAGCATTTTCATTGTGCTATCCTATTTCAAAAAATTGCATATATGATTGATTGTAACAACACCAAAGAGACTAAAATTTCTATTATTCACAGAATATCAAACATGATTTTTCCACATCCCCGACCGAAAGTATCGGTCAATAAGCGCCAATTCGTCTTCCAACATGGCAAAAAGGGATGGGGCTTCGTGCAACATAGCATTTTTACCAACTTTTTCCAACTGTCCGCATAAATCCATTGCCGTTTCTGCACCAAAATTGCCCACTGCTGACTTGAGCTTGTGAGCCGAGCTGTGAAGTTCAGCAGCAGAATTACGTTCTACGGCGCTTTTGATGGCATCTTGGTCAGCGCCATAGTTCTTGAGAAAATAACCAACGAGTTTCTCGACCACATCACGCTTTCCATTCACTGCTTGAAATAATTTCGACAAATCCGCCGGAATACGTCCTGTCCAAACACTTATTACCGCCGTTTGTCCACTTTCGTCATTTTTTTCTACTTGGTCAAGACCGTCAGCAACTGGCTTTTGGTGAAGAATACGTGCAATAGTGCTGTAAAGTTTCTCAAAATCTATTGGCTTGGTAACAACATCGTCCATACCCGTCCGACGACAAAGTTCCGCATCATGGTGCGAGGCATGGGCTGTAATGCCAATGATAGGCAAATGCCTTTTTGTGGTTTGTTCATGTGTGCGGATAGCTGCCGTCGCTGTCAGTCCGTCCATTTCCGGCATCTGAACATCCATGAGTACAATATCGAAAGCAAAATTGGCATCATCCAGCAAATCCAACGCTTCCCGACCATTATTCGCAATCGTAACATTCCATTCCTGCATGGAAAGCATTTCTTGAAGCACTGCTTGATTGATAGGACTATCTTCAGCAATCAAAATTTTAAGCGCCTTTGGTGGCATCCTGCGATTACTTTGCTCTACACCGCCCGATGCTGCTTCATCGGCAAACTCACGGTTCGCTTGCCCGGTAGCCATGTAGGACGCTCCTTCTATCGGCAACGGCAATCGGACGCGGAAGCCAAAAGTACTTCCCACACCAACTGTGCTGCGGCACCACACACTACCATCCATCATCTCTGCAAGCTGCCGTGCAATAGCCAAGCCAAGTCCCGTACCGCCATATTTCCGCGTAAACGATGGGTCAAGTTGACTAAAACTCTTGAAAAGTTTATCCATTTTATCGGCTGCAATGCCAATACCGGTATCGGTAATTTCACACTCTATAATCACATCACCACCAGACTTTTCAGGAACTCTCACAACAAGATCAATGTGCCCTTCGCTTGTGAACTTCACTGCATTAGCAATAAAATTATTAAGAATTTGCTTGAATCGTATGCTATCGCCGATGACCAATGGCGGCAAATCACTGCTAATGGTCATATGTAGTTGCAAGCCCTTCGATGCTATTTGCGGACTAAAAATGCTCATAATATCGTGCACTGCCGCACGGATATTGATGGGAATATGCTCAAACTCCAGCTTTTGTGCTTCGATTTTGGAAATATCCAGAATATCGTTGATGATGTATAACAAGGAATCAGCCGAAACTCGCACCATGCTCAGGTACTCTTTTTGCTTCTCGGTCATATTTTCACTGCCCGTCAGCAAACTGGTCATTCCAATGATACCATTCAGCGGTGTGCGCAGTTCGTGGCTCATATTTGCCAAAAAGCCGCTCTTTGCTTGATTTGCAGACTCTGCTTGCTCTTTGGCACGAAGAAGTTCGGCTGTACGTTCAGCCACGCGGCGCTCTAATTCCTCATTCATCGTCCGCATCGTCTGCTCGGCTAACTTGCGCTCGGTAATGTCTATCCCTACGAAAACTGCTTGTTCGTCCTGATGATATTTCCTTGCGATAATCAAATAGGTTCGCCGTCCGTCTTTTCCTGCTATTTGTACTTCAAACTCCCCTACTTCCTTGTTCTGCTCAAAGAACGTTGCCACCGCATGGCGAAAACTCTGGTCTTCCAAATCGCCCGCGTCCGATGTCAAAGCACCAACTTGTTTACCAATATACTCCGCCGGCGGAAGCCCTGTCAAGCGCTCTATGTAGCCGTTTAAGCCAATATATCGCAGATCTTTCCCAATCCACGAGATAACACCGGGCACCGAATCCAAGACCACTTCCAATTGCTCTTTTGTCTCTTGGATAATACGCTGCTGCTCTGCCAAACGCCGCTCTGCCAGTATCGTTGAAGCCATTCTTTCGACCATTGCATAGAGTTTTTCTTGCTTGACGGGCTTCAAAATATACTGGTCAATTCCCAACTCAATCGCATTCAAGAGGAAATCCGTGCGATCGTATGCCGTTGTCAGAATAATCGGCATATTCGGGCTGATAACTTTGATACGCCGCGCCATTTCCATACCGTCCATCACCGGCATAGCGACATCGCTCACCACCAAATCCGGCTTATGAGCGTTAAAGAGGTCAAGCCCTTCGCTACCGTCCTGAGCCAAATACACTTTTTCTACTTTTTTTTCCAAGAGCATTTTCGTCAAAAGACGAATCGCTGCGTCGTCTTCGACATAGAGAACCGAAATCGGCAGTTTTTCCGTAACTATGGTCATAATTGTTGTTGAAAATATAGTAGCACAATGTTTAGATAATGATTACAGTGAGCGACATGGTGTGCGGAGCTGTAATTCCGCACTCCTTCACAACTATACAATCCAACTAAACAATGCAGTAGTATGCGACAACTGGTTAAGTTTTATAGGGGAAAATGTGTTTGTTGGGGGAGATGCCGAGAATCAAATTACCCAAGGTACACGTTCGGGCGATGACAACTGCACCGCCTTCGAGCCAACCTGAATACAGACCGTGCGGCTCAGAGATTCACCGATATCTTCCGCCAAAAGAGTGATTCCAAGCGACGAAAGTAATGCTTTCACTGCGGCAATGTTCTTTTCGCCAATTTTGAAATAGTTATTCGCATCAGCACTTGTTTGTGCACCACCGGCTATTTTTGCGACGAGTTGCGATGTGGGCTTTCGGTACCCAATCCCTCGCAGTTGACTAATGAGCGCGGGCACTGCTGTATCGGCAAAGTAGCCTGGCAGCAGCCTTGCTTTCTCCGGCGATGTCGTGGAGGTTGCCAAAGCAATATGCGCCATACCTACCATCTCAAGCGTCTCGCTGAAGAGATTTAACGCCACACAAGAGCCGAGTGCAAAGGTTTTGATACGCTTACCTGATTCATTGGAAACCCCGATTTCTCCAACGCCGAGAATCATTTGCCCAATTCGCTCTTCATAATTTGGCGTTTGAAAAGGTGCCGCAGTAACAGTTCTCGGGACTGCTGGCATACCTTGCGATTGCCCTGCAACACTTTTCGGTGTCGGTACGCTGGGGGCAGATGCGTTTGTAAAAGGCTGTGCAGTAGAGGTTTTACGGGGTATTGCGGAGGTAATACGCGCAGCAGATTTAATCTTCATCACAAGCTGCCTCAAGGTCTCATCAAAGCCTTGCGGATTCAGCGCAGACGGCTTGGAAATGTAGTCAACCGCTCCAGTTTCAAGCGCTTGTAAGGTAATACTCTTATCGTTTTGTGTCCACGAACTCAGCACAATAATGGGAAGCGGGCGCTGCATCATCGCCTGACGGATAAATTCAAGCCCGTTCATTACAGGCATATCCATATCGGTAACAACGACATCGGGCTTGAGGGCGGCAAGTTTTTCCAGCCCATCCCGCCCATTGACAGCAACGCCCACAACTTCTATACTGCTGTCAAACGCAGAGATAGAGCGAAAGAGCAAATCGCGTACCAACGCCGAATCGTCAACCAAAAGTAAGCGAACTTTGTCCGACATGCTGCACCATGGTGAAAAACGTGGAAGAGTTTGAATCCGAAAACCGTCGTCGTTAGACCGCAAGCCTTAGAGAGGCTTTTGATAAAGCGCCGGAATAATGTAACGAAAATCCGAACTTGTGCGGTCTATAGTCTCCGAATGCCCGATAAACAAGTATCCGCCAGGTACAAGGCAGTCGTAAAAGCGCTGCACAAGGGCATTTCGCGTCGGCTTGTCAAAATAAATCATGACATTCCGACAGAAAATGACGTGAAATGGCTTCTTGAATGGGAAAACATCGTTCATCAAGTTAAACTTCCGAAAAACGACATCTTGCTTCAAGAAAGGTTTCACGCGCCAGATTTTATCAGGAAGTGCTTGAAAGTACTTGCGTTTGTACTCTTCCGGCAGCAGCGCTATTCGCTCCTCAACATAATCGCCGCCATCGGCAACAGCCAAGGCTTTTTCGGAAATATCGGTGGCAAGCACACCGGCTTTCCACATACTATATTCGGCTCCAAAAAATTCCATCATCAGCATAGCAAGCATATACGCTTCTTCGCCGGAGGAACAGCCCGCACACCACATCCGAAAATCATAGTCCTGCCGCCGCTTCAGTGGCGCTGTCATTTCGGGTAAAACTCGTTTTATGAGATAATCAAAGTGGTCTTTCTCACGAAAAAAGAATGTGTGATTAGTCGTGATATGATTCGCAAACTCAATAAGCGGCTCGTTGCTGGAGCTCTTAACAATGTACTCGTAATACTGGCGAAATGATGTCATACCCATACGCCGCAGGACCTTCTGCAAGCGTACTGTTACCATTGTGCGCTTCTCCGGCGGCAGATAGATTCCAAAGCGCTCATAGACAAGACGGCTCAAGTTTTCGAACTCAGCCTCTGAAAGCGCGACTGAAACGATGTCGTCAACAGACGACCCTGTTTGATGTGAAGACATAATTGAAATAAAGGAAAGGTGTACCGACTGTATCCATGTTTCTAAGAGAATGCTAATCCTGCTCAGGCTGCGCTTCTACGAGGTGCGCTGCCGGAGTGCCAGCACTGTATTTTCAAGCTCGGCGGTAACATTGTGCAGCATCTCTGCCGCTTTATTGAACCGTGTTAATTCAAGCCCGACAATATCGGGATTTTTCGTTACCATCGTTTCAATCGCAACAAGTTCACCAACCAGCTCAAAAAGTTTTTCCAACCTATCGGCATCAACAATGGCGTCACGGCGCTGTGCAGGCAGAGTACCACTTTGTGCTTCGTTCTTTGCAACCGAAGGCGATTTTACCGAGTAGGAGTTTGGTAACGGTATTGGAGCAAAAACTCCACTTGTCGCCACTGAAGGTGTAGGCAGCTTTACTGCTCTCTGGGCGTTTTCCTTTTGTGTTTTCAACGCTTGCCGCGCAGCCAGACTTTGGATGAGCGTCGTAATAGAAGCCAGTATATTCAGCACCATCGAAATCAAGCCCGGATAGACGGTCAATGTATTTCGACGGATGGCGTCGAGAATAGCTTCTATGTCTATGCTTTTTGTCTCTATTTCCACAAAGCCCATAGAACGAGAACCTGCTTTGAGACGAAGAACGGAACCCAAAATAGCACCGATAACGGTCATATCGTGCGGATTCTGTTCCAAACGCCGACAGCCTTGCTCAATGATAGAGATGTGATCCAGTGATTCAGAGATGAAGCGTTGTAGGCTGTTGTCAGGAGCCGTAACTTTTGGTGCATATTCTTGAACATCTTCCGTCTGCTTACTTGAAAGAGAACTGGTGCCTTGCGGCTCATCAATGATCACATTTCCTCGAACTTCAGCCTTAAACGCTTGGAGCTTTGGAACTGAGGAGACTTTTTCTGGCACATTGTCCGAAGTAATGCCGGAAGAGGCAATCTGGCTAGCCGAAGCAGACACAGACGACGGAGTGGTGAGAGCAGCATTGTCACCAGAAGTCGGTAAAGAGTCATTGACAGAGCTAGTGACTATTTCAGCATCGGATTTAATAACCATGATTGCCTCTTTTAGTTTGCCAATATGGTTACGTACAGCTTCCCCGTGTCCACTATCTTTCACTTCTGCTCCAACAGTCGTCAGCAGCATTTTAACCAAAGAAAAACTCTCCTTGATTAGCGCCACGCTCGTTGCCGACACCGCCATCGGCTTTTTGCGAAGAACGTCGAGTAATACTTCTACCTCTTGAGCAACAGTGCTAATGACATTAAAGCCCAGAAAGCCAGATAACCCCTTGATAGTATGAAAAACACGAAAAATAGAATTGATATTTTCTTTAGCGTTGCCGCTCGCAAGAACTTTTATTTTTTCCTCTTGCTCGTTCAACGAGTCAAGTGATTCAGCAACAAAGGCGCGGACTATTTCCAGTGTTTCGCTATCCATGATATTTAGAATCGGTCAAAAAGACGTGTACGAGGTGAAATAACTGTGCTTAAAGCGATACGACTCTAGCGCCGTAATGTGGTAAAGATGCTGACGTAAAACATTTGATACGACGCCCCCTCAATCTACACAAAAGTATTCAGTATTTTACACAAAATTTTGTACTCCAACGTCCATTAAAGACAGGTATTGTGCGGTAAACGGCACAAGCTACAAAAAAACTGTACGTTTCATACACGAAAAGTGTATATTTTAGGGGAATACCGCTAGAAACGGGATGCAGACAGAAAACACGCTCTTTGTACGGAATTCTCTTCAATATCGTTTACTCATTGCATCACAGCACTTTATGCCAAATTCAGAGACGACATCAGTGACAAAAAACCAAGAACGCCGAGTATATGCCATTTCGCTTTTTCCGGCTCTTTCCATCCCAACGCGGATGCGCTCGGAATCGCACTATTCCGGCAAAGGGGTTTGTATTGCTATGATAGACTCAGGTTTTGTTACACACCCTGACCTGACAAAACCAGAAAATCGGATTGTGCGTTATTACGATGCCGTAAAAAAAGAAGAGCATGACCTTCCGCCGGAAAAGCCTGAATTTTACTCGTGGCACGGCACCATGACCGCGTGCACAGCCGCAGGCAACGGGTTTCTTTCCCGCAAACTCTATTCCTCGCTGGCGTATAATGCGAATCTCGTGCTTGTCAGAACAATGGACGAGAAAGGCTCTATTCCTACCGCCCGCATAGCACAAGCGCTTGATTGGTGCCTAGAGAACGCAAAAAAGTACGGTATCAATATCATCAATTTGTCTGTCTATGCCGATGAAATAGACACATCGCTTGAGCATCCAGTCACCTCTCGCGTGGAAGAAGCAGTGCGGCGTGGAATTGTCGTCGTGGCAGCATCGGGCAATAACCCACGAGTCCCTTTATACCCACCAGCCTGCGCACCATCGGCAATAACGGTTGGCGGATTGGATGATAAAAATAATTTGCTCGAAGATGATGGCTTGTACAATTCCAGCTTTGGACGTACGCCGGAGGGCGTTATCAAACCGGAGGTTATCGCACCGGCAATATGGCTTCCGGCACCGATTCTGCCCGGCACGCCGACGCACGAAGAATCAGCAGCACTTTCGGCTCTGGACAATATGCTCGACGATATGCTGATGAAAACCCTCCCGCTTCTCATCACCAAGACCAATCTCCCGCTTGAACTCTTGCGTTCAACGAATGTGGAGGAAATTCGTGGAAAGATTGTGGAACGCTTAACCAATGAAAAAATCATCTCGCCAAACTACAAACACGTGGACGGAACTTCGTTTGCAGCACCGATTGTCTGCTCGGTCATAGCGCAAATGCTTGAGGCAAACGACCGCCTGACACCCGCAAAAATCAAAGAAATTCTCACGCAAACAGCAAAAAGGCTACCGAATTACCCCTCCGAACCGCAAGGATTCGGCATGGTGCAAGCCACTGCTGCCGTCGAAATGGCGTCAACGGCAACGCTATAAAACCCTCCACCCTTATCCTACTTGCCGTTCTTTGATACAGCGCCGGAGCCACTCTCGTTTATGCAAAAGTTCTTGTGTCGTCATTTGTTCAGGCGGCTTACCAAAACGCTGTACCGAAGCCGTGTGAACGAGCATAAAAGCGCTTGAATGACCATTCAGCGATTCTCTGGGTAATACTTTGGTGAGTTTCATCGTTAATTCAGAACATTCCTGGCGGAGCTCCCGTTCTCTTGCAGCCTGCTCCACGGCTTGCTCTACGGCTTCGCGGTCGTTGTTGACGATAAACATCGTTTCGGGGCGTGTGCGCGGTCTTCCACGCCCACGCTTGATGTCGAGCGGAATGTGCTGCAACGCGCCATTGTGCAGTTCCAATCCATGCGATTCGGTTTCGTGCTGCTCCACCGACACAAGTTCCCACTCCTCTTGTCCCAGTGGCACCTTTACGCGGGACTTTCCTCCGCCGTGCGTCCCCTCTGCAAGCGAAACGCCTATCTGTTCCTCGCTCGTGAGCCATTCGAGTATCTGTACCACTTCCGAATCGTTTGATGTATAAACATCGCAAACGTTTCCTTCGCTGCCAAACGGTGCATAATACCTCATGCCACGAAAAAGCTGCTGCATCGTTTTGGAAAGTGCCCGCACCAAATCTGCTTTCACGATAACGCTTATCGGCTTAATGTCTGTGCCCTCGCCAATCATATCCACCTGCACCATCACATCTATTGTGCCTGCCCGATACTCCCTCAACAATGCCGCCCGCTCGGTTTCGCCCACGTCCTGCCCAATACGAGCCGAGCGGTAGGTAGGAAATTGCTTTTGCACAAAGTCCAGAATTGCTGCTGCATGAAGATTACTCATAGCAATAATGAGCATTTGATGCTGCTTTTCGCCTGTTTTGTGTGCCGCAAATTCTGCTCTTTTTTCTGCAAAGCGCTCGAATGCCGGACTGAGCAAGGAATCTAGATAGACATCGTGAAAACGAAGTTTTTTGCGCGTGAGAAAAGCATCTATCTCTGCGCCGTTTTGCTGCGCTTCGGCAAGCTTGGAAAGCGTGATTTCGACAATAGCACCAGTTTCTGTGTTTTTTAGTTTCACCGCATAATCAATCACGTGCGCTTGCACACGCTTCAGTATGCCACCCTCAGCGTGTGCATCTCGCAGAAGCACCTCGTGGAGCGGCTTGTAGAACTGCGTGAGTTTTCCCCCTTCGTCTTCGCGGACTTCTAAGGGCACACCAAAAATGGATTTATTGTCGGAGCGCATTGGTGTTCCCGAAAGCGCTACACTGCACGAAAAAGGAAACTGCTTGATTTTCGTTGCCCATGTGCCGTCCAGCGAGAGATGATGCACCTCGTCGAAAACAAACATACACCGTGCGCGGCTGCAAAACTGCCGTAGCGCATCACTACCGCCACGACCGCTTGCATACTGGTACGTCGTGACAATAACATCAGTGGAAAGGTGTTGCAAAAACTTCTTTTCCGAATCTGCCACGCAGAACGTAAGCGGTGGAGCGCCAAGACTGCGCATGAGCAAAGCAAGTTCCTGCGGGTCGGCGTATTGGTCACGCAGATTTCCGCGCGGAACGAAGATAACGAGCTTTTGCGCAATAGAAAGCGAGCGAGCAACCAGAAACGAGGAGAGCGCTGTTATTGTTTTCCCATACCCCGGCACAAACACGCCCAAACAATTCCGCTCGCCGGCAGAAAACGCCTTCGCTAAACGTGCCAGAAACTCAGCCTGACCTCGGCGGAAGCGAAAGCTACCGTTCAAAGCAATGCCCGGAAGCAATGCGCTTTGAGGTACAGATGTTAGGAATCCAAATTGCTGCATACACTATTTTGAATTAAGAATGCCGTGAGCATCAACTCACCCAAGTCGGCTAATATAGAACGAAAATGGGAAGGAAAAAACTTGCAGAAAAGAAAGTTTGTGCTATTACAGTTTGTCCTCGTGCGGGGTTTCGGTATATTCGAGTGGAAGCGTTCCGAACTATTCACACATCACTATTGCCGTTAGCATCAATTCCCATACGATGGTGTAACTGGACTTTCAAGGATAACCTCTCGTGGCTACAAAGAGCACAACAAAGCAACATCAAGCATCTTCAGGCATTGCCGAAGCGCAAGAATTCACAGCTCGCTTGCAACGTGCTGAAACCAAAAGTGAAGTATTCGCCACAGGTGGCTTGTATTATCTCACTGTTCCGAAAGAGATTGCAGAAATATTTACTTCTGGTCGTCCCGTGCGGATTGTTTGTTTGCTTAATGGCGCGTTCGAGCGACACGGTGCAATACGCTCCAAAGGCGAAGGTTCATTTTTTATTGGTTTTGGAAAAGAAGTCGTCAAAGAGGCGGGATTATCACTTAATGAGGAAGTCCATGTGCGGGTTTGGCGCGACAGCGACGATTATGGTTTGGCACTTCCCGACGAACTCCACGAAGTATTTGAACTCGACCCCGAAGCAAAAGCAGTATGGGAAACATTCACACCTGGCAGGCAGCGCAGTTTGCTCATTTATATGCGGGATGCAAAATCCGAACAAACCCGTATCAAACGGGCATTCGAGATTGCGGAAAAGCTCAAAACAAATACCTTTTACATTGCTCAAACGAAAAAGACAAATAAACAAGATTAAGAACGCAGCTGCACCAAATCCCACGCATTGCCGTACAAATCTTCAAAAACAACCACCGTTCCATACTCTTCCTCACGCGGCACTTCCCGAAACGCCACACCACGCGCCTTGTAAGCATTGTAATCTCGCCAGCAATCGTCGGTGTGCAAAAAGAGGAACACTCGCCCGCCGGTTTGATTGCCAATGTGCGCCTTCTGCTCCTCAGTAGAGGCTTGCGCAAGAAGTAATGCGGTCTCTGAGCCTTTCGGCGCAACACGCACCCAACGCTTCCCAGCGCCGAGCGGTGTGTCTTCCAAAAGCACAAACCCAAGTTTTTCGGTATAATACGCAATTGCTTCGTCATAATCACGGACAAGAAGCGTCAAGGCAGCAATGTTCTGAGACATAATTTTGAGGCATTAGAGCGCTATTACCACTGAACCGACGGTTCTAAAATGGTGAATTTTTTTGCATCTGCATCTACTTCTGCCAGCACGCCAATGGGCATTGTGAATTTTTCTTTGACATGACCGAGAGGAAAGTTTGCAATGACTGGTATTTTCAGGGGTGCGAGGCGTGAGCGCAAGACCTCTTCCATTGTGGTCACATAGCTGCTGTCTTTTGCCTCGCTGAATTGCCCCAAGACCACCGCGGCACATTCTTGCAGCTTCCCGGCGAGCCACATCTGCGTCAGCATCCTATCTACTTTATACGCCTGTTCGCCAACATCTTCCAAGAACAGGATTGCGCCGTCAGTGTTGATGTCGTATGGCGTTCCCATGAGTCCGGTTACAATGGTAAGATTACCACCCACAATGCGTCCTTGCGCTTTCCCACCGGTATAAGAAACTATTTTGGTCGCGTTGGAATAGATAATTGGCTCAAAGCTAGGCTTTCCCGTACTTTCCGGATAGACCAGCGGCAAAAACCACTGCCGCGTGAAATCATCCAACTCCGCCGCAGCCATAGGACCGTGAAAGGCAACCAAATTGCAGCGCTGATAGACGGCATTGGCAAGGGCGGTAATATCGCTAAAGCCGCATATTAGCTTAGGATTTTGCTGAATTGCTTCAAAGTCCAGCATCGGCAGAATGCGCATCACCCCATAGCCGCCGCGCATACAGATGATACCACCAACATCTTTATTTTTTACAAACTCCATAAACTCCGCTGCTCGTACTTCATCAGGTGCAGCCAAATAGCTTCCGCTTGACAGCACCGATTTTGCTATCACCGGCACAAGCCCCAATTCTTCCAGTGATTTTGTAAAACTCTTCACTTTTTTATCAAAATCTTCTTTCGCAACGCCACTGGCGGGCGCGGGAATACCAATTTTCATACCGGGCTTCAGAGCGGGCGGAAGCGCGGGCGGAAAAAGACGTTTGTTTGTTGTGGGCGTAGCAGATGAAGCGCTTTGTGGGGAAGAAAGAATGGAAGCCCCTGCTACGGCTGCGCCCAGAGAACCGAGAAAAGAACGACGTTTCATAGTACGTGAGTATTGATGCGGCATATACGATAAAATTTTTCTTCTAACATCACCATTTTTCAGAGAATGAGCAAGATTTTCTTTCGCGGGAACCTTTTCAAAAGAATTTTTTTTGCATGAAGTTTTGGAAACAACGAAAAAACCTGTAAATTTGTAGTCTGCATGCAAAACGGAGAGGTGCCAGAGTGGTCGAATGGGCTCGCCTGGAAAGCGAGTGTACCGGTAACGGTACCAAGAGTTCGAATCTCTTCTTCTCCGCAGAAACGGCTTAAAACATTGTTTTAAGCCGTTTTTTTTGCCCCTTGGTCACCATATACGAACAGAAATTATAAAAGAACTCTCACGCCCGCCAACCACATTCGTCCATCCGCAGGAACAATCCCCGGTCCAGGATAACCCGTGCTGCGGCGAGTGAAATACCGATAGTCAAAGAGATTATTGACACTTCCCTCCAGAGACAGCCACGATAAAACCCGCCACCGCACGCTAACATCAGCAACAGTATATTCCGGCACTATTCCTTGCTGCCCATCTGCTTGCGTTAGTGTATTTGCCGCATTCGAGAAACTTTTCCCAACATAGCTGCCTTGGAGCGTTAGCGAAAAGACATCAGAAATTGCGTAGGTAAAACCTGAACGGACCATCCAGTCCGGTGCAAATTCGACACGATTGCCGAGCATATTTGCGAGCGGTGTTGTGGAGCCGCTTTGAGTACGTTCTGCACGAATGTCGTTGACATAACGGGCGTCGGTATAGCTTGCAGAAATAAAGAGTGAGGGGGAACCGATGTTTTGCGCAAGTTCACTCGCTCCAGCAAGCCTGAAGAAATCAATATCCAAAAGAAACTCCATTCCCACGTGCTGCGAAGCCGCAATATTGGTTCTAAGCGCCGTGGCTCCGAAGGTGAGCAATAATTTTTCTTCTTCTGTAAGAATTGACATAGGCAAAACCCCGACGCGATTGTTGTAGCGCACAAAAAAAGCCGACACATCCCACCGTAAGCCGCTTCCCACAACACCTCTCACGCCAATATCGGACGAAAAACCCGTTGAGGACTGAATGTTCGGGTCAACGGCGGTAAGATCAGTTTGAAATTGATCAGAAAAAAGTGCCGGTCGATACGCCTGTGCAAAATTTCCATACAACTCCAAAGAAGGCAGCAGAGTGGGAGCAAGGAAAACACTCAATCCAATCCCGGCAAGCGGAATAATTTCGCTGTAGGATGCCTGTACTGCGGTCGCCACGCCAAGCGTATCGAATGCTTTCGGCGATGTCGTGGCATATTCACGGGTGTAGGAGCCGGATCCCAAAGTTGCAATGCGCTCCAGACGCAGTCCCGGCGAAATGGCAATATACTGGCTCAATTGGATTTTTGCTTCAGCAAAGGCAGCAAGATTAACTGTGACAAAATTCAAATCTCTTGAGAGTGGGGCTGCAAACGTAAAATCTGCTTCGCTACCCCCAACGCCTCTCCCTTGCTTTCGCTCGGTGGAGCCACGCGAAGCACGAACCCCAGCAGCAAGCGTTATAGGCAATCCCATGAGCACACCGTCATTGATTGAGCGAGCTTCAAAACCGATATTGGCATAAAAATCTTGATTGACGCGGCGGCGATTTGTGCCGTCGTCCACCACGCTTGTACTGCTTATCAAGCCCACACTATTGCGCTCTCCCAGCAAGCCAAACGCTTTCAGACTGAGACGAGAAGTTTCAGAAAAACGATGGTCGAACGTCAATGTCGGCAAAAGCCACGATGCCGCAAACCAATCCCGCGTGCGAAATGCCTCCTGCGGATTGGCAGCAAACTGCGCTTCGGTAAGCCCAGACGGCTGCTGCAAGCGATATTCCATGCGGGTTAGGCTTACCCCTAGGCGCGTGTCAGACGAAAAGGCGTATCCAAGTTTTGCCAGTACAGTGGATTGCTGAAAACCATTGTTTTGTCGCCACCCATCGCCCCGCCGGAAATTGAGGGCTGCGTAATAATCCAATCCAGCTTCATTGCTAGTCTTGAATGTTCCGCCGGCAGCAGTATAGGTTGAATACAAATTTCCGGAACCAAGTATTTGCGAGCTTTCCAGCGCAATAATCTTGTTTTTAGGTGCCGACTTTGTACAATAATTCAGCAAGCCGCCAAATTGGGGACCATACTGCAAACTGCTCGAACCCCTGACCATATCTATATGTTCAAGCATTTCAAAAGCGGGTGTATAGTACGCTTCGGGATACCCAAGCGGGTCAGAAGAAATATCATACCCGTCTTGCCTCACATTAAATTCCCACGAACGATTTGGGCTAAGACCACGTACACCTACGTTTGCCTGAACCCCTGAACCATCGTGCTCCCAGATAAACACTCCGGGAGTTTGTGAGAAAACTTGACGGGTGTTATTGAGCGAAACGTTTGCCGAAAGCGCACGAACATTGATTCGCTCAGCTTTTTTACCATTGTAAAGTGTTGTTCCTTCCACGGCAGGAATAATAGTCACTGCTGCAGGACGACCGGAGGAAACATCTACAGCCTGGAGTCGATATTTTCTTTTCACACTGTCCGATGACGGATTACCTTGAGCCACAAGAATTTCATGCAGCATCAAAAAAATGAACAGTGCAACGGAAAAATACTTCCAACGTTGGGTGCACTGCGTACAAAAGACGGTGTACATTATTAAGAAGAAAATGAATGAAGAATTTAGGAACGTGAATTGTGCCGAAAGTTGATAAATAACAGGCATACACATCCGAAGCGTACCTTGAAGGTCGCTTGAAGAGTGTTGCCGAGAAGCTAGCTTCTACAAAGCCGACTGGATTAAAATGTGACCGATATATCTACGGGTTTTTCACCTCGCAAAACTCGCACGGGTACGGTGTCTCCAGCTTTTAGCTTAGACAGTGCTTCCATGTATGCCTGAATATCCGTAATCTCTGTCTGCCCGATTTTCACGACGACATCACCGTCTTGCAAGCCAGCTTTTGCTCCCGCCCGACCAGCGGTAACAGCATCCACCTTCAAGCCTTTGCCAGAGTAGCTGTACGACGGCATCACACCGAGAGAGACTTTGTAGCTATGCCCTGTCTGCTGCTTGACGCGAGTTTGTGCAAATGCAAGTTTTGGTACAGCTTGCAGCGAATCCATGATGTTCACGATATACCGCAAGACCTTTGCTTCACCGCTCAGGTTGATACGCTCAATATCATCCGATGGCTTGTGGTAGTCACTGTGTACGCCCGTAAAAAAGAAAAGCACAGGAATTTTTTTGAGGTAAAACGAAGTGTGGTCGGAAGGTCCCACACCCGACGAATCGAGTGCCAGTGCGAACTGATTGCTAAACGAGCGTTCAGCAACACTCTTGACAAGTGTCTCAAATGCAGGACTCGTGCCGACACCACCAACGATGAGTTCTTTTTTTGCCTCGTCAAAACGCCCAATCATGTCCAGATTTACCATGCAATGAACTTTTTCAAGCGGCACGGTCGGATATTCGCTAAAATGTTTTGAACCGAGCAAGCCCAACTCCTCACCGGAGAAGCAGAGAAAAAGGAAATTATACGGCTCTTTGACGGTGTTAGTCGCATAGAGCCGCGCCAATTCCAGTATGCCCGCCACACCCGAAGCATTGTCGTCTGCACCGTTGTGGATTTTACCTTTGGGCACAGGGTCGAGCGACGAGCCGTCATAACCAAGCCCTAAATGGTCGTAGTGCGCACCAAAGACGATAGTTCGCGCTGCACCGTTATCCAGAAAGGCAGCCACATTCATTGCCAAACGATTGCTGTCCGGCAGCACATCATTTTTCTTGATAAGCGGAAACGTCTGGAAAAACGTGCCATTATCGCCTTTTGGTGACAGACGCAATGAACGGAAATAGTTTGCAAGATACTCCGCAGCACGTTTTTCATCGGGGGTGCTGGTACCGCGCCCATGCAAAGAATCGCTTGCAAGGAAGCCAATATGCCGTCGAAGCAAGGTTGTGTCAATGGTTTGAGCGTTGAGAGAACCAACAAGTAGTATAGTCCCTGCAACAAAGATTCTAAAGAAGAGGTGCTTCATATTGTTTTGAATATAGAAAAAAATTAATCCACCCAATCGGCTATAAACAAGTTTGTGTCTCGTGTGCCGCCATTGCTACGATTTGAGGAAAAAATAAGTTTTTTACCATCCGGTGAAAACATCGGAAACGCATTAAAAATACTCTCGCCCGTAATCTGCTCCAGTCCCGTACCGTCTGTATTGACCATGTACAACTGAAAATCGTACCCTCGTGTCGAATGGTGATTCGAGGCAAAAATTATTTTTTTGCCCGACGGATGAAAAAACGGTGCCCAGTTCGCCTTGCCGAGATGTGTGATTTGGCGTAGATTTGAGCCATCCACATTGCAAGTGTAAATTTCCATATTCGTCGGCGCTACAAGCCCCATACTGAGTAATTCCTTGTACTCCGCAATTTCCTCCGGCGTAGTGGGACGCGATGCGCGAAAAACAAGTTGCTTGCCGTCGGGCGAAAAAAATGCGCCACCGTCGTATCCCAAGCCGCTTGTAATCTGCTTTTGATTTGTGCCATCCACATTCATTGTCCATAGCTCTAAGTCGCCGGAGCGGTCAGAGGTGAAGACAATTTTATCACCCTTGGGAGAAATTGTTGCCTCTGCATCGTAGCCGGACGTGGTAGCGAGCGGCTTCATATTGTTGCCATCAAGCGCTGCCACATAAATATCGTATGTGCGATGGACAGCCCAGAGATATTTTTTGAGGTACTCCGGCTTAGTTACAACAGGCATCGGCGTACAAACGCTGTCTGTGCGGTGCGTGGAGCCAAAAAGAACGTGCTTGCCATCGGGCATGATGTATGAACACGTTGTGCGCCCGCGCCCTGTGCTGATGCGCGCAGGACGGTAGGCGGAATCACGCATTTTGAGCGAGTCTGCCAACGGCAGGTAAAAAATCTGGTCGCATTGCAAGCCCCATTTAGGGTTATTGGACTGAAATGAAATCGCTTGACCGTTTGCCCCGAAATAGGCTTCGGCGTTGTCGCCGCCAAAAGTGATTTGGCGAAGATTTGTGAGATGGCGGGACTCTTTGACGGCTGGTTTTGCTGCCTGCGAGGACTGTCCGGATGATTGGGCAGTGGCAATAAAAGGCGTTTCGCAGAATACGATTACGACGACGAGAAGTGCAAAAAGGCGCATAAATGCTTACAATGGATATAAAATTTATGATTTAGTTCTGCCAATAATTAGCGTTGGTGTCGCTTAATTCCAATGCAAATCGGCGGCGTGCTTGCGAATATGCAACTTTACTGCCGCACAAGCAAGGAGTTCTCTGAGCTCCACCGCTTCGTGTTTATGCAGCACAAACGTTGCACCCGTACTGCCGACGGCAATATGAATTTTCCGACGGTGTGATGAATGAGCGAAGGCTTGTTCCCACGCATCAAGATCAAGACGGTCTATCATTTCCAAAATGTGCGAAAACCTTCAGAACTAAAACGCAGTTCTGTCGTGCCGAATTCAACATGAATAGATTCGCAATGATCACAGCGAAAGACCTGACCGTTTCGAGTTTTGTGAAGAATAATCGCCATACGAAATATTAAAAGATAAGAACAAATATACAAAAAATTGTAATTACACACAAAAGGACGCAAGTATGGGAAAACATACTTGCCAGAGGAACAAAAAATACAAACTTCTACACTTCTACGACACCAACCTCATGCATTAGCCAGCGCTCCAAGGCAGCAAAGGTCTCTTTTGCACTACTAATAATGACGGATTCGTTTGCCTCATTGTCATTCGCCGCGCTTACAATCGCTTCGCAGAACCCCTTCCACATTACGCCAACATTTGCGCCGTAGCTGGAGAAATAGGCAGCGCCATTTTCTGCGGTGAAGCCAAACATTTTTTGCACTTGGCGAGCCTGAATCTGCCCGCCCAGCGTGGAGCCTTCCATCACGTACATCACCCCGACAGCCGCTTCGAGGCTGTTCATCGGCGGTAAATCCTCAGCACTAGGCAGCAATGCAATTTCTACATCTGTCATACCCAACGCCCGTAGGTCTTGCTCCAAAAGCGTAATTTTACGGCGTTCATCAAAAGCAATACCGAGACGAGACCATTCAAAGGCAGACAACGCCTGCTCTAACGGAAGGTGAAAGCCGTAGAATTTCTGCAAAAATTCTTTGTACTGTTCAATGCTCATCGTGCCGTCCATCATGGCTTTGCCAAACGGGTTGCCTTCTACACTGTCATGCTGTGGGCGCGTTTGGCTCTTGAGTTCGGTCAAAATGCGAGGTTTTTCCATTTTTGAATTGAATAGTTGTTAAAACTAATTTAGACTAAGTATAAATAACAATACAAATATAAAGTACCAATTTCACATTTGCAAACCTTATTTAGACATAATTCAAATAAGAAAAAAGGTAAGGCGGAAGTTAGTATTCACGTGCTGCCTCCGTCTTACTTCAGTAGTTCGCAGCCAATTTTTTATGGATTCTGCACCCCACGACCAGCGTCATCTGCCAAAATTTGTTCTACATACGCCCGAGGTCTCTCCCACAGCCGTTTTCCCGTTCGCTCGGTAAAAAAGCCAAAGTGCCCAAGATGCTTCACTCCTGCCTCTTCCGGCGTTACACGCTCCATTTCAACCGAAATCCCAGAATAAAACTTCAGAATCTCCTGCCCCGTTCGCTCATTTGCAATCGGGTCGTCACTGACAATATACGCCCGCCATGGTAGCAAAATATCGTCGTAAAAATGATTCTTGATTGTTTTGCCAAAGAAATGCCTGAGATAGCGAGGCTGTCTGCACCACGCCGCCCACTCACGCGCTACACCTTTCGGCAAGTCTTCGCCCTGTCCGATAGCTTTTGCGGGCGCATACCCTAGAAAAAACGTTGTCAGCGGAATAAAAACATACCAAATGAATGCTGTAAAATACTTGAACGGTGCGGGGAAAATTCGCCAGTAGCCAACAGAAGAGGCAATACTGACCACGCCAGCCAGCAAATGATGGTTCGGCATCAGACCAATCAACTGCCCTCCCATGCTGTGTGCGATGACAAATTTCTTCAAATGAGGATAATGCCAGTGCAGCCAATTCAAGACCCCCGGCATATCGCGCTCCCCCCAATCACGGGTATTTGCCTCAAAGCCGCGTAACGATGCGGGACGTGACGCACCTATACCACGATAATCGAATACCACGACCACAAATCCCTGCTCCGCCCAAAACTTCGCAAACTTCAGATAAAATTCTTTTTTGATGCCTGTGCCACTATGAATTTGAATAGTCGCTTTTGCCTCGCCTATCGGCTCCAGTACGATTGCTGCGAGGTCGAAGCCGTCGGTAGCAGATATGCTCACGGTCTTGGTTGTGAAACGCGGTTGTGTGAGAGTTTCCATAGTTGGAAAAAGTGTTTGGGTAGAATAATTCTTAATTTATACTAAACGTTCATTCAAATTAAGTGCAATACAATATCATTTAGAGCTTTCGCAAACAAATTGGAGCGCAAACGGAAGTTCGCGCTCATACTGGCTTTTTCCTGCTAAGAGCTTCCCCGTTCGGGCTACGAAAAAGCGCTTTGAAGAACGTTATCTATTACTCAACATTTCCAAGTAGATGAACAATGTTTTTGTCAACGCTGGTGATACGAAATGATGTCTGTGCTTGCCCGTCGTCGCTATACTCCAATGCAACAGTATTGGGGAGCAGCACCGGCTTTTGGAATTGTACATCTATTTTCCGCACGGACATATTTTTTATGCGTTCAATCACCGATGCAAACATACTCACCGAGTACCAACCATGCGCCAGCTTGCCCGGCAGACCAAATGCCTTTGCCATCACACCCGAAATATGAATCGGGTTGAAATCGCCCGAAACCTTCGCATAATCCCAGCCGATTCGGGATGGCATCACAATTTTCCCGCCATCTTTGAAGGCAGATGAATCCGGCGGCAAAGCGCCTTCATCCTTGGGCGACATGCTTTTATTTGCCGCTTTTTCCCCACCGCCCCGCTTGGCAATGTAGCCGCTTTTACAAACAGCCACGAGAGTTGAGGCTTGCCACACCTCCACACGAAACTGCGGGAAAAGTGAGCCGGACGGTTTACCTTCTATCGTCACGGACGATGCGAGCCGGACAGGCTGCGAGAGGTCGGGCTTTTGCAGCATTTCAAGTGAATTGGTCAAATGCACCATGCCGGGCGCGGCAAGCGGAAATTTTCCATCGCGCATCATCGCAATTTGCGCTCGCTGCGCAAGCAAGTATAGCCACGTTACGGGAAAGTCAGCGCTGTTTTGAAAGCCGCAAAATGCCGAATACTGCTTGATATTATCAGCATCCAACGCCACATTCTCAAATGTTTTTTCAAGCGAAAAAGTTTCTTTCACCGGTGGATTGCCGCGCCGAAGCGTGAGCATCACGGGCAGAAGCATCTGCGGGATAGAATCAAGATGAGCCATAGCTGCCTCCGAGCAATAAATTATACTGAACGATTGATTAGTACGAAATCAAAGCATTACACGCTATCCTACACGCCGAACATACAGCGTTTTCAGCACCGACGCAACAAGTTTTCCATCTTCGCCAAAAACTTCTACCGTGAATTTCGGTTCGGTCTTCGTATTTGCGTCTGCCTCAGCCTTGATATCCGCTATTTGCTCTGCCGTCAGCCGGAACTCGCATGAGACTGTACCTTTGCCCGGAGAGCGAAACTGCACTTCAGCCGCTTTGTCCCAGACGATATAGTCCTTGCCAAGATTATTGATCAGCATAAACACATAAAACGGGTCGGTCATGGCATAGAGCGAGCCGCCAAAGTGCGTTCGGAAATAATTGCTATTGAACCAGCGAAGACCCATTTCAACACGTACGAAGCGGAAATCTTCGCTTATTTCTTTGACGCGCACGCCCGCACCGAAGTACGGTCCGTAGATATTAAGCAAAAAACGGAGCATTTTGGGACCGATTTTGTAATTTCGCAAACCGCCTTGTCTGTGTTGTTTCGGTTTTTGTTCGGTTTTGAGTTCTGTCGTCGTCATGGTTTTACTAATTAAACGGTTAGTATGTAAGTACTATAAATTATTCGTTGTCGGTGCGTCGCAACTTCATCCGGCGAGTGCATTCAAATCTATCATCAAACCACTTTTCGCAAGCTGTTCATCGTTGATGACAGAACTGTAATGCTTACGCAGCTCACCAAAAAAGAGATCGTAGGGCAAATCGTGAAATGCTCCGTACTCATGCACGTAATCCATGAAAACGTTTCCTGAGTAATCGAACTGCTGAAAGATTGAGTCTTCTTTGCCGTCAAATTCGAGTGTCGGGACGTTTAATTTCCTACACAGTGCTGCATTGAAGGCGGGCGTAGCCTTCACCCAGCGCCCCGAAAGCCATAATTCCGTGCAGCCGTGAAAAACCAGCAAATCAGTCTGCAACACACGCTCTACCTTTTCGGTGGCAATGTGATTGCGTACATTGAAAAACGAGAGCCGCGTCGGTATGCCCACCACACGCGCAACAGCAGCCAGCAAGACAGCTTTTTCGACACAATAGCCGTAATTGCGATTGAGAAGGTCGCTTGCTTTCAAACCCGTCGGACGCAAATCAATTTTGTAGGGGTTGTACATAAAATCGTCGCGGACGGCATAATACAAGCTCACGGCGTTTTCTTCCGGCGAAGCATCGTGCTGGGAATGTTTGTGTGCGTACTCTACGACAGCAGGATTATCACTATCCAAAAAGTACGTCGGGCGAAGATAAGGAGCGGGTTCAAGCATAAATATCGTGGTAAATTTGTGTCGTTGAGAAAATATGTTAATGTAGTAAACGAGCGTTCAGGACAACAAACATCACTACCCCGCAGAAAGGCGCATTTTCGCCCGCTCCAGCATTTCATCCACATAGCGTTTGTCGCCATAAATGCGCATAAACATAACTGCTCCTTCAAATTCTTGGACGCTCTGCTCGGCAATGCGCCGTGCGGCTTCGGGCTGATAGGTGGCAGAAAAAATCTCCGTGAGCGCGTCAGTCCAATCGCGGAAGAACTCGCGTAAATACGGCGCAAACTCAGGCAATGTGGAAAGTGTTTCCAGCGCGGTATTTGCCATCAGGCAGCCGCCATCGCTTTTGGAGAACATTCGTTGTGCTTTGGCAAGAAACTTTTCCAACTTCTCTTCCGGCGTGAGTTTGTCGGAATACGCAAGCGCAAAAAGCGTGGTCTTGAAATGCAGGTGAACGCCGTGCAATACTGCCTTCATCAGCTCTTCTTTATTCTCAAAATGATGATAAAAAACTCCTTTCGTCAGCCCGCACGCCACCGCTAAGTCTGCCATCGAAGTATTATGGTAGCCCTGCTTGCGGAAAACCCCTGCCGAGGTGAGGATGATTTCGTCTTTGCTGAGTTTTTGAACAGGCATATATCGGAAAACAGTGGAATGGAATGATTTCTACAAAATCAACTTACTAAACGTTCGTTCAATATCAAAAAATATTTTTCAGGATTATTCTACTTCTATCAGCACATCTACATTGAACGTTGTCCCTTGCCCGTACTGGCTTTCAACCATAATTTCTGCGCCCATAGCATCGACAAGTTTTTTCACAATGGATAAGCCCAAACCTGTTGAGTCTTCTCCGCCGGTCGGCTTTGCAGAAAGGCGGGCAAATTTTCCGAACATTCTTATTTTGTCGTCGTCGCTTAGCCCCGGACCTTCATCACGGACAGCAATACGCGCAAAGGTTCTATTTCCGGCATCAGCGCTGATGTTCTTTTGCACCGACACCCACACACGCTTGCCTTTGGGCGAGTATTTCAGGGCGTTATCCAGCAAATTTTCTACCACTTCTGCCATCGCCGATTCATCAGTTTGCAGTTCAATGTTTTCGTCCGACACCTCCACAAGCAGCATAATATCTTTCGATGCAGCGTGGGCGTGATGCTCCTCCACCAAATCCCGTACAAGACGGGCAACGTTAAAACGTCTTGTTTCAAGGGTTTTACCACCTTGCTCAAGAGCATTCAGACTGAGCAGTTTTGTAATTGTATTCAGCATCCGCTCCGACGATTGCAGAATACGCTCGCCCATAGCCACAATGCGCTCTAGCGGAAGATTTGCCGCTTGCACCAGCGTTGAAGACGACATCATAATAGCCGTCAGCGGATTTTTCAGGTCGTGCGCCACAATGCTGAGCAGCTCATCTTTTTCATGGTTCAGCGCCTCCAATCGCTGATTAGCGGCTTCCAATCGCTGGTTTGCTTCGTACAGATGCTCATTTTTAATATCCAGTTCCATGTTCGACGTTGCAAGCGCTGTATTTGATTCCTGAATGTGTTTCGACTGCTCTTCCAATTCGCGCTGCTGCCGCAAAATGACCGCATTAACCTCGCGCAAGGCGGCTTCCGAACGGGCTTTGAAACGATACCGATTGACGGCAAGCGCAAGCAAAATCATCACAAACACTAATCCAAGAATAAGCGTATTACGCAGCGTACCGAGGCGCTCTTGCTCTTTTTCCGCCAGCAGCAATACTTTATCCTTGCGCTCCGCAAGGCGCATAATATCAAGCGTTTTCATCCGTTCTTCGATGTTGAACGAGAGCAAAGAATCACGCATTGCGGCAGCGCGGCGGTAATAGCCCAGTGCACTATCGTGCCTGCCTACTTGAGAATACATCATCGAAAAACGTTCGCACATAAGGGCAATATCCTCAAATGCTTTCGTGCTGTCCGCTACTCGCAGCCCACGCTCGGCGGTAGCAAAGGCAAGCGGGAAGCGCTTCTCCGACGCATAAATGGCAGCAAGATTTTCCAGCGAACGGATGATGTATTGATTGATTTTTTTGCGCTCAAAGAATTGAAGCGCCTCTTTCTGGTAATACGCCGCCGAATCGTATTTTTCCAATGCCAAAAAGACCGTCCCGATGTGATACAATGCCACGTGCGCATAATAATCTTCCTTGCCCAACTTTCCCCATTCAAACGCTTCACGCTCCAAGCGAAGCGCCTCAGGAATATCACCGGACTTGAGCGCAATATCACCCAAATTTCCCATCACAAGCGCCAAACCGGCTTTGTGGTTTGCCGTACGAAAAATCGCTTCGGAGCGCTTAAAATAGTCCTTTGCAAGCGCCATTTTGCCCTGCGCCTTGTGCATATAGCCCAAATTATTGAGTACAAAAGCCTGACGGACTTTTTCGCCCAACACCTCGTAAATATCGTACGATTCCAAGAGCGCTTCCAGCCCCGCGTTGTAATGGCGCTCGTAGATAGCCACAATGCCTCTAATGCCCAGCGACCTTGCCTGCCCTGACTTGTAGCCGATTTTTTTTGCGCGAAGAAGTGCCTCGTTTGCATAGATAAGCGCAGTATCGGGAAAGGTATTGCGGAGAGAAAATCCAATTTCAATCATACGATTCACGAGTGCAGTATCGTGCGTAGAGGGCTTAGCACGGAGTTCTTTCGCCAAAATTTGCTTGAGCGAGTCCGCTTCTCGCGTTTGCGCAAGAAGAGTATTGGCTCCGTACGAACCAACAGAGAGCAATACAGAAACTATAATGATGGTGATAACCTTCATAACTTCGCTCATTCCTCGTTACCGAACTACACACAATCTTCAAATCTAGGTCTTCTCCGGCGTTTTACCCACAATAAAATACGTTCTCATATTTCCTTTTCCTTTTATCTCAATTTCACCACGCTCTTCCACCTCGTAGCCTTGTTCCGAAGAACTTTTGAGCGCTGTATAGACCTCTTCGGAAATATGGATTTTTCCTGCCTCGCCGTGCGATTCCATACGTGAAGCCGTGTTCACGGTGTCGCCCCAGAGGTCGTACGCAAATTTTTTCGTGCCGATAATCCCCGCCACCACACTTCCGGTGTGCATCCCAATTCGGATATTCATCGTGGAATCAAAGCCCTTACGCATCATCCGCTCCGAAAACACCTCCACTGCCGAAAGCATATCCAGCGCCGCTTTGATGGCAGCCTCCACGTGGTCACGGCGCGGGTAGGGTATCCCTGCGGCAATCATGTATGCATCACCAATAGTTTTGATTTTTTCTAAGCTGTACTGCTCGGTAATGGCATCGAAAACCGAAAAAATATCATCCAAGATCCGCACAATATCCTCTGCGGAGTGCATTCCGGCAAGCCTCGTAAAATCTACAATATCCACAAACACTACCGTCACGTTTTCAAACGTATCGGCAATCGTACTTTCTCCGGCGCGGAGACGCTGCGCTATGGGCATGGGCAGGATATTGAGCAGAAGCCGCTCCAGTTCTTGCTGTGCATGCGCCAGCTCCACATTCCTCAGGCGATAAATTTCCGACTCTTTTTGTGCTTGCTCGGCAGCGAACCCCTGCTGCAAATACTGAATCGTTCGCTTGCCATCTTGCAGTGCAGTTTGCTCGCGGAGCGCATGAAAACGCTCTAAATTACTGAACGCTCGTTCAATATCGCCGGTTGCTTTGTAACATTGCGAAAGAAGCTCATGCACTCTCGCCACGATTGCTAGTGCTTGTGTCCCTTGCAATCCTTCTTCGGCGCGGCGCAAGTAATCAAGCGCTTTTTCAGCACGCCCGGCACGAAAATATACATCCCCAATCACAAGCAACACTTGACTCCGTTCCATTGCGCTCAGCTCGCGCTCTCCGATTTCCAATGCCACAAAAAGCAACTCCAATGCTTTGTCAAAGCGCTCCTGCTCGGCATACATCTCTGATACCCCGATGAGCGCCCTAGATACGCCACTGATGTTTCCGGCGTGTTTATATGCTGCCAGCGCTTGCTCGAAATACAATCTCGCTTGGCTGTAGCCGCGTAGTTCCTTATGCGCCGCAGCAATACTGAAGAGCGCAGAAGCCCTTTCGTCAGCATCGCTCATCCCTTCAAGCATCCTGAGCGCCTCGCGGTAGTGTTGCAATGCGGTCTGCGCTTCGCCCAAGCCAAAGTACGCATCGCCACTGGTGTTGTAAATTTTTGCCGATTCGAGTTCCAATGCGTATTCATCGGTAACAGCACGGGCTTTGGCAAGATATTCCAGCGCCGTGGTGAACATGGCAATACGAACATAGCACACAGCAGTCCACCGCAAGGCACTTGCCTGTACGTGCCATGCTTGCAGCATTTCAGCCTGCTTACTGATTTGAAAAAAACGCGGGAGCGCCTCGTCAAATTGCGCTGCCTGTGCCGAGACAACCGCAACAGCAAGAGCACTTTCCAGTTCCAGCATTGTATCGCCGGCGGAACGGGCATAACGAAGCGCTTCGAGCGCATAGTCATGCGCACGGGTGTTGTCGTGATTGGCAAGGATATATGCGGCTTCCAGCAGCAACTTCATGCGGTCGTCGCTATCGGCATAATCCATTCCGCCATCAGCAAGAACGTCTTGAATAATCTTGAGACGAGCATTCATCTGCGTTGTAAGAACACAATCGTCATAGTGAAAACAGTGAAGGAGTTACAAATAAACATTCGATAGAGCAAGTAAATACCCTATTGGTTGGGAAATTACTACTTCATTCCTCCATATACAATAGTTTTCTCTCCAAAACTACAACGCCCACCGAATTGTGGCTCGGCGGGCGTTTGGTCTGTTCTCAATTGTACTTCTTCAATTTCTATTTCCCATAATCTACCGGCGTTTCTACGCGCACCTCGACGGTACGATTGTAAAAGCGACCTTCGGGCAAGTCGTTGGTGTAGAGCGGGCGACGATTGCCCACGCCGAGTGATGTTACCTGTCCTGCCTTGAGTGCGTCGGCAACACTTTTGGCACGACCATCAGACAAGCGTTGGTTAATCTCACCATTACCAAGTTTGTCCGTGTAGCCCGTCGCAACGACTTTGGATTCTTTCGTCAAGTACGGATTCACATATTTCCGTACAATCTCATCGTTCAGCTTACCCATCTGGACGCTGTTGAACGGGAACGAGATAAGACGGAACACGTCCACGGTTTTATCTTTGATTTTGAGTTCTTTTTTCTTTTTCAGATTGAGTTGCTCGACGGGAACTTCATTGGTTTCTACAACTTTCTGAGCCGCTTTGTCGTACACCTCCAACTCAAAATTCAAATCATCATCTGCCTTCGGAATATTGAACGGCTCTTCCTGAACATTCCAATCATAGACGGCAAGCGGTCCGGCGTCCATGCGAACTTCTTTCAAGGTCTTTGAACCTTGATATGCCCGCATAATAGATTTCTCGAATCCTGCTTCAGCCTCGCCTTTCATCCGAATGCGGATTTTGGGAACATTACAAACCGAGAGCGTATCAAACACCAGAAGTGGCTCTAATACTGTCGGATCAGCACTAGTGATTTCTACACGACGGTTTTCCTCTGCACCTTCGAGCGTATCAACGGAGGATGTCGCAAAGACAGGTAAGTCTCTCGCTTCTAATTTGATACGAGTAGAATCCACATCCCATGTTTTCATCAGATAATTTCGTACGGTGATTGCACGCTGCATACTGAGTTTTTTATTACCCTTTTCCGACCCCGGCAGACCATCGTTGCAGCCGGTGAGAGTGATTTTTGACGAAGGCTTCTCTTTGAGGCGTTTACCAATGACGTTCAGTACGTCGTAGTAAACACTCATCATGTCCGAGTTGTAGAAACGGTTTTGGAAATTATTGAGTTCAGCCTCAATCCCACTGGTAAAATCATCCGGGTCGGGCTTCACAAACCGCTTGTACCGTGTAGGCAATGAATCATTATTGACATCAAAGAATACAAACGGCAGAATCGGGTAGAGCTGCTTTGAGGTAGTTTCCTCCACCTTAAAACGAATAAGAGGGTACTCAGCACCATTGCTATCCACACGGAATGCTTTAATATCACCACTCAAACGTGGCGGCGGCGGCGGCGGCGGTGGCGGTGGCGGTGGCGGTGGTGGTGGTGGTTCGGGAATAACAAACCGTGCCGTCACTCCTGCCCTAAGTGCGTTCACATTCCACTGTACTCCCGTAACGATTGGCGTAAAGGAGTAAGCGTACGTGGCTTCCGGCGCAATCATTACCCGTGCGGCACCAAACCTGAGCGGAATGTCGTAGCCAACGCCCGCGACGGCGGCAATCTGCGGCGTGGAGACAGTCAACGGTACGTTTGTTGAAGCATTGCGCGTTTTTTGCAGCGTCGTATTAAAGACAAAGTTTGCATTATCTGTTTGATTCAATAATGTTTCCACTTGTGAAAACGTCGGTGCAATATAAACACCAGCTTCCGCACCAAGATAAATACGCAAGTCCGGCAGCGATTCTACGGGACGAATCACCCCGAGAAGTTGTAGCGAGCCTAAATTGAGCGTATTTTGTAACTGCCATCCGATATTGAGGTCGGCAAAAACAACCTGCGTCTGGTCGGCAGAGAGAGCCGAAGCCCGAACTGTTTCGCCGGCACTGAGTGGAGCACCGAAAGTGCTGAACATCGCCCGTGCACTCAGGGCAAATAGCTGCGACAGTGGAACGTCAGCAATCAAGCCGGCACTCAAGCCAAAGCCGAGAGCATTTCCATACCGCGGTGGAATTTTTCCATATGGACTGCTTTGCGAGACCTCCCCGCTAAAGTTCACAAGTGGATTCCCCGGCAACTGCGTAAAATTCGCAATGTGCTGGTTCAAATTCCCGCCCAGAATCAAGCCCACACTAGGGCGCATCCTGAGCGCGGAGTCCGGTATTTCCGGCAAGCCGCCTGTTTGTGCCGCGAGTAGCACAGGCAACAGCCCACACCCCACGACCCAAAGCCACAAGAGCGAGAGAAAGGGGCTTTTATTATTTTGGCATATTTTTTGCATAATCACATCTGCGATTGATTATCAAATTCTTGGTTTTCAGTTATTGCTTCAAACAATGCAAAATCTGTGCCAAGCATTGGAAGAATGATTACAATTAGTTGCACGATGCCAAAAGCACGGTATTGTTGTCGCGGTTTGTTGTTCGTCGCCAATACCTTAAACGAAATAACTTTACAGCGATATTACAAAAAATATTTTGCCCGCTCAATAATTATCGAATTATCGGCAGCAACCATAGACCGTTTTGGAACATCGGAGCGATAGCAGGCGATGACAATCGAATAAACGATTTCGGCAACTGCTCCTCAAAAACTGTGTGGTTGCTTGGTCTAAGCCCAAGAGTTTGCTATATTGGTTGGTTATTGTTTATTCGTTTGGTTGCACGTTAGTATTTTAATAGTTCATAAACTTTTTCGTTCATCTTCGCAAAGCGGTGTTGCTATGTCCACCACGGAACCACTTATTGCTAATAATTCGGTAGCAGCTATTGAGCAGAGTTTCGAGAATTCTCTCATCGTCAATACGATAAAGCTCTTCAGTGTGCTGGCTATTGCCGATGGCGTTGTTTCAGATGCCGAGCGCAACTACGTCAGCAATTACCTCGATTCGCTCTATCTGCCGCCCATTGCAGACTATCTTTTCGGGCAGTTTGAGCGCTATATTGAGACCGGCGCTGAAGTGGAATCTGCCGCACGGCAAATACGCGAAGGCTTCTCCTACGAGAATCGTGTCTTTATCTTGATGAAGGTCTATGAACTCGCCTCCACCGACCAGATGGAAGAGGCAGAACGCGAAACAGCACGTGCTATCGGGCAGGAAATCGGTGTAACGATAGAAGACCTTGCCTTTATTGAAAAAATCTTCGACGTACCTGACGCTGCAGACCTCGAAACGGGCAAGCAAACGATTATTCAGTCTCTTCGTGTGGGTGATATTCCGGGATATTCAGACATTATTCTGCCCTACCAACGCCTTGATCTTGAGATTCTGAAAATCAATTCCATCTATGTCGCCCTCCTGAAGTCTCAGCAGCACCCCGTTAGTGTCGGTAATGCAATGGCAATGGCAAAGAACCTCAGCCACAGACTGGCGAACAAAATCCAGCACAATCAGAACATCACCATACGTGAATACACGATTAACTACGAAGATCTCAATTTTTATTTCCAACTCAAAGCGAAGTTTGCCGTCCCTGTTACGCTCTACGTTGCGAAGGGAATGAATTTGGAAGGCAAAGAAGAGTTTATCATTTCGCAGATGTCGAGCTACGAAGACATCATGACAATTGAGTTTGCCAAACTCACCATCATGCTCCGCCCACTTACGCCGATGACAAATCTCAGCGTGAACGGTATGCCGATTGATGAGCAAATTTTTGTGAATCTGAATGATGATATTTCCGTTGACAACTGCCCCATCAATCTCCGTAAAGTCGCTTTCCAAGAGGGCTTGGCGAGTGACACCTTCCCGCTTGATTCGGACAAATTGGAATATCGAATCGGCAATCACAAAAAATGTGACATTATTCTTCACGATGACTCCGCCAAAGAATGGGATTTCCGCATCCTGCGCGTTAGTGGCGGCGACGGGCAAAATACCTTACTCCTTGAGCCAAAGGGCTGTCCTTACTCTGTCTATCACAATTCTCGCGTCATCAAAAAATCTGTTCAGTTACCCGAGCGTAGCATCGTGCTTGTGGATAAGTTCGTTCTTAGTCTGAACTTCCCCTCTGGCGTGTGTGCAATTGAACCATTCCGCTTCAAAGACTTCATCGGGCGACAAATTACTTACCAATTCCAAGATGGTACGCGGGGTCTGGACGACCTCACCTTTGAGATTGACTACGGCGACCTTGTTGCAGTAATGGGTCCGTCGGGCTGCGGCAAATCCACGCTGCTCAATATCATCAATGGCTACAACAAGCCCACACAAGGCACGGTGGAACTGAATGCCTACAACCTGCACAAACTCTACCCATCGCTCCGAGACTACTTGGGTTATGTGCCGCAAGACGACTTGCTCTTCGAGAACTTGACCGTGTACGAAAACCTCTTCTACAACGGCAAACTTCGCTACCCACGCAAGACCGACAAAGAAATCAACGATATTGTTAATGCCGTTCTCATAGACATTGACCTCGCCGACAAACGCGATATTCGCGCCGGAAGCCCCACACAGCGTACGCTTTCAGGCGGACAACGCAAGCGCCTCAACATCGGTCTGGAACTGCTTTCCCGTGCGGATGTCTATTTCTTGGACGAGCCGACATCGGGCTTGTCGTCGAAGGATTCCGAAAAAATCGTGGAACTACTCCGCCGCCTGAGCCTTCAGGGCAAAATTGTATTTGTGGTTATTCACCAGCCGAGTTCCAAAATTTATAAAATGTTCGACAAAACGCTCTTCCTCGACAAGGGCGGAAAAATGGCGTTCTACGGCGATTCGATGATGGCACTGGCATACTTCAAGGCGCACTCCAGCTTGTTCCAAGGGGATGCCATTGGCGGCGAGCAGTTCGATGTTATCACCGTTGCCGCGCAGCGCCCTTTCGTGGAAAATACCGAACCGGATTTGCTTTTGGAAGTCCTCGAAGAACCCTTGCGAGATATTGACGGTGTGCCGCTTCCACAACGGAAGTATTCACCAGACTACTGGAAAGAGCGTTTCTTGGATTACCGCAACAGCGTCAAGCGCATCACGGTCGAGGACGCAAACCGTGTACCGCTCCCGCCTGCCCGCGAATACACGCTCGGCGATAAATGGCGACAGTTTGTTAACCTGCTTTCGCGGAACTTTAAGAACAAAGTCCGCGACCGCTCTAACCTGCTCATCACGTTCTTGGAAGCACCACTGTTGGCGATAGCTGTGGCACTGATTCTACGCCTTTTACCAAGCGCAACCTCAGAATACAATCTCTTCCAGAACGATAATTTGCGCGTTTATATTTTCCTTGCCACTATTATTGCGATGTTCCTCGCTATGACAAACAGCGTGGACGAAATCATAAAGGACGCAGCAATTCTCTTACGTGAGAGGATGCTGAACATCAGGAACACCGCCTACTACGCCTCGAAGTTTTTGACACTCTTTGTCTTTTGCGTCGCGCAGAACATCCTCTTTATTGCCTTCTCATTCCCGATTTTGGGTATGCACGAGTTATATTTTGAATATCTCGGCTTCCTGACGATTGTCTCCTTCAACGGCATAGCGCTTGGGTTGCTTATCTCGGCACTTCCCAGCTTGTCCTCGAAGGCAGCGTTCAACATTGTTCCGCTCTTGCTTATACCGCAAATTATCTTTGCCGGAGCGCTGATTCCCTACAGTCAGATGGATCACCTCAAGGTCAACAAAAAGCACGAAATCCCAGAAGTATGCCAGTTTATACCGTCACGCTGGGCATATGAAGGCTTGGTAACGCTTCAATACTCGTTCAACAGCTTCCAGCCAAGAGCCGACTACTTGCAGCGCAGACTCATTCGTGGCAATGTGCTGTCCGACTTGGCAGATAACATTGAAAAAGAGATTGACTCCCTCAATACTGCGTTTGAAGCACAGTACATCGCCGATACAACGGCTCGTACCGCAAAGATTGCCGAACTTGACCAGAAAATCTTGGAAAATCAGGCACAGCTTGCTGCCATGCAAAAAAACAAGTCTTCACTGGATTCGGCAATAGAGGCAAACCGTGCGATGGTCAAGAAAAGCGGTGGCAACCCCGAAACGCTCAAGAAGCAAATCCAAGCGCTCCAAGAAGAAGCACAAAAAACGCTTGCGTTCTATTCCAACTTCGACCGCGCCTCGGTGGAGCGCACCAATGCTGTTGCGTATTACGACAACAAAATCAAAACCGATAGTTTGAATTATGTTGCCCGTATTGCGACGCTCAACGACCAATTACAAAAAACCGAGTTGGATTTACAAGACTTCCAAGTCCAGAAGCAGCGTGTGGACTCGCTTCTCGACCTACATCGTACCGCTTACCAAAAGCAATACGGCAATCAAGAAATCGCCCGCGAGGTACGCATTGCCAACGACAACTATCATGACTTGAAAGTAGCTGCACTAAAAGGCATTCAGCACGGTACACCCGAAGCTGCCGCCCATGCAGATGCAGTACGCGGCACGGACATTGACGCGGAAATCAGTTGGTGGGACTACCCGCTTTTGGTTTCGACGAAATCCGTTCCCGTCATCAATCTCTTCAACCCGTGGTTTAAGACTGTTCCGACGGCACTCTACGATGCGGTAATGCTCTGGCTCATGGCTATTGCTGCCAGCATCGGCACGATTGCTCTTCTGGCACTCCGCGACCCGATTGCAACCTTCTTCCAGCGCTTCCGCCGCAAGAAGCGCGTGGCTGCGCCAAGCAATTAAAAAGTTAAACTTTCCCGAAAACGAAAAGCCCCGCATGAATGATTTCATGCGGGGCTTTGTTTTGCAGTCACACTGAAGCAATTACCGCTTCACCACTCGCTGCCGGAGAATACGCCCGTCCGCCGATTCTACCACTACAATGTACACGCCTGCGCTCAAACCAGCGACATTCACCGAGCCAGACGTTGTCCGATCTTCCACAACCACACTCCCGCGCATATCGTACACACGCACCGTCCGCTGCCCCACGCCGCCGATACGTAACTCCGTTTCCATCGGATTCGGATAGATGCTCAGTTCTTGAGAAGCGCTCTGCATATGCTTTTCGGCAACTACTTCCACCGGATTTCCTACGCTGTTGTTTTCCCACCTGCGTTCTGTCGTGACTGCATTGCCCTCAGAAGCACCTGCAATTTGCCCGTCAAAGAACGAGCGCGGCAAAAGAACGCCGTGCGCACGACCATCAGAGTTTTCCACTGTCAGCGAAACCGTCGGCGTGTTTGACATGAGACGGAAGGTAGTCGGTATCTGCGCTGTGCACGCCGTGTCGCCGTCTTGCGAAAGTACCGTCAGCGCTGAGTTTGACAGTGCTGCGCGGATACCACTCAGAAAATTCACCCCGCGCACTCTGAGGCGACCGCCGCTTTGGAGCGTTACCGCTATAATCGTTGGTGGTGGGCGGCGCTCTATGCGCACCGTTGCGCTTGTGCTTTGTCCGTCGCTATTTTGCAGACGCAGCGTAAGACTGACACCGCCGATTTCATTGACCGATGCCGGTACCTCTACAATCGCTTCGGTGGACGACGGCACGCTCACTCGTGCTTGAAGACTGCCGATGAATGCTTGCACCGTGCGGAAGATGTTCGCGCCCGAAAGCCGAATGCTGAACGCCCGCCCTGATGCTGTCGTGGTAAAGACAAACGGCTGCCCGTCGTTTGCTGCAATCTGCACAGCAGCCCCTGTAACGACGGTGAGCGTGATAGAACCACTCTGCCCATCAGGATTGACGAGAATAATAGTTTTTGTGCCGGGTGAGCGAAGTACACCCGGAAGGGTCATTGCGGCTTGTGTAGCGGTCATAGTGGACGAAGAAACCGCGACTGCCGTAGTGACATCAGCGTTTTGCTCACGCACCAGCACTCGTGCGCCCGTGAGGAAATTGAAGCCGGAGAGCGTCAACGCGGCATCATCGCCGGAAGCGCTCAGGCTTGCCAGAGAGACGGACGCGATAACGGGCGAGGGCAAGCGCGAGTACGTCAGCCCCAAGCCGCTCATATCCAGACTTGCTCCCAAGCCTCCTGTGAGCTGAACGCGCTCGTTTACGGGTACGCCGCCCACGATGGCTGTGATGGTATTGTCATTCACCACCACAAAATTTGTCACGGGAACGCCACCGATAAGCAGCCCTGTAGCACCCGTGAAGCCTGAACCGGAGAGCGTGATGGGCGTTCCGAAGGCAAGCGACTGCGGCGAAAAGCCGGAGATTACCGCCGACTGTGGCGCAGTATTACCAGTAGGCGCAGTGCCGCCACTTTGTGCCGTACCACCAAGGCTAAAGCCGCCGAGCGAGAATGTACCTGCCGGAGCAGTAACGATGACAAGTTGTTGCCCGCCCGTGACGGCAGTGCTACTACCGACAACGGCGGTTATTTGTGTGTCGCTGTTGACGACGAAGCTGGATGCGGGCGTACCGCCGAAACTCACGGCGGTTGCGCCTGTGAAGCCGCTTCCGGTGATGACGACGCTTGTTCCGGCGCTACCAGCGGCTGGGGTGAAGGAGGTGATACCCTGAGGAGTACCCCGAATACGTGCAATTCTGCTTCGAGAAATTCCGTTATAATTTGAGAAATTCCCAGCAGTAATGATATTGCCATCAGGCTGTATTGCAAGGCTGGCAATAGCATTGTCGAAGCCAGAACCTTGTAGGACAAATGAATTGTCTAATGTACCGTTACTAATGCCAATTAAAAGTTAAAAATCAGAGCAATCAAAGCGGCAGCCAGTCTG
>JACVZY010000111.1 GCA_014654705.1 Ignavibacteria bacterium
CATGGTAAAATTAACTCTAATCTACTCACTTTTCCGGCTTTTGCGAAAGTCCTAAAAATGTAGATTTGCAGGATGAGTACAAAGCGAACGCCGTACAGCAGCGCTCCTCACACGCAACTGTATCTTTTACTATTTTTTTTGAAAGAATGCCGTAATGAAACTTCACCGCAGCGCTACACTTGTGAGCATTTTGGGTACCGCACTGATTCTCCTTTGGATTGGTATATTCAAATTTACTCCTACTGAGGCAAAAGCAATTCAGTCCCTCATTACTAATAGCCCACTTACATCGTGGATGACTCCCACGCTTGGCGTACAGGGTGCATCAAATCTCATTGGCGGCATTGAAATTCTTACCGCGCTACTGCTTATCTGCATTACCATCAGCACTCCCCTCTTCCAACGTTTTGCATTTATCGGCGGGATACTTGGGACCGCAACATTTCTTTGCACCCTGAGCTTTCTAGCGACCACTCCGGGAGCATTTTCCGTTCATGATGGTCTGCTGGTACCGGATGCATTTTTGTTGAAAGACCTTGTACTTTTGGGTGCGAGTATGTTATGCTCTGCTGAGGCGCTTGCAGCCTTGCGCATAGTCTCTTCCAAAGAAAAAGCTGTTTCAAAATAGGAAACGTCTCTCAACAGTAAAAGTCTCGAAAAACTCTTTCACACCTCCAATTTTCAACAAAACATTGATGAATACAAAAATGAAACTTGCGTTTGCGCTCTCCTGCTTCGTTGTACTGCAAGGTATAGTCATTGCTCAAACTCAGTCGATAGAACCGAAAGCCCAATCGCAACTGCATGATGATTCAACACTTGCAAAACAATTACTGGAAGTTCAGCAGCGCTCACTTCAATCCATGTCGCCCGAACGGGCAGCAAAATACGAAGAGTCTCTTCGGGCAATTGGTGAGACAGGAGTTACGCACAAGGCTTTGCAAGTAGGAAGTAAAGCACCGATGTTTGAACTGCCGAATGCCCGTGGAGGAAAAACTGCGCTCTCAGAAAAACTCGCTAAAGGACCGGTTGTACTGACATTCTATCGGGGTAATTGGTGTCCCTTTTGTAATCTTCAGCTTCGTGCATTACAACAACGCTTAAAAGACTTCGATGCGATGGGAGCAAGTGTTATCGCTATTAGTCCACAACTGCCTGACAGTTCCCTGAAAGCTGTGGATCGTAATTCATTGCAATTTGAGGTTCTCAGTGATGTAGGGAGCAATGTTGCACGAAAGTTCAATGTACTCTTTACCGTTCCGAGCCAACAAAAACAATACTTAGAACGCTATAACGGTAGCACCGGAGGCTCAGAGTTGCCAATTGCAGCTACCTACATTATTCGCCAAGACGGCACCATCACTTATTCATTTCTTGAAAGCGATTATCGCAAACGCTCTGAGCCTGAAGTTCTGATACGGCATTTGCGAGAGTTAAAAAACAAACGCTGATACATCCAGAGGGCAAATTTATACTCTTGTGTAAGAAAATATGCGTACATTACGACCAAGATAAAAGGTTGGCAATACTGTACAATTATTGCTTTGAGAGGACATTTGCTATGAATTTACCAGGCTTCGCCAAAGTGTATATGGCGCGTATTTCGCCCCCATGTAGCGAAATAACACTTCTCGTATCAAAAGGGATGGACACGCGGTTAACCTTGAGGGAGCGTTTTAGGCTGCAATTCCATTTTATGATCTGTTCGGGATGTAAACGATTTAACATACAGATTCAGTTGCTCCAAAAAATTATCCATCAATCGTTTGGCAGCACATCCGAAATAATCGGCAATTCCACTGCCCCAACAGACGAATTGGCTAGTGCATTTCCGGAGGCAATGCCCAAAGAAGCACGTGTACGCATACAAACGGCGATTTCCACAGCGATTGGAGAGCAATGATAGCCCAGCCAATTCAGTCCATACTGCTCCGTGCGCTATCGGTACTCGTCTGCGCGACGATTACTTTTTCACAAGCACAATGCCACGATAGACCGATAACCACAACACTGCTTGTGCTCAAGAATGGAACACGCATACTGTATGAAACCCCGCCCGACGAGCTTTCTCATCTGACGAATAGTTTTATTCAACAGTGGTTAGAACTCAATGTTTGCGCTATCGAAGCATACTACGGACGCTTCCCCCTCAAAGAGTTGACCCTAACGCTCAAAGCCGTCAGCAACAGCAGCGAAATAGGCTACGGGCAGGCAATGCCAGGTGAAATGCCGCGCTTAACGATTTACGTCGGAACAAAAACCCCGCCGGAAGGTTTTCGGTCTTCATGGGTAATGTGCCACGAGATGACACATATCACATTCCCATCTCTAGACCGTGAGCATCGTTGGCTGGAAGAAGGCATTGCGACGTATGTTGAGCCTATTGCAAGAGCAATGACCGGAATTATTCCCGTCGAAAGTGTGTGGTTTGATTTGGTCAGTAAAACCCCGGAGGCTTTTGCCAATGCCGCTTCAGGTCTTGATGGAGTGCGCGATTTTCGGCGTGTGTATTGGGGTGGAGCGCTGTTTTGTCTAAGAGCAGATATTGAAATTCGCATCAAAACCGCAAACAAGCATAGTCTCCAAGAAGTGCTGCAAATTATTATGAAACGTGAAGGCACAATGAACGAAGACAGGGATATTCTCACCGTCTTACGCACGGGCGATAAATATATTGGCGCATCAATTCTTGAAAAACTATATCTTCAAATGGGCAAGACTGCTTACAAGCCCGATTTGGAAAAACTTTGGCTTGATTTGGGCATTGAGCGAACGGGTGGAACGGTGATATTTCACGATAAAGCACCGCTTGCAGCCATTCGTAAGAGCATCTGCTCTCGGTCGGCGGCATCATGCAATGATTTGTTTTTTCAGAAAAAGTAAATGGCGTGAGCAGCTTTTCTGAAAATATTTTTTTTGTAAGGTCGAGAATAAATCCCCGACTACTTAAAAAACGTACTAGAACAAAGTGGGCACTTCCCGCTTCATTTTTTTTTACATATTTATCAGGAGATTTTATGAATCGCCAAGATTTTTCCAAGCTGATGGTCGGCGCTGCTGTTGCTGGCATGATTTCGGGTACTGCTCTTATGGCTCAGGACAAACCTGCTGACAAACCTGCAGAAACCAAAAAAGCGAAGACCGAAAAAGCTACCAAAAAAGATAGCTGCAAAGGCAAAGACGGCTGCAAAGGCAAAGACTCCAAAATGGAGAAGAAAAAAGATAGCTGCAAAGGCAAAGACGGTTGCAAAGGAAACGCAGCATAATTTTTTGTAGAAGCGAGCGGAGAACCGGGCAAAAGACACTCCAAATACCTTGAGGGGAAAAAGACCAAACTTTACGCATACTTAAAGTAACGTCAATTTGTCTGCGTTCTCCGTATCGCTATTTTTATCGCTTACGCCATTTTTCACATTATTCGTTTTTTTCTATGCTTCCGAATCGTTGGAATCTGCCAGATTTAGGCTTCGGTGTTGGATTGCGCTCAGTGCATTACGATTACATCTTGGAAAATTTCCCGCCTGTGGATTGGTTTGAAGTAATCTCTGAAAACTACCTCTCACAAGGTGGTTACTCGTTTTACGCTCTGGAAAAAATTCGGGAACGCTACCCGATTGTTACACACGGCGTGTCGCTTTCGATTGGCAGCACTGACCCACTTAATTTTACCTATCTGGAACGCCTGAAGCGCCTTGCCGACCTCATGGATACACCCTGGGTAAGCGACCACATCTGCTGGACTGGCGTGAACGGACGTAATACGCACGACCTCTTGCCCATTCTCTACACTGAAGAAACGCTGGGGCACATCGTAAAGCGGATTCGCACGATTCAAGACTTTTTGGGGCGACGTGTGGTCTTAGAAAATGTTTCGACGTATGTAGAATTTGCCGCCTCGACGATGCCTGAGTGGGAGTTCATTGCTCGTATGGCTGAGGATGCTGATTGTGGCTTGCTTTTGGATGTGAACAATGTTTTTGTAAGTGCATTCAATCACAACTTTGATGCAAAAGAATTTATTGACGCCATTCCCGCTGACCGAATTTGCCAATACCATCTCGCGGGGCATACCCACAAAGGTACACACATCATTGACACCCACAGCGACCACGTAGTGGAGGGTGTTTGGGAACTGTATCGTTACGCCTATTCGCGTTCCGGCGGACGTGCTACGCTTCTCGAATGGGACGAAGACATTCCATCATTTGAAGTTGTTCATGCAGAAGCACTCAAAGCACGTGCATACCGTGACAATGCTCATGCGGAAGGTGCGGGCAGCGGCTCTGCCATAGTGTCCACACAAAAATCCGAACAACAGCTTCTTCACGCTTTTGCTAATGAATATGATTAACAAAGCGCATGAACCATTACCTTTAGCAGATTTTCAACGCTGGATGGTGTCGGTGGTAACACATTTTGGCACTGACGACCAAGCGTGGAACTCCGATGTTGCCACTGCCGAACTCAGCCATGATCGCGCCCTTCATAATGTTTTGCCCTCGAAAACGCTTACCGAATACGACCGCATTGGCATTTATCGTCGAATGTACTTTCTCCGTATGCGCGACTCACTTGCGGTAGATTTCCCATCGGTGCTGCATTTGCTAGGGAAACCCCAATTTGAAGAGCTTACCGAGCAGTATTTCACAGCACATCCATCGAATTCCTACACCCTGAATGACACAGGGCTGAAATTTCCTAGCTTCGTGCGGTCAACGACTCTGCCCGATAAAGAATTTATAGCGCAGTTGGCGGAATTAGAACTTGCCATTAGTGCTGTCATGGAAGCTCCGGAAGTTCCACCAATCAGTGCCGTGGACATCGCTGGCATACCGCCCGATGCGTGGGATACTGCAATATTCACGGCGGTTGAGGCGTTCAGTTTACACGAATTTGCCTACCCTGTCCACGATTATTTCTGCGCCGTTGAGGATAAGCATAATGAATTTCCGAACATACAACCGCACCCTAATTTCGTCTATATTCATCGCTCAAACTTCCACACGCAGCACTACGCCTTACGTGCAGAAGAGTATAGACTCCTCGAATTGCTCATCCAGGGTACAACGCTAGGCGAGGCGTTTGAAGCAGTACAGCAAGTTTTTACCAATAAACAAACTAATCTCGAGGAACTCCAAGCCCGCATCTCATCTCGCTTTCAGGAATGGATAATGAATGGTGTATTTGCTGCCATTCGTACATAAACACAAGCATCCCCCCAAACACTCGCCAATTCTCACGTTACCGAAAGCATCATGCTTTGGGCTGGAGCGGCATTACTATTTCGTACAATACTTTTTTCTATACTTTATTGAACATAATATGTTTACCTCCGCACTCTTTCGCACCGCACAGAACCTGTACTCACGGCTCGTCCATCTCCTGAATTTCGGGCAGGATTTTTTGCTATTGGCTATGCGTCTCTACTGGGGCTGGCAGTTCTTCCAAACGGGTAAAGGAAAGCTCATGAATTTTGACCGCACGGTTGATTTTTTCACGAGTCTGAATATTCCTTTTCCTGCGTTCAATGTCACAATGGCGGGCACAACAGAATGTTTGGGCGGTTTACTGCTCCTTGTTGGCTTATTTTCTCGCGTTGTCAGCCTTCAACTTATTGTGGTATTGATGGTGGCTTATCTCACGGCTGACGCAGACACTGTGAAAAATATTCTTGAAAAGCCCGATGATTTCACCGCAGCAACGCCATTTCTCTTTTTGCTGGCAACTCTTACGGTCGCTTTTTTTGGTGCGGGAAAATGGTCTTTGGATGAGTTTCTACGGCGTTTTATTGCAAAGAAGCAGTCTTCATACTGAACCAATCAGCACTAAAGTTGTAGAAGTTTGAAGAGGATGGAGAGTCTTGTTTTGTGGTTATTCGAGAATAATTGGAGCGTGAATTCAAGTTACAAGTTCGGTATGACTTTTTGTTGCTGCTTTTCAAGACAAGGTTACCGTTTACAGAACACATTCGGCACAAGAGTTTTAGCGAAATTCCTACCGCAAATTTTATCCACCGTGATATTTCGCGTTTGTACCGTAAGTTCAATGTGTGAAATATATAAATCTTTCCTAAAATTGTGTAAGACTTTCCAACTCAAAAAAACTTAAAATTGTGGCGTATGCTGGGCGTATCGTTATTTTTTGGTGATACTAAGGGTAAAAACGAGAAGACTCTTGATAAAATGCCCGTGAAATCTTGTGTTACCTCACCGATACGTTGTTTCAAACCTAACATTTGAATTCACAACATACGATTTTTTCTATCCACAATTACTGGAGTTTTTATGAAGAGTATTAAGAAACTATTGTTGGTCTTGGCAATTTTAACTTGCTCAACTCAAGGAGCTTATTCACAAGGCTTCAGCAGAGGTAGTAGCATTGTCGATTTAGGTTTGAGTCTTGGCTGGGGCTTTTCGCCACAGGTACGGTATGAGTATGGTCTGACGGACAAAATTGGTCCCGGGCGCATTGGTGTTGGTGCTGTTGTCGGAATGTCATTTTTTTCTGCGCAGTCCTACAGATACGGAGTGCTCCTTTTCGGACCACAAGCAAACTATCATCTTGACCTAGCTGGGATAACCAGAGACCTTGATTTATATTTTGGCTTAGGGGTGTATTTTGGTACGCTGGCAACGGGCGAATATATTTCAGGCTATTCATTCGGACCATATGTGGGATGGCATCTGGGTTTTCGATACTGGTTTAGTCCCAAAGTTGGTGGCTTCGTGCAGGTCGGAGCGACAGGTGGCACAGGCGTAGCATTTGGCTTGAGTTTTAATCTTTAGTCCCCAAAAGGTGTGGCAGAAAACTCTGAATACCATGCTTGACTTGCCTTTACACCAGGCTTCTTGTAATAAAAGCTCCCCCCCTCATTACTTCTCCTTGGGCTTTGCGCTGAATGAAGCAAGGTCATAGAGTAGAGCCTGCACAAAGCCTAAAGCGTTGCCGTTCTCGATTCGGCAACGCTATTTTTTTGTTGCGCATCCTCCTCCAATTTGGAGTAGCACATTTCGTCAATAGCTTGCTTTGTTTTTGGGAATGTGTATTATATTCTGCCGAGAACTTCAGAAATTATCAAGATTATAGTTTGTATGACGCTTCCAATCTATATTCCTGGCTTTAGGTCTGTTTTCCAAAAGCAAGTTTGTAAGCCATTTGTAATTTTTTTTTCGAGGTTCTCAGAATAATATCTTTACGTCGGAAATGGTGGTATATTGCAAATTCATCCTTGCGTTGCCGAAGAAATCGCGTATTATTGGCATGATATCCATTGAATACAACAAAATAACGGTACGATGACTGTTTGGAGCGCGAACGAAAGTTCGCAGGCAAGTATTCATTTTACACTCTCCCCAACTCAAATGAAACAACAAACCAAAATCAATATTGTCGAGAAACATCCGCTTGCAGTGCGTTGGTTTCATTGGATAAATTTCCCTGTTCTGCTAGTAATGATTTGGAGCGGGCTACTCATCTACTGGGCAAATGATATTTATGAAATCAAGATTGGCTCCACAACGCTCATAAAATTCTTTCCAAAGCAGTTCTATGATGCGCTAAATCTACGCGCTCGGCTGGCGGACGGTATGGCATACCATTTCACGTTTGCCTGGTTTTTCGCCATCAATGGTCTGCTCTACGTTTTGTATTTGGTTGTGTCAGGCGAGTGGTGTTTCATAGCACCCGATAAATCTTCATTAGGCGAGGCGTGGAAAGTTTTGCTGAACGACCTTTTCATCAAGAAATATACGCATGAAAAAGTAAAATTTAATGGCGCACAGCGTATCGCCTATACAAGCGTCATCATCATGGGCTTTGGATCATTGCTGACGGGGCTGGCTATCTACAAGCCCATACAACTTTCATGGCTGGCTTACGCACTTGGCGGATACGAAATTGCACGTATTGAACATTTTTGTCTCACCCTTGGCTTTTGTGTGTTTTTTCTTGTTCATTTGCTCCAAGTCATTCGTGCGGGTTGGAATAATTTTCGTGCAATGGTCTCTGGCTTTGAGTTGGAAGAAGTTGCCGATAATCCCCCGGATGCAAGTGAAGACTTGACTTCCACTGTCAATGATACTACTCCCATACACCCAACTACTTTGTAATTTATTATTGTCAAATGTATGTCAACGCCTATAAAACCTTCATCTACGCTCACTCTTGAACAAAAAAAAAACATCACGCGGCGCAATTTCCTAAGTTTTGCAACGCTTGGTTTTGGTGCCTTGAGTGGCATATTAGGATGGAATTGGGTTCGCAAACAACCTGAAGTGGATGGAACTGTCGCGCCGCTTCGTTCTATGCTCGAAACAAACGGCTTTCTGAATGAAACCGTACTTTATAGCAATGCCCACTTAGCGCCGGAATACCCACGTTCGGCGGCGGCGGTAGAACCACGTACAAATGGCGACGTTGGGCTTGACGAAGACATTGACGCAAGGGATTGGAAACTAACAATTGTTGATACAAAAATTGGCAAGCCACTTGAGTTAGTGCTCGCAGACATTATGGCGTTACCCAAAACAGAAATTGTTTTCGACTTCAAATGCGTGGAAGGATGGAACGAAATCCAACATTGGGGCGGTGTGCGGCTTAGCGATGTATTTCGCAACTATGCTCTACCCACTGATTTTCGGTATGTGGGAATGTCAACCCCAGACAAGGCATATTATGTAGGTTTAGACATGGCAAGCGCTCTTCATCCGCAAACACTGCTGGCGTTTGAGTCCAACGGGCAGGATATTTCGTTTGAACAAGGCTATCCGCTTCGTTTGATTATACCGGTGAAGTATGGCATCAAAAATATCAAACGTATTGGCACTATTATCCTGACAAATGAGCGCCCTCCGGATTACTGGGCAGAACAAGGGTACGATTATCATGCCGGGTTGTAAATTCTACAATTACCTCACCCTACAAATTTATACCCCGAGCCGTGAACCGTTAGAATATATTGCGGTTCGCGGGCATTAGGCTCGATTTTCTGGCGTAATTTCAGAATATGCATATCCACTGTTCTCGTGCTGGGCATTGCATCATAGCCCCAAACGTGGTTCAAAATCTCATCTCGCTCAAGAACGTCTCCTTTGCGCTCAATCAAAAACAGTAGCAGCTCGTATTCCTTTCGCGAAAAATCAAGCGCGATACCGCTTTTGCGGACTTCCTTGCCGCGCGTGTCTATTTCTATGTCCGCAAAACGGAGTGTGTTCATGTCCGTTTGTTGTATGACTGTTGTCGTCGTTGATGGCTGCGTGCGTCGAAAAAGCGCTTCCATTCTTGCCAAAAGCTCTATCACCTCAAAAGGTTTGGTCATATAATCGTCAGCACCCAAATTCAAGCCCACAACCTTATCCGTCGTCTGCCCCCGCGCAGTAAGCATGAGAATCGGCACCCGCACCCCTCGCAAGCGAATATCTGCACAGACATCAAAACCATTGGTGTCTGGCAGCATGACATCCAACAAAATGAGGTCGAAATTGCTGTCGGTGGCGTATTTCAGTCCCAAAGCACCAGTTCCTGCGTGTTGCACCGAGTAACCTTGCGCTTGCAAACGGTGCGTCAGCGTCAGTGCCAATCCTGCATCATCTTCGATGAACAAAATGCGTCTCTTCATAACATGAGTGTTTATGCGGTATGGGAAAGCGGAAATTCTAACGTAAAGGTCGAACCATGTACTTGCAAATGCTGATGAGCAGACACACTTTCAACCGCAACACTGCCACCATGTGCCTCCATGATGTATTTTACCAGCGAAAGCCCTAGTCCATTACCGGAAATCTGCTCTTGAACAACGTCACTACTGCGGAAAAACGGCTCAAAAATATATGGCGCATCCTCACGGCTAATACCTCTGCCATAATCCTGTACGACAATCACCAGTGCAGAGAATTTCTCCGAATCGCGTTTTCCTGTGCTGTTCTCGGTGGTATATGCCCTGAGAAGCACCGTGTTTTCATGCTCTGCATTTCGCTTATCCTTTGGAAGTGAATATTTGAGAGCATTCGTAAGCAAGTTCACCAACACGGAGCGCACCGCGACGGCATCTGCTTGCACGTGCGGCAAATGCTTCGGTATCTCTACAAGCAAAGTCATTCCTTGTTCTTTCGCCAATAAATGCACATCGCCAACTGCTGCATGTATGATGTGTGTAAGGTCGAGTGCTTGCATCTCGAAGGTGCGCTTTCCCGCTTGAATGCCAGCAAATTCAAGAGTTCTCTCCACCAAACCCCAGAGTTTATCGGACTCCTTCAGTATCAAATCACCATACATTTTTGCCATTGCAACGTCATCTATCAAGCCATCGGAGAGATTTTCACCCGCGAGTCGAATAACAGTGATAGGTGTGCGCAATTCGTGCGAAACCCCAGCCACGAACTGCATTTGCTGCTTGGCAAGTCTTTCGGTGCGAATGGATAAGACCAAAAGTAGCACAATCACACCCGCCAAGAGCAGCAGCATTCCGAAACTTATCGCCACATTGCGCCAACGCAACGTCTCTACTTGTGTTTCGAGCTTACCTGCGCCGTGTTCTATCACCAGTTCCGGCACGTTTATCATACGTGTTATCGAAGCCAAGTTGCTATCCGCCATCATCCCCGCCACTACCGCAGGCGGCAGTGCCTTACTCATTCCACCACCACCGAAAGGATTCGGCATATCCGTAAAAGGGAAATCATCGGTCGTTGTTTGCGGTGCAATCGCATCGCTCGGTAAAAAATTCTGCTTTTGTACCTGTTGTAGGCGATTCAGCATTTGTGGTGGCAAACGCCGCTCTAAGAGCATCAGGGTAAACTGTGCAGGTGGCAATAAACCGACTACTGAATGCGTACTTGCGTCGCGGGCTGCACGAAAAGTGAAGACGGTATCGGACGTAAACATAATGCGAGAACTATCCACAATAGCCATTTGGTAAGGCGCTTCGTCCTTATCGGGAAAGTAGGCTGTCGCCTGAGGCAGAAACAGCGCGGTGCGGAAGTACGCCGTATCAAGCCTCAGCACAATGAAATTACTCGGAGTCATTTCATTCATTATCGGAATGACCATCGTGGACAAGCCTTCGTGAACATAGTGCGGAAGCGTAGCAAGCTGTTCCATCGGCTCTGCAAGGATGCGTTCAATGCTTTGGCGAACTGCAGGAGCATGGTGCGGAACTATGCGTTGCTTGTCCGGCAGAAACTCTTGTATCACCAGTGAATCTGCACTTTTTCGCACATAAAAGATTTGTGCCAGCAGTGGCGCATTGGCGGTGTGCGTCCAGATGTCGTGACGCTCACGAAGCAATTTTTCAAGAGACTTTGCTGCGACTTCTTCTTCCGTCAGCAGAAACGTGTGTTGTAGCAAAACAAAGTGCTTATTAAGCTCCCTCGCCATAAGGCGCGTGGTATTCTGAAGCTGCGTCTGACGGCGTTCTTGCTGGCTTTCGCTGAGTTTTCCCAACCAACGGTACTGCAAAACCGCAAATACCGGCAGCAGCACTAACATCAGCAACGCAAGTACAGATGCAATGTTGAAGTGAAGACGCTTCCGCAAACGACGCAAGCGCAAGGGTATATCTGAAACAAAACTCATACACCAAAATACAGGTTTTATGCGGTTTTTCGTCATGCTTTGGCTGGTTCGAAAGCGGAATTGACAAAAAATTTACAATTCCCACACAAATCTTTTACAATTCTCACACAAACCTTTTACAAAGCCATGACAACTGCAAGCCCCTAAAACACTAGATTTGTACGGTGTTTCATCACATACTGCCATCACACAATTTACACTCACTCTTTACACTCACGGCACTATGAATACATTCGATACCACTCGCCGAGAGGCTTTACTTTTGAAAATCGTCATTGCACTCGTGAGCTTGTCGGCAATTGGCTTCATTGTCGCATTTATCCTATAAGACCGCATCAAAAAACTCCATTATTATTTTCTTCACCCCGCACCTTCACAATGTTATGAACTACCGTAGCACTCTCCTCGCCTTGCTGCTCCTTGCTTTCACGGCAACCGGAGCAAAAGCCCAACTCGAAGATTTGCGCATTTTTGGATACGCTCAAACTCTTGGCTACTACGAGCGCCAGCAAAGTTCTTTTTCGGGAATGTTGCCGCCCGGAGTCCCTGCATCGCAAGTAAATGAGCGGACTTCGTTCTCTTTGCAACAACTCAACGTCATGTTCAATAAGCCCTTTGCCGAACGATTCAACATCTTTTTGAATTTCCAGTACACGCTTGGCTTCTCTACACAGCGTGGATGGGGAGATTTTAGCGTGGAAGAGGCGTGGGCAAGTTATGAACATTCCGATGCTTTCACCATCAAAGCCGGGATGCTCCTGCCTACTTTTAACAACCTGAACGAAATCAAGAACCGAACAGCGCTCTTGCCTTATTTGTTCCGTCCGTCGGTGTATGAAACGAATTTGAGCAGTTTTATTTCTTTTGAGGATTATCTGCCTGAACGCTCGTTTTTGCAGGTGAATGGAACGCTTCCCATCAGCACCGACCTGCGATTTGAGTATGCTGCAAACATTGGTAATCCTGAAACCTCATACATCGCCTCGAAAAATGGAGCCAGCACTAGTAATGCAGCCCCCCGAACCTCCGGTGAAAGTACAGTGAATTTCTTTTCGTATGGCGGGCGCGTGGGTATTCGCAATGCTGCTGAAACTTTTAAGCTAGGGCTTTCTGGAACACTGGACAGGGATAACCGCCGCGACACGACTCGCCTGTTTTCTATTGGCAGACCAGAAATCATCGCACCTCTAGGCGACGTAGAACGACTGCGGCTTGGCGGCGATGTGTCCTTCACACTTGGCAATTTCGCATTTGAGGGTGAATACATTGGCGTTTTTTACAATAGTGCCCGCTCCAATCAACTCAATAAGCAGTTTTTTTATGGAAATGCACTCTACAACATTACGGACCAAATCTATGTCTATGGTGGCTATTCTTACTTCAGTTTAGAGGGAGCGAATGAAAATGCCATCGCCACCAACGGCGTTCATGCTGTCTCCGCAGGCGCAGGATGGCGGGTAAATCAATGGTTTGTGCCGAAAATTCAGTATGTGCGCATCATGCCAAACTTTGAAGGCAATGCCAATATCACGTTCGATTACCTCTATCTCGGATTAAGCATCATTTTTTAGCAGCACTGACATCGTACCATTCACAACGTACAATCAACAAAGAACAATCATCAAGGAATAATCACCATGAAACCTCGTACCAATTCACCGTTCCCGAAATGGCTCATGCTTGCTGTTCTCATATCTGCTCTTTCGCTGGGAACGGCACAAGCACAAGTCGCGGTCATAGCGCACAAATCTGTTGCATCCGGTAGCGTTGATAATTCCACGCTTCTTGATATGTTCACGCTCAATACCAAGAACTGGGGCGACGGCGGGAAAATAACCGTCATTGATTTCAAGAATGACTCGCCCTCCCGCACTCGATTTTATGCAGCTTTGGGCACGAGTTTCGTTGAGATGCAAAGAACATGGCTTCGCAAACAATTCTCCGGCAAAGCGCAGCCACCTTTGCTGCTGGGTTCGGACGATGAAATTCTCAGTAAAGTTGCTTCTACACCAGGCGCAATAGGATATGTGAGCGCGGACAAAGTTTCTAAGGACGTGAAAGTTCTAGCGACAATTAAATGAAAGCCGATTTTTGAATCAATCAAACGCACCTTGGTACACGACAAAATTTTATAGATGGATTGAGAACTGGCTTTGGTGGCACAGGCATTCCTGCCTGTGTAGTCCTTGAACACCGCTTCAAACCTCACAGACAAGAATGTCTGTGCCACCGAGGAAGATTTCTGTCGTGTACTATGCAAGCGCACAGTATTTTTCCCCGTTCATCACCACTCAATTTCACAACAATATGCGTATCAACCTTCGTAACAAAATCCAATTCACGGTCGGAGCGACGGTACTTGCTATCCTACTGTTCGAGTTTTTTTACTTTCCTTTTCAGCAATCACTCGCTTTGCAGAACAGTTTCGCCAGCGAAGTCCACAGCCTTTCTGAAGCCTTGACGCTTGGCGTAACGGTGGGGTTGCAAAATAACGATATGCAGGGCGTTCAAAAGGCAATTGAATTTGTCAAGCGCGACCCCAGAGTGCGCTTTGTAGCGATAGTCAGCGACGGACAGACTCTTGCCGCCTATCCCGAAACCTTTACGTTCTCCGAAGCGCTGATGAAAACGGACTCACTGGCAATAGATCGCGTGAAACTTAGCACCGACAACATCAAAGGCGAAGTGATTGTTGCCTGCTCAAAAAGCAGCATAGAGACTCATGTTCGGAACACCGTCGTCGTGGGAATTGTGGTGTCATTGTTGATTTTTGTCATTGGGCTTTTGGCGGCGTTTTGGTTGGCACGGAGCGTGGCACGTCCTGTCATTGCCTTGCGCGATGCGGCTCGGCGGGTCAGCGCAGGCGACTTACAAACCAGTCTGAATGCGGTCTCCAGAACACGCGACGAAATTGGCGACTTGACCGAAGCATTTGAAATCATGGTCAGTAGCCTCCTTGTTGCTCGTATGGATATTGAAGGTAAAAGAGAGGCACTCATGGTGGCACTCAGCGAAGCAGAGGCATCAAAATCACGCGCCGAAGACCAACAACAATACCTCCAACGTAGCGTCCAATCTATTCTGAACGATATTCAATTTTTTGCCGAAGGCGATTTGACCGTACGCCTTGCCAGCGAGCGCGACGACGAAATTGCGGAACTTTGCAAAGGTTTCAATACTGCGTTAGAACAGGTCAATACGATGGTTCTGAGCGTTATCACAGCCGTAGATGAGACCGTGAGCGCATCGGAACAAATCATGCACTCCGCAGAAAGCGTTGCCAGTGGCGCGGAACTGCAAGCACGTGAATTTAGACAAATGCAACATTCTATATCTGGCATGAACACTACCATTTCAGGCAATGCCGATAACACCGCCAAAGCTGCCCGCGTCGCCCGCGAAAACCGCGATATTGCCGAAACGGGCGGCACGACCGTAACGCAGATGGTGGAGAAAATTCGAGAGATAGCGCGGCTTGTGGCGCAGTCCGCAAGCGTCATGCAGCGTTTGGGCGAATCCAGCGCACAGATTGGTGAAATTATTTCGGTTATCAACGAAATCGCCGACCAAACGAATTTGCTTGCGCTCAATGCTGCCATCGAAGCCGCCCGTGCAGGTGATGCCGGACGCGGCTTTGCCGTTGTTGCCGATGAAGTGCGTAAGCTCGCCGAGCGCACACAAAAGGCAACAAAGGAGATTTCCACGATGGTAACGGGCATTCAAAACGAGACCAAACAAGCGGTGAGAGTGATGAACATCGGCAATGAACAGGTGCAAGCGGGTATTGCGCTGGCGGAAAAAGCCGGAACACAGCTTCACAACGTCGTTCGCAGTTCGGAGATTGTGCTTTCCACGATGAACGACATCGCAACGGCGACCGACGCACAATCGGCAACCAGCACCCACATTTACACCTCTATCCAATCCGTTGCTGGTATTGCCGAGACTGCTGTTGCCGGGATTATGCAAATTGGAAAAGCATCTGAAAACTTGCAAGGACTGATGCAGCGTTTGAGCGGCTTACTGGATGAGTTTGAAACCAGCGCAGTTCGGCAGATACCACAGGGGCAAATGCCGCCCAAGCGATTATTACCACAATGAAAGATACTTACTCACTTTTAAGCGCCTCCACCGGATTTGCCTTTGCTGCCCTGAATGCTTGAAAAGCAATCGTTAGGAATGCAATAGCTACTGCCGACAGTCCCGCTGCAATAAAAATCACCGCTCCAAGAGCTGATCGAAGGTCGATTTTGTACGCAAAGTCCTGAAGCCAAGCATTCATGCCATACCATGCAAGCGGTAACGCAACGAGAATAGCAATGCCGACGAGCTTCAAAAAGTCTTTCGTCAGAAGTCCGATAATGCCTGATACGGACGCACCTAAGACTTTACGAATACCAATTTCTTTGGTGCGTTGTGTGATAATAATTGCTGCCAATGCGAAAAGCCCCATGCAAGAAAGAGCAATCGCAATGCTCGCGGCGGACATTGCTATTTTTGTCATTCGCCATTGGTTTCTGTACATTCGCTCAATATTTTCATCAATGAACGAGCCAATCCAAGGGGTGTCGGGAGCTGCTGTTTTCCATGCCGTTTCCAACATAGCCACCGTTGCCGGAACATTCTCCGAGCGAATTCGCACAAAAATATAACTTGCCGGATAATTCAACCATGCAACATGTAGAGCCGGTTTTATCTCCCGCCTGAGTGATTCGTAGTGATAATTCGCCGTAACACCAATGACAGTGAGTGGTTCATGGTAATCGGCATCGCCGGGCTTTACATTTGGTTCGTTGACGGGAATCTGCACCCCAAGCACCGCCGACGGCGAAAATTCACCATTCTGCGCACGGCGTTTGCGTTCTGTTTCCGGCAGAAGATTCCAGATTTGCCGTGCCGACATTTCATTGACCACAATAGATTCTGACGTGTCCGCAGAATGAAATTTATCGAAGGTGCGTCCCGCGAGCATCGGTATTTGCATCGTTTCGATATAACCGACATTAACACCTAACACTTCGCCCCCCACTTCCCCACCATTAAAATTCCACATTGATACACTGCTTGTATTTGAACCATCCAATCCTCGCCCAACGGGCTTTGTGGCACAACTCATGGAAAGAACATTGGGATTTGCCCCCACCAACGACCTAAATTTTTCCAAAATCTCACGACCATGCGCTCCGTCGCCTGTCGGAATCATCAAGACATAATCACGATTATAGCCAAGGGGCTTCTGCTGCATAAAATCCGTTTGCTGCCGCATCACAAGAGTACTGGTGATCAGACCTACTGCCAACGTAAACTGCACGACAACCAAGATATTTCTTAACCGAGACGGACTCACCTTCTGCACATTGCTTTTGAGCGTGGATGCTGCTTGCAGCCCGGAGACGTAGAAAGCTGGGTACGCACCGGCTCCAACACCAATAACCAAAAACATGACCAGAACTGCACCCCAGAAAAAGAGATTTTCGGCAAGAGCAATCTCGCTACCGTGTTTGATAAGTAATGTATGTTTTGCATTTACGGCGGAATTATATGCCGGCAATAATATCTCTGCTATAACAACGCTGAGACACAATGCAAACAAGACGACGAGCAGTGCTTCACCCAAGAATTGTACAACCAATTGCTGACGACTAGCACCAATCGTTTTACGAATACCGACCTCGCGAGAACGAAGGAATGATCGGGCAAGCGATAAGTTGATAAAGTTAATCGAAGCAATGAGCATAATGAAAATTGCAATAGCAGCAATCATATACACGTTACCTTTCCCATTCCGTGACGGATTGAGGACGGTACCAAAGTGCACGTCCGAAAGCGGCTGCAAACGCTTTGTGATATAGCTTCCGTCAGCAGAAGGTTTGACCCCAAGTTCTTTTTTGTCCTTGATGATTGCAGCATAATGCGAGGCAACCAGCGGCACCATTGCTCGCTCGGCTATACCTTGCGTGATTCCATTTTTTAAGCAAACATAGACTTCTGTGGAAACATTGTCCCAATGCCGCATCTGCTCTTGATACCCGGGGATATTTTCGTATCGCACTACAACGGCAAGTTCAATTGATGAGGCATTTGGAGGATTTTCAATCACTCCGGTAATGGTAAACGGCTTTGTTTCCCCTCCAATGAGCACGGTGATTTGCTTGCCAAGAGCATTTGCATTTTCACCAAACATTTTGTCCGCAATACTTTTGGTGACGACAACGGCGCTGATATCATTCAAAGCCGCATCGGGACTGCCTTGCAGAAACTGGAATGAAAACATCCGAAAGAAATCTGCATCCACAAACGATGGCGACTCACGAAAGAGTGTACCGTTATATTTCACCGCCGTAGGGTTTGCTGAATTAAGTCGGCTTGAATATTGGACTTCAGAAACTTCAGACTTGAGTGTGGGAGAGAAAGCAAGTGGCTGCGAGGTATATTTTCCGTCGCCATTGATAGTCTGCTCTTGATGATAGACCCGAAAAATGCGATCTTTGTTCGCATGAAAATTATCATAACTGAGTTCTTCGCGTATGGCAGGCAGGAGCAGCATACAACACGCCATTCCAAGCGCCAGTCCAAAGATATTGACAAACGCCATTGCCTTGCGGCGCATGAGATTCCGAAAAGCAATTTTGAAATAATTGTACAGCATGGTGTTACAAAGTTTGATGGCTGAAACGTAGTTTTTTTGAAAAGCCCTTAAAGATACGTGCCAAAATATGGAGACAAGTTTTAATGCGGCTTGCAACGGATTTTACCATACCCCATAAAACAAAAACTGTTCACAAGTGAACACTAATTGTTCATCTGCGAACAGTTTTTCGGTGAATTTCAGCGTATCTATGGAAATAAACGAAGGCTTCTGACACTATCAGGGTTATACAAACTATCACGTACCAATGCTCCGAGATGCCACCACGAAAGCTGCACCGTATCGCGGTCTTGAATGAAAAACCGACTTCGATTGAAATTTACAACGGCTTTTGCTGCAACTTTTGTACCTATGCTTGGATTAGTAACGGGAGTCCACAAAACAACTGGCAAAATTCTTTCCGGAAACACTGCAAGAAAAACATCTTTTTCTGTGTTGTTTGTGACAATTAGATTTTCGCCGCTCAATTTGGCACAGACTTCTGGCTTTGTGGGGTTAAGCGGAGAAAATGAACAGGATTCAACTGCCGATGCCGTTTCTACAACGGGAGGAATTGGCTCGGCTGGAGAACACGCCACAAGCAATACCAAACCAAGCACAGGAAGCAAACGAAAGAATACCATGACAACACCTTACAGAGAAATGGGAAAAACTGTGCGAGAGGAAGCCTCGCGCTGTTGATTTATCCTGTAGGAGTCATTAAAGAACAAAAAGTCACATTTGCTTCAACGGAGCAACATAGTGCAGCCATTACAAATTCCCAATTTTCCAATTGAGCGCTCGCTCTTTTAAGTCCGCAAGCATCGCTTCTTTGACTGCGGCGTAGAGTTTTGCTTCATCTCGCTCGCTCAATTGCTCGCCTGTTCCCGTTCTGCGCCTCTTTTCAAGAAATGCTTCAGTGATGGACGCAAGATTTCTGAAGTATCTCGGCTCGTAGTCGGTCTTAAGATCGCCGATACTTTTGGAATTAATTTGCCCAATAAGCGTATCAATATCTGGTTTCAAAATGATAAATGCTTCTTCCACATACTGCTTCATTGCTTCTTCTGTGAGTATTACAGAATTTTTCTCATCCGTGTTTTCCATCAGCAAAAGGGTCTTGTGTTTTTCAATGGTAGAATCATAATGCTCGTCCAGTAGTTGAACAATGCCTATTGGCTTTGCTCGTAAACTTTTTCCGAGTGTATTGCTGAAATAAATGACAATACCGCCCAATGCAATAACAGCGACAATAACTTCAATAACAATCATAAAAGCGCTCTTTATTCTATATGTTGTGTGTAGGCTTGAAAACATCTGAGTTACTAATTTGCGTATTTGCTTGATTTTTCGCAAACAAAAGGCTTTGCACGTTTGTCAACCTTTTTCCCCTGCTTCTCGTCCAACGCTCCAGACAAGAGGTCGCCCCTCAATAGCGCTACTGTGAAGTAACGATACGAGAAACCACAAAGCGCTGTCTCATCCCCGGCTCAACGTTGTGCTTTTTGTTGCACATTTATTTTTTCTTCCCATGAACACGTTCCGTACACTCGTATTGCTGATTATCAGCAATGCAGTCTTTGCCATTGCCCAAACGATTCTTGCCCATGCTCAAGCACAGCCGCAAAAGCCAATAGAAACACATCTTTTGGGGAAAGTAACGCTGGGCGCACTCCGACAAGCCCCCTTTGCTGAATGGTTTGAAAAAGGGTACAATGACTATTCACCCACACCATCAGTCTTAGAGCGACTTACAACAGTGCCTATACAGAAAGAACTTTCCAGCATAAAAATCCAGATTTTTCTTGGAACATGGTGCGGAGATAGCAAGCGTGAAGTTCCGCACATGGTCAAAGTTCTACATAAAGCCGGAGTGCCGGATGCCAATATTGAGTTCATTTGCCTCAGCAGCGCGGATTCACTCTACAAACAAAGCCCTACCCACGAAGAGCGTGGACGCGAGATTTACCGCGTACCGACCGTGGTTTTCATGCAAAATGGAAAAGAAGCAGGGCGAATAGTGGAGTTTCCCGCAGAATCCTTGGAGCGTGATGTGCTGGCAATACTAAACAAGAGCGGCTACGCGCCCAATTATCGCAGTTATCCTCTGGTACAATCATGGCTTCAAAGCGGTCTTCTCCGCGACACCAATACAAGCGTGTATGGCATCGCTGCTAAATTACGCTTCACTGTCAGCAGCGAAAGCGAGTTGAACAGCGTAGGCTACGTGCTGCTTGCACGGGGACAAACGCAAGAAGCAATTTTCATTTTTGGCGTGAATGCTCGTCTCTTTCCCCAATCCTCTAACTGTTTTGATTCTTTAGCCGAAAGCTACGAAAAAGCAGGAAATATGCTACTCGCTGCCAAATATTATGAACGGGCTTTTGAATTGGATTCCAAAAATGCTCACGCTTTGGCGCGATTAGTCAAATTAAAATCGCTCTTGTAATTTCCCACACCAAATCAAGCCTGATGCAGAGAATTGACGTATAAAACTGTATCAGGCTTTTCGGCTGGAAAAATTAGCAGATAACTCTTCACGAACAATACCCATTTGTTGCATGAGGAACGTTGCGTTCTTGTTATGTGCCACTCCTCGGCGGAGTGTATAATCAAACGAAAGTTCGCCTTGCTGAATCTCGCCCTCAAAGCAGTAGTTTCGCACAAGAGCGGGGTATTCAGTTTCCAAAGCACCAATCTCTGTATCATGCGTGGCAATCACTGCCAGTGTCGGAAGCGAAATGAGTTGTTGCAGCAGCCCGACCGTTCCCGATTTTTTATCAGCAGAATTCGTCCCGCGCAAAATTTCATCCAAAATCACGAGTGCACGATGCCCATTCCGAAGCCGTTCAACGATAAATTGTAAACGCTTCAGTTCTGCATAAAAGTACGATTCCTGCTTTTCCAAAGAGTCCGAAGCCCGCATACTTGTAAGCACCTCGCATACAGAGACTTCGAATGATGACGCACAAACAGGTAAACCAACGAGCGCAAGCACAGCATTGATGCCGATTGCGCGCAAAAACGTGCTTTTGCCAGCCATATTCGCACCTGTTATCACCACGAGCGCTCCCATTGTTTTATCAAGCGTAATAGTATTACGAACAGCCTCACCGCCATCTAAAAAAGGGTGTGCCAGCCCCGAGGCGCGAAACACAAAATCATCGGACTCATGGACGAGGGGTTGAATATACGTGGGATTGTTAAACACAAAGCCCGCCATACTACAAAGCGCATCCATCCTCGCAAGCACATCAAACCATTCTTCGACCTCTTGTCCGTGACGATTTCGCCATTGCTCCAATATCCGAACGCAATGCAGGTGCCAAAAAACTGTTCCGTTCAGCAGCACAGCACCGACCATACTCTGCCCCATTTCAAAATAATTCATTGCGCTAGCAAGTTCACGAATACTTTTCCACGCACGGTCTGAAACTGCAACCATCGAAGCCAGCTCAGGCTCATGAAATGGCACAGCACCCGAAGAGGAAGCAGAGACACCGTGCTCGCGCAGAATACGAAACAGGCGCACATAGACACCTAGCAGCCCTGCAACTCGCTTTAGAAGCGCCGCCTCCGTAGTAATGCGCCGAAGGAAAAGTGCAAAAAATAGAAACTGGACAATCATACAGCCCCACACAAGTTTTGTCCATGGAGAATTTTCCACGTCATTGAAAACATTCCAAAAGGCAACCCCTGCACAGATAAGCGTTATCACCGGAAGAATCCAGATTACAGCACTGAGCGCCAAATGTGTTGAAAATAAATTCTCCTTTTGCAACCACACTCGCAATCCCTCGTGTTCACCAAGGCTCATGTTCCGTTCACGCTTTGCTGATTGCCATTCCTCACGAAAGCTCGTGGCAGCACTGAGTTCTTGAATCATTCTCTGACGAGCGTCAATCTCTTCTTTACGTGTAAGTGGCGTTGTAAGCCATTCTGCAAGACGCTTATAGCCAAGCGCCGTACCAGTGCGGTTCATACGCTGAAAAAGTGAAGCATGACCAAAAATGTCAAGGTCAAGTGAATATGCCTGCGAAGTCGGCAAAGACGTATCACTCAAAAATTCGCCACCATGCGGTATGTGCGCTCTATCGCCCTGCAAGGCACGAAGTTCTTCATCATTGACCCGGTGAAGACTTTCGATACGTTCCTTTGCTCCGAACAAACGGGCGTGAATTGTTACGAGTAGAATAAACGCAGCAGAGGAAATCAGCAAACCAATATTCAACCCGATATGGGGAACACCATTTGCAGCGTAATAATCACCATAGAGCGAATAAATACCAAATCCTGCCATGGCAATAAAACTTACGAGCCGCGCAAGCGAAATGCGAGCAATTTGTTTGGTCAAGCGTTTCAAGTCAGCGTGATAACGCAATATTTTTGCAGTATAAAAATCGTTAGGCGAAGGAAATTGCATGAACGTTTTGCGTTTTTGAAATGGAAATGTGATTGGGGTTTCCCTAATGGACGTACAATCCTCTGAAGAATTACCTCACATCCGTTACTTTCAGATGAGGATAAACGCATGAAATTTTTTGTCCCTCATAAATACTCGTTTTACAGAACAAGCGAGTATGCTCTCTTGTTCAACAATGCGCGTATTTACGCCATTTATTTTTTTATGCAATAGCCCTACATCGTTAGTGCAGTACTTTGAAATCAAGATTTTTGAATTACCATAAAATTATTAACTTTGCGATTCAAACCCATTTTCTTGCACACTATCAAGGTTTTGCCATGCGCTGTGAATTTACACTTCGCCAAATTTTTGTTGTACGTCTCGCACTTGCTTGCTTGCTTTTGATTGGTGCAAGTACGCTCTCCGCACAGCAATACTACCGACCTTCTACATACCCGTACTCGTACCCGCCGTCAAGTTATCGGCAGTACGCGCCTTCGTACTATACGCCTTCATATACGCCACCTTCATACAATGCTCCTCTGTATTCGACACCACCGTCGTCTTATACTCAACCATATTCCATGTACTCTCAGCCCTACTCTGCTCAGTACAACGACGAGGGAACATACTACGACGCACCTCAGACAGGAACAAGTGAGCTTGGTCTGCGCTACCTCAAACTTGCCAATTCCTACCGCGAAGCCCGCAATGTGGATATGGCGCAATACTATGCACGGCGCGGCTTTGACCTTGTTCGCGGTCGTGGTAGTCGTTATTGGGAGGCAGTTGCGAACGAGTATTTGGGTTTGATTTATCGTGACATGGGCGATTACGCGACGGCATTAGAATATTTGCGCCGTGCCGAAAGTACCTATCGGACGGTGATTAGCCCGCTTCGCACAGAAAGCAGTGTGAATGCGGTACAGAGAATTATGAGTGATGTAGAATTTGGTTCGCGCTATTTTTACTCGCCAAAGGCATTGCAAAATTATCGTTGGAATACGGACTCTCCCTATTATTCTCGGTATGTTGCGCCCCAGTTCCCCAACGCTTCCGCTATTGAGCGAGAGCGGCTTTCGAGAACAAATATGATTTTGCAAGCACGATTGACTGAATTAGAAGAACGACTCCGAAATATAGAGCAGCCGGTCTATTACGGACGATAACTGCCTTTCTGCTTGAAGTGTTATTTCGTATTTGTTGCTGATAAAATACAAAAGACCAATCCCGAATGACTATACCCTTTGCCAAGTATCTGGACATTGAAATTTTACCCGCATCACAAGGCATGGCGCATCTTCAAGCTGTCGTTCGAGAAAATCATACCAACAGCTTTGGAACTGCTCATGGCGGCTATTTGAATGCACTCGCCGATACGGCTTTGGAAATTGCATCGAATAGTTACGATGTGCCTGCTGTGGCGCTCACGACTAGTATGCAGTACCACAAAGCTGCACCGATTGGAATGGCTTTGGAAATACGTGCACACGAGACGCATCGTGGGCGAAGTACGGCAACGTACCACATCGCGATAACCTCAGAAGGAAGTGTAATTGCGACCTTCACGGGAACTGTTTTTCGCAAGCAACCAACGATAAAGTAGTTTTACAACACACGTCTTCAAAAAATTCTTGCATTTTCAGAAGCGAATATGAAAAGTTGTTCCGATGCCAAGTTCTGATGTAACGGTCATTGTAGCACCATGCTTCCGTAAAACTTGCCGTGCAAAACTAAGCCCGATGCCTGAACCATCGGGCTTTGTCGTAAAAAAGGGTACAAATATTTTATCAATCGCCTCGGGTAAAATTCCCGTCCCTGTGTCTTGAACATCAATCGTGATACGCCCTGTCGGGCTTTGTGCTGCAGAGAGCCTTATTTGTGAGGATAATGAAGGGTGCGCTGCGATTGCGTGAATAGCATTTTGTACAAGATTGATGAATACTTGTTCCAATAGCGCACCGTCGCCAATAATCTCAAGATTTATCGGCTCGACTGCTCGTGCAAAATTGATGTGTCGGTCTGAAAGTTGAACGGCAAAAAGGCGCTCTACTCGTGCAAATAAGTCATCCACGCGGACAACAGCAAAATCAGGTTCGGGTATGCGCGACAGTTTACGATAATTCTCCACAAACGCCAGCAAGCCTTCACTGCGCCTCGCAATCGTGCTTATGGCGTGACGAATATCGCTCACCAATTCAGTTTGTTCACCCTGTTCGGTTGGGAAGTCATTTTCTAACATCCCGCTCATGGTCTGCGCTAACGAAGTAATTGGCGCAACAGAATTCATAATCTCGTGCGTCAGAACGCGGATGAGCTTTTGCCAGGCAGCAATTTCCTGTTCTTCTAATTCGCTCACAATGTTCTGCAAGGAAACCAGTGTCAATTCTCGTCCTCGCTGACGGAAGCGAGTGCTAACAAGAGTTAGCTGCAAAATCTCGTCATTCAAGACCAACTTCACAAGTGCTTTCCCCTCGTTTGCCAGCGCATCGAAAGCAAGAAGCAAGGGCTTGTAGGAAGCCCCAAGTTGTTGTAACGAACGAATGTGGGTGATACCCAGCAATCGCCGCGCTGCGGGATTGATGAAATCAATAATACCGTCATCGTCAAAAGAAAGAAGCCCAATCGAAACGTGATGAAGTATTGTTTGCAGTGCTAAATACTGCTCTTCTTTTTCACGACGAATCCGCTCAAAGTCTTCTACAACTGCTCCAAACGCTGAGGTCAATTCCCGAAATGATCCCCCCAAACGCCCACTTGTACTAATATTGACGGTATCACCATATTTCACTGATTCCAAAAATCGCACCAGATGACGATTTGTCTGCTCTACAAAATGCACCAGCGCCCAGATTTGTCCGGTGCAAAAAAGAAAAAGTATGACCATGGTTGCATATAGCGTTGTTGCTACAACAAGCCATGCAAGTACTGAAATTGTGAGCGCCAAAAGCAAAATTCGCAAAAAACATTGCACACGAAAACTGCTCAAGAGCGATTTCTTTTCATCAAACTGATTCATGGTTTTCCTTTGTTCTGTCGCTTTTCCAAAGCCATATTGTAGGGAGTACTGAATATTGGGGTCTGTGTGGAATACATTCAGCTGAACGGCGTTTGTTTGCTAACGTTGTGAGCTACTGAACTGCAAGCTCCACATTCAAAACTCAACACTGCGTGTATTTTACAAACCGTATTTTTCCATTCGTCTGTACAGCGCTGCTCTTGTTAATCCTAATTCATCGGCTGCGTGGCTGACATTGCCGTTATGTATGAGCAGAGCTTTGCGAATAACGGTTTTTTCAACATCGTCAAGATTCAAGTTTTCCATCACCAAACCGTTTGACGGTGGCTGAGCGAGGGTAGTCGCTGTACCGGAAAGCGCAATATCACTTGCTTCTATCACACTGCCGTCCGTCATTATCACGAGACGTTCCAGCGTGTGTTGGAGTTCACGTATATTTCCACGCCAGGGGTATTGCTCCAATTTTTTGAGAGCCGCCGGAGCAAGACGTAATAATGGCTTGCGGTACTTCGCGCAATAGCTTCGCAGAAAATACTCTGCTAGAATCGGGATGTCTTCTTTTCGGTCTCGAAGGGGCGGAAGGTGAATTTCGACGGTGTTGATACGATAGAGCAAATCTTGCCGGAATTGCTTTTGTTCGACCATTTCATACAGCGGCATATTTGTCGCGCATATAAGCCGAATATCCACGGGAATTTGCTTACTCGAACCCAAGCGAGTAATCATGCGATTTTGCAGCGCTGCAAGTAATTTCGATTGTGCAGGTAGGCTTATATTACCAAGCTCATCCAGAAAAAGCGTGCCGCCGGATGCAATCTCAAAGCGCCCGGCGCGGTCTTCTTTTGCATCGGTAAAAGCACCTTTCATCGTGCCAAAAAGTTCACTTTCAAAAAGTGTTTCCGGTAAAGCGCCCATATCAACACCAATAAATGCCTCATTTGCACGAAGCGAGCGCCTGTGTAGTTCACGGGCGATGACCTCTTTACCCGTGCCATTTTCACCCAAAACTAAAACATTGGCATCGGTGGCTGCTACTTTGTCAATTAGGGAATTTATGTGCTGCATTGCCGGAGAAACAACGATAAAATCTTGATTCTGCGAACTACGACCGCCTACGCTCAATGCCGATTTTAACGCACGTTCGCTTGTGCGCAACGTCTCCACTTCTCGCCGCGAACTGGAAAGCGACATTGCAGAATTGATAGTAGCAACAAGTTTTTCGTTTTGCCACGGCTTGAGGACAAAATCGGTAGCACCTTCTTTGATGGCACGAATGGCTGTGCTCACATCGCCATATGCTGTAAGCATAATAACCGCGACATTCGGGTCAATGGCGTGAATTCGCGAAAGCCATTCAAAGCCCTCTGCCCCACTCGAAACATCTTTTGTGAAATTCATATCCAGCAAAATCACATCGTAGCGTGTTTGCTTGAGCATCACCGGAATGGCTTCGGGATTCGCTTCGGTGTGAATTGTTGCGAAGTGCTGCTTGAGAAGAAGGCGGAGTGAAGTCAAAACGTCGGCGTTGTCGTCCACGGCAAGAATTGTTCCAAATTTTGTGCTTTTCATACGAGAATGACTTGTAGTTGTTGAGTTGTGAATCATGAGGCGTACTGCAAAATACGTTCCAATCGGCTTTTAGGTGCTATTATACGCAAGAAGTGTCCGAAAATGAACACTTTCTGTTCACAGATGAACACCCTTTCTTGAAAAGAACCTTGGGAAGTAGCATAAAAACTTGTCTGAGGAGTTTGGCATAATTCTTGGCTCTTCTTCTATCAGAACTCAAAATTCAATATTTACGACGAAAAATCATCTACGAAGAATCATCATGGATAGAGCAATTCAAAAAAAACGCTGGACGCCGCGTAATATCACATTGTTAGCAGCAGGAGTCCTTTTTATCGGCTTTGTTGTGTATGCAGTAGTGCTCGGTGATACCCGCACAACATTAAACGTAGAACACGACAAAATCACCGTTTCAAGCGTCGAAAAAGGTGTATTTCAAGAATTTATACCTGTTACTGGCACAGTACAACCTATTCGCACTATTTACCTTGATGCCGTCGAGGGTGGGCGCGTGGAAAAAGTGTTCGCAGAAGCAGGAGCAATGCTGCGAGAAGGCGACCCGATTGTACTTCTTAAAAACTCAACAATGGTGCTGGATGCTGTCAACCGCGAGGCACAAATGCTTGACCAGATGAACAATCTTCAGAACAGCCGCGTTGCGATGGAGCAAACACGATTGACGCTCAAGAATCAACTTATTGACCTTGAAAATCAGGTTGCGAACGCAAAGCGCGTGTACGACCAAAATAAAATCTTGATTGAAAAACAACTCGTCTCCAAAGAAGAATATGAACGCGCCCGCGACAACTACGATTTTTTGCGCAAACGCTTGAGTATTACGATAGAAACCTCTCATAATGATTCAATCGTCCGTCTGGCACAAGTCAAACAGCTAGAACGCTCCACAGAGCGCTTGCAATCAAACTTTGGTGTGGTAAAAGATAACCTTGACAATATGCTTATTCGCTCCCCCATTGCCGGACAGCTGACCTCGCTCAACTGCGAAATCGGTGAAGCAAAAACGGGTGGGCAGCGTTTGGGACAAATTGATGTCGTAGATGCTTTCAAAGTGCGCGTCCCTGTGGATGAATTTTACCTTGCGCGAATTAACGTTGGACAGGTGGGACAGTGTGAGATTTCGGGCAAAAATTACCGTCTTACCATTCGCAAAATATATTCTGAAGTCAAAAACGGTCGATTTGAAGTAGATATGTATTTTGAAGGTGCAGTGCCGGATGGCGTAAAACGCGGGCAGTCGCTCCAAATTCGTTTGGAACTAGGCAGTGAAGAACAAGCAATTTTGCTCGCACGAGGCGGCTTTTATCAAAAAACGGGCGGGCAATGGGTCTATGTAGTGGATGCTAATGGCAAGCAAGCAATTAAGCGAACGGTACGATTTGGCAGACAGAATCCTAATATCTTTGAGGTCATTGACGGTCTGCAAGTAGGTGAAAAAGTGATTACCTCAAGCTATGATAACTTTGGCGAGGCTGAAAAACTCGTTATCAAGTAGCAGGCAAGCATTTTTGGTCGAGAAATGTATCCTATATTTTGTGCATCATCTATACGTATTAGATAGGTTTTGTTAAGATTACCACCATATCATTTCTTCAGATTTTATTATGAAAAAGATTATCATTGCCTTGGCTTCGTCAGCACTGGTTTGCATTCAATCATGTGCATCTCTTTTCTCCACAACTACGATTGAGCCTAATAAATCATTTGTGCTGGGAGAGGGACTACATGCGGCATACGACGCTCAAATTCAGAATGTGAGCACATCCGATATTGATGTTATAATAGTTGACAACGAAGGGAAGCAGAACTCTCTTGGCTTGCTCAAAGTCGGTGAGCAAAAAAACTATTCAGTGCCGGCAAATATGGCAGTTCGATTCAAGAATACGAGCGAAATTAGTGCTTCCATCAAAATCGCACTTTTTGGCGACAGCAATTTGAGCATGGGCTATAAAAACAACAAGTAACCACCTATTGAGTTATTATCTTTCCAATTCACTCTTGATTACCACTTATTAAGGCTGCCATGCTCACCAATCATCTTAAAATAGCCTTCCGCGCTCTTTGGAGGCGCAAGTTTACAACAGGTCTAAATGTTATTGGGCTTGCCCTCGGTATGACAGCATTTTTTTTCCTCATGGAGTTTGCCAGTTTTCATGCGGGGTTTGATAGCTTTCAAGCTAACGCAGACAGACTTTTTCGTATCGTCGGCACAACCCCAGAAGGCTCCCAGGATAATGTTTCGCCCATGATGCTCGCAATGCGCTCCCAAGTTCACGGTATTGAAGCCATTCCAACATTTATGACAAGCGCGAGCGGAATTGTCACTTACAAACCCGATAATGCGTCCGGTGCATCCCAAGCAGTAACTTTCAAGGAAGAGGACGTCGCTTATAGTAATAATGATGTATTCAAAGCGTTCACATTTCAGTTTTTAGCAGGCAACGCCGACCTCGACAAACCGAATACGATGGTAATTACTGCCTCAGCAGCGCAAAAATACTTTGCATGCGGAGAAAACTATCAACGAGTTATCGGAAAACGTCTGCTCGTAGCGAATCAATTCGCGCCTACGGAGTATGCCGTTACAGGTGTGGTGCGAAATCTCCCTGAAAATTCTCATCTACGGGGCACAATGTTTTTTTCGCTTCAAACGTTGGCGAACCCTACGAACCTTGGCGATAATTCATGGGCACGTTTAGTGCCCGACAATGGTTCTGCATTCCTAACCGGATATCTCCTGCTCCGCGACGGTACGCAAGCAAGTTCTTTGGCTAAGCAAATAAGTGAATTAAGTAAAAAAGTAGATCCTTCGGCAAACATCACATGGCATTTGCAACCCATTCGTACTATACACACTGGCAATGGATTCAGTGACCCGCTTCCCAACGCTGCTGCCTTGAAGTATGTCGTCATTGCTGTTTCGATTGCCCTCTTCGTGTTGTCCTTAGCGTGGATAAATTATATCAATCTTTCGACAGCATTCGGGCTTTCGAGAGCACGTGAAATCGGAGTTCGCAAGACGATTGGTGCGACGCGCGGTCATCTTGTTGTGCCGCATTTGCTAGAGTGTGCGATGTTGTCTGTCGCGGCTCTCCTGTTGGCGCTCACATCGGTTGAACTTCTACAATCATACTTCAATAGCTTGCTTGGTGCTGAATTACATCTTGGCTATGTCTTCCAATACGGCATTGGTGCATATGGAATCGGTGCTATGCTTCTTGGTGCTATTCTCTCCGGTAGCTATGTTGCGCTCGTGCTCACGGGTGTAAAGCCTATCATTGTTCTTCGCGGCAATTTTACGCGCTCTGCAAACGGGCGATTCGTTCGCAAAACGCTGGTTATTGTTCAGTTTGCTGTTTCAATTGCCTTTATTGCTGGAACGCTCATTATTCTTCGGCAGCTTGATTTTATGAGCCATCGCGATCTTGGTATGAATTTAGAGCAACTTCTAGTTATTGACGGACCTCAGATAGTAGAGAATAATTCTCTTAGCGGCAATCCGGCGTTGGTCTTTAAGCAAGAAGTAGAGCGTTTACCATTTGTAAAGCAAGTATCGGGCAGTCAAAACATCCCCGGACAAGGCTATAATTTTTCAGCACAAGGTATTATGCGCCCTTCGGGACATAGCGACGACGCCAAACAATCGTACAAAATCCTCCAAGCGGACGAGAATTATTTTAATACTTACCAAATGACCTTCGATCAAGGCAAAGGGTTCCAAAAATCGGATAATCTGGGTGGCTTCAAGTTTCGCAGTGTTGTTCTGAATGAAGCATCTGTTACCCAATTAGGCTTCAAATCGTCATCGGACGCAGTTGGACAATTTATTCAATGGGGAAATCCAAGCGAAAAAGGTCAGCGCTGGCAAATATGCGGCGTAGTAAAAAACTACCATCATAAATCACTTCACGATGCCATTGAACCAATAATTTTCTTGCCAAGCGCCGCCGCAACAGGGTATTTTTCTCTTCGCGTTACCATCGAAAATGTGCAGGCAAATATGGCAGTCCTTGAGGCGCTGTACAAAAAAATTCTTCCCGGCAATCCATTCACTGCGCGTTTTGCCGATGATATTTTTCAAAAACAATACGAAAACGATGTGCGCATTGGCAACCTTTTTGCTGTTTTTAGCATCATGGCGATTGTCATTGCTTGCTTGGGCTTATTTGGATTGACAGCATTTGCGGCGGAGTCCCGGCGCAAAGAGATTGGTGTTCGTAAGGTTCTGGGGGCAACAGATGCAAGCATTATAGCGCTTTTGAGTACTGAATTTTTGAAATTGGTTGCAATTGCTTTTGTGATTGCCTGTCCTACTGCTTTTTGGCTGATGAGCGTATGGCTGGAAGATTTTGCGTATCACGTAGAACTACGCTCCGGCTTTGGTGTACTTGTCTTTATTTCTTCAGGTATAATTGCAGCGTTAATTGCGTTCATCACTATTGCTGCTCAAGCACGAAAGACTGCTCAAGCAAATGCAATTGAATCGCTCAGATATGAATGAACTCCACTAAAACGAATTGTGACATCATTTTCAGATATAATCTTACAACAAACTGCATACATTTTTTCTATAATTTCACTGGAGTATTAACATGATTAAACTACGTGGCATCCAAAAATTCTACCGCACGGACGAGGTAGAAACGACCGCTCTAAATGGCGTTTCGTTCGACATTCAAAACGGCGAGTTTGTAGCAATAATGGGTCCATCGGGCTGCGGCAAATCCACCCTTCTGAACATACTCGGTATGCTGGACAACCCTGATAGTGGCGAATATCACTTCTACGAACACGAAGTGGCAAGTTATACCGAGCGCCAACGTGCCGAACTGCGGAAGAAAAGCATCGGATTTGTCTTTCAAAGTTTTAATTTGATTGATGAATTGACGGTATATGAGAACGTTGAGTTGCCGCTTTTGTATTTGGGCTTTGATGCTGCATATCGCAAGCAGCGCGTTCACGAGGTGCTGGAGCAGATGCAGATGATGCACCGCCGCAACCACTTCCCACAGCAGCTCTCGGGTGGTCAGCAGCAGCGTGTGGCTGTTTCAAGGGCAATCGTGGGCAAGCCACTTGTTATTTTCGCCGATGAGCCGACGGGAAACCTTGATTCCAAGAATGGTTCGGAGGTTATTAACTTGCTTACGGAGCTGAATAAATCCGGTTCAACAGTCGTGATGGTGACTCACACGCCTGAATTTGCTGAATATGCAAGCCGTACAATTCACCTTTTTGATGGGCAAGTAGTAACAGAGAACTTCAAGAGCACAGCAAAAGCTGCATAATTTTTACATTTACAGCCCGAACGCTTAGGATTAACCATGATTTCACTTCGTAATCTTTCAAAATACTACTCAGCCGGAGCGCTTAAAACCTATGTGCTACGCAATATCACCCTTGAGATAAACGAAGGTGAATTTGTGTCCATTATGGGTCCTTCAGGCTCTGGCAAATCCACCTTGCTTCATATTATGGGAATGCTCGATGAAGCAAGTGAAGGAGAGTACCTTTTTCTCGACAAACCGGTTCACAAATTTTCCGAGAAGCAGCGCAGCGAGCTGCACAAAGACCATATTGGGTTTGTGTTTCAGAGCTACCACCTTATTGATGAGTTGACGGTCTATGAGAATATCGAAACTCCCTTGCTTTACCAAAGTGTAAAGAAAGACGAGCGAAAAAGTATGGTTGCTGATATACTCGACCGTTTCAATATTGTGGCAAAAAAAGACCTCTTCCCACACCAGCTTTCGGGAGGTCAGCAGCAGCTTGTTGGCATTGCGCGGGCTGTCATTTCACGACCTAAAGTTATTTTTGCCGATGAGCCGACGGGCAATCTTAATTCTGCACAAGGCAAGGAAATTATGGAACTTTTCACTCTACTCAATAAGCAAGGCACCACGATAGTACAAGTCACACACTCCGAGTCAAATGCAGAATATGGTGGTCGTATTATTTCTTTGCTCGATGGATGGCTACAATCCTGAACTACATACTAAATTTGTAAAATAACAGCTTGCCGTTTGAAGAATCCCGTTTTATCTTCAAGCGGCTTTTTTATGATGATATTTTCTTTTAGTCTTGACTAAATTTATTTTTAGTTATATTGATAAATACTATTTTGCAATATTGACTCCATAAAGATAATTAATGTCGCACTAAACAGGCACAATCATGGAAAACTTTACTATAAATCATGACAAAAAATCGCTTTCAGATATTCATAGCACCGTCCAGATTCCAGCCAAAATGAGTCGATGGAAACGAATGTTTGCATTTTTTGGACCGGCATATCTAGTGAGTGTAGGCTATATGGATCCGGGAAATTGGGCAACGGATATAGAAGGTGGTGCACGATTTGGTTATACGTTGGTGTGGGTACTGCTTATGTCGAACCTTATGGCTGTACTACTTCAAACGCTATCAGCTCGCCTAGGTATTGTAACTGGGCGTGATTTGGCACAGGCTTGCCGAGATAACTATCCTGCTCCGGTGGCGTATGCCCTATGGTTCTTGGCAGAAGTAGCTATTGCAGCTTGCGATTTAGCGGAAGTACTTGGAACAGCTATTGGCATCAATTTACTGTTCCATATCCCTATTCTCTGGGGTGTTGCTATTGCTGGTTTCGATACATTTCTATTGCTTCTGATACAAAATCTTGGAGTCCGTAAGTTTGAAGCATTTATCGTCACACTTGTGGCAACAATTGGGGGCTGCTTTCTGGTAGAGTTATTTTTATCAAAGCCAGATTTGGGACAAGTGGCACGGGGTCTTGCACCTGCTTTGCCCGATGGAGCACTGTTCGTAGCCATCGGAATTATTGGGGCGACTGTGATGCCACACAATCTTTATCTGCATTCTGCACTCGTCCAAACCCGAGCTTTTGAGCCAACACCTGAAGGCAAGCGAACTGCGGCAAAGTATAATTTCATAGATTCTGCCATCGCTCTGAATGCGGCATTTTTTGTAAACGCAGCAATTCTAGTCCTTGCTGCGGCTACATTCTACAAAAATGGTATTGTGGTTACCGAACTTCAGCAAGCACACGAATTGATTTCACCGCTTCTTGGTACTGCACTTGCCGGAACACTCTTTGCTGTTGCCCTTTTGGCAGCCGGACAATCATCCACACTGACCGGAACTCTTGCCGGACAAATTATTATGGAAGGATTCCTGCATTTCAAAATGCGCCCATTTCTTCGTCGGCTCATAACTCGTATGGTTGCCATTGTCCCGGCTGTATGGGTTCTTACCACAACCGGAGAGTCGGGTACATACCAGTTGCTCATTTTGAGCCAGGTAGTGTTGAGTTTGCAATTGCCTTTCGCAATTCTGCCACTCATCCATTTTACGAATAATCGTCGCCTAATGGGCGAATTCACAAATGCCCCGTGGGTTCGCGTTTTATCGTGGATTGTGGCTAGTATTATTGTCTCACTGAATATTAAATTGGTTTATGATAAAATCAGTGAATTGCTTGCAACATCGCCTTCCCTGCTCTTTCGAGTGTGTGTTTTTTTTGGCGCAAGTTTGCTTGGTGCCTTATTGCTTTATGTTGCTTTGAAACCCTTTCTTGATAGGACTATTCGAGCTAAAACTCGCAAATCAACCTATACAATCCTCGAAGAAGGTGAAAATATAGAGTTGGATAAGCCGCAATACAAGCGTATTGGTGTAACGGTCGCGTTTTCTGACAGCGATAAAAAAGTCTTGAGCGAGGCAACATCATTAGCACGTCAGCATGGTGCAACGTTGTATCTATTTCATGTAGTGGAAGGCGCAGGAGGTTTTGTCTATGGAGGTGAGGCGTTCGATACCGAAGCGAGAGAAGATGAATTGTATTTGCAACGAGTCGCGGACGCACTCTGCTTGCAGGGTATTGAATCAAAAGGCTTCCTAGGCTTTGGAGACGTACCAAAAGCAATTGTGCGGCTTGCTAAAGAGCATCAGGTGGAAATGTTGGTTATGGGTGGACATGGGCACAGAGGAGTATGGGATTTTATCTTTGGGGCAACAATCTCTCCTGTCCGGCATGAACTTACAATCCCAATGGTGATTATTCGATAAGTACCAACTCATACCTCATTCAAAATACACCTCCACAAGGAATAAAACGGAACGTTCCGTTTTATTCCTTGTCGATGTAATATAGACCAAGTTCAAACGCTTTTTGCATCATTGAGGGCATCAATAAGTGCTTTTATATCCTCTTCAGTATTATAGACATTAGGAGAAACGCGGATGGAATCACCACGCAAAGAAACAAAAACATTCCGCCGTGCAAGGGCTTCTTGGAGTTTATCAAGAGCAAGATGATCGGGGATACGGATGCCAAATAAATGGTCTGTTCGCCAATGCGCTTCTTCAACCCAGAAGTTTGCATCGGCACAATACCTAATAAGAGGCTGTGTAAGTTTCTTGCAGTATTCTTGTACTTGTTCTGGTCCCCATTCTAACAGTTGAGTAATTGCTGCGTGGAGCATGGGGACAAGAACAAAATTGCTTTGTTCACCCATATTGTATCTATCCATTTCTCCTTGATACTCATCTTGATAATTGACTAAGTTGCGGAAATCACTACTTCCTACTCGCCCTATCCATGTTTCTTCTAATGGTTTTCCTTCCAAAAAACGGTCACCCCAATATGCGCATCCTATCGAATACGCACCCATCATGCACTTGTAGGACGCAGCAATAAGCGCATCGGGCTTGATACGTTGTACATCAATAGGCATTGCACCAATAGCTTGTGTTCCGTCAATGACAAACATTGCACCGACAGCTCGCGCAGCGTCGCCAATAGTTTCAAGGTCGAAAAGAGTTCCATCTGCCCAGTGAAGAGGACAAAGTACAACGAGTGCGGTGTTATCGTCAATGGCATCCAGAATCATCTCGTTCCATACTTCCCCTCGTGTTGGGGGATGCTTTTCAAGATAGTCTGCGCTCTCACTATTGGTGGCATCATTTATAAAATCAGAATTGTGCCATTCAATCGGAGGTTTCACGAGGCGCAGATCTACGGAGGAATTATTTATGAGATTTTTCCAAGCATACACATTACTAGGAAACTCACCCGCTACCGAGACAATATTTTGCCCGTCGGCGATACTTAAATTTTTAGCAACAGTTGCCATTCCATATGAGACGGAGGGAAGAAGTGATATGCTCCCAGCCCCGGGAGCGTTGACAAGTTCTGCAAACAAAGAACGAGTTTCTAGTGGTAATGAAAAAAAATCTTCACTGCTCATCATGTAAGGTAAACGCTTTCTCTGTACTCCAAAAACTCCTGCCTCTTCCACGCTTTTCAAGAGCGGAGACATATAGGCGCAATTGAGATAATAAACGTTATCGGGAAGAGAAAAAAGATGGCGCTGACAAGGTAACATATTCAAAATAATAGATAACAAACAGTGTAATTTCAACCGAAAGATAGTAAGGATACGGACATCACGCAAGATTTTCTAACGATGCATGTAAGAAAATATACCATGATTGGCGATTATTTTTGTAATTTTCCATTCAAATAAGCAACAACAAATGTTACACTGTTCTAATAAGTGCATGAAAATCATTACTTTTGCGAATCATAAAGGTGGAGTCGGTAAAACAACAACCGTTGCAAATATCGGGTACGCGTTAGCTCACCATCAAAAAAAACGTATTTTGATGATTGATATGGATCCGCAAACGAACCTCACCTCACATTTTGGCATTTATGAGCGCCCCCAAGATACAATGTATGAGGTACTCAAGGGTAATTCCACCATTAGTAACGCTATCGTCGAACTTTCACCTTCACTTCATCTTCTGCCGTCCTCACTGGATGTAACTAACATAGAAGCAGAGTTACAGGGAATCACGGGACGAGAATTCATCCTCCGTGAAGCGCTTGATAAGGTGCAAGGGTATGAAGCAATCCTCATAGATACACCGCCCAGCTTAGGTGTGCTAACAGTAAACGCATTTACAGCCTCAACCGATGTTTGCATCGTCGTTCAGACCGAATTCTTTGCCTTACAGGGGTTGGCAAAGCTCTATGAAATTATTGGGATTGTGCAAAAGAGAACAAACCCGAAATTGGCTATTTCAGGGGTTATCGCTACGATGTTTGACCGCCGTAAAGGAATGCACTGCGAAGCATTACAAGCACTAGAAGCCCGATTTGCAAATGAACTTTTCGATGTTCAGGTAACAGAGGCAATTGCACTTGTGGAAGCAGCCTCAGCAGGCAAAAGCATCTTTGAATATAAGCCATCCAGTAAAGTTGCCGAGCAGTATGACGAAATTGCAAAAGCTATTGCCATTAAAATTTTGAACTAACAATACACGTTGTATCGATCTGATATTTTGTATTGCTCAGATATTTCCACAATTCACGTTACTAAACCATGAGTGTAAAAAAGCCTCGATTACAGAATAATCCCCTGTCGTGGATGGAGACAAAAAAAGTTGAGATTCAAGGAACTCGCCTTTCCGACGTACAGCATATTTCGCCAACCAAGCTCAAGCAAAACCCGCTTAATAGTGATTTCTTCCGAGAGGAAAGTGATGATTATTTTGACAGACTCCAAACAGATATTCGGGAGCGTGGAATTATTGTCCCGCTCTTGGCAAAAAAAGATGACACACTTCTTGCCGGGCATAACCGTTTACGGGTAGCTATCAAATTGGGTCTGGAGACAGTGCCGGTACAGTACGTGCTCGACGGTCTCGCAGAAAGCGTAGAACGAGAGTTCATCATCAAAGACAACCTGTACCGTCGGCAGTTTTCAACTGCAGAGTGGATTCATCTCTACAAAAAGCTTTATCCGGAATTTGACAAGCAAATTCAACAAGAAACGCGCGGTGGTGGGCAAAAATGGTCCAAGACAGTAAATAAAACGGAACATTCCGTTTTACTTGGCGAAGCATCAACAGAGCCGCCGGGAACTCGCTTAACCGCTCAGAAAATAGCAGATGACACAGGGCAAAAGTTATCGGCTGTACAAAAACAGCTTACGAAATATCGTCGTGAAATTGAAACACCGAGCAAACCTCGCACTGAGGCAAAGAATAAGTCACTGATTAAAAATAAATCTTCATTGGCTTCTTCAATCATTGTAGAAGAAGCTGGTACTTTTTTTCTTAAAATTGAACAAACGGCAAAAAATGAAAATACAGCAACTGTTCGGCAACTTATCAAAAAAATTGATGCGCTCAAGCAAAAATTAGAGCGTTTGCTTTGAATGATGCTGTCCTGATACTTGCTTACAACAATGCTTGTGAGTTTACATCAGGGATGAATTGCTCGTTAAGCAAAATTGTATTTTATCCGACACCACAATAAGGAATTTCAAATGACATTTTATCGTCTAGCTTTAGCAACACTATTATTGGTGTTTTGTGTCGTACTCGCTGGCGGAATAGTCCGAACAACCGGTTCTGGTATGGGCTGCCCTGACTGGCCCAAATGTTTTGGTCGTTATATACCTCCGACCGACATAAGCCAGCTCCCTCCGGATTATAAAACAGCGTTTGCCGTACAAGGAAAGCAAATAGCAGACTTTGATGCCTTCAAAACATGGGTTGAGTATATCAATCGCTTGCTCGGTGCATTGCTGGGGATAGTGATTTTGATACTGGTGGTAGAATCAAGAAAAATATGGAAGCATGACAAATGGTTGCCAGTACTATCGGTTCTGCTGCTCATCGTTACAGGATTTGTCGGCTGGCTTGGTTCTGTTGTGGTCGCTACTGATTTAGAGCCGGTGAAAATAACAATTCATATGATGACCTCTGTTGTTATCATTTTTCTTGCAACGGTCGTAGTTTTTCGAGCAAGTCGTATAAATGATCAGCAAAGGATAGAACAAAATAACTCACCTCAGCTTGTATTGGGGCAAAAAAGGCTACAATTGCTTATTGTTGCAGCTCTACTCCTGACACTCTCGCAAATTATAATGGGAACACAAGTGCGTGAACAGGTTGATATGATTGCAAAAATGCTGGAAGGGCGCTGGCGTGAACAGTGGATTGAACAGTTATCCATGGTTTTTGTAGTACATCGTTCTGCTTCGTGGCTTTTTGTTTTGCTAAATGGAGCAATTATTTGGTACATTGCAAGAATGGTAAACGTTTCTGAAGACTCCCTCTCTCTTAGGCTTCGCCGTTTATCTATGGGGCTCATGACGTTGATTGTCGGCGAAATTGTGCTTGGTATCTTGATGGCTTATTTTGCGATACCAAAATTTGCCCAACCGCTTCATCTTCTCTTTGCCATGGGTATTTTTTGCCTTCAATCATTTTTGCTGCTTACTACGATGCACGGAAAACAAAAAAAGCAGTCTGTCTAAATATTCCTATTTTACTATTAAAAACAACTTTTTTGATTCAATCAAGACGGTTAAATGGAGCAGAAGCCTCTCAGTCTGTCACTCATTTTCTTTGATCATATCTTAAACTTTTGTCGAATGTGAGATAAAATAATTGTGTACTCTCATTGAAAGTGTAATATGAAAAAAAATACTCCTTTGGATGACAAGGCTGTACTGGATCAGCAAAATTTTATTGCCTCAGCGTTTTCCTCTACGCTTGGTTCAAATAAGTATGTAAAGAACGTCACTTCGGGCGTTACGACGACAGCTTCGACGGTTTCGTCTCTGGCGGCAAAACTCACCTTTATTGACCGTCTGAAAAATTTTCAAATCAGAACGCAAATCCTACTTGGCGCGGGCATTGCGTTGCTGTTTTTGATGTTTGTTACCACCATTACATTCTTTAGTGTTGGTGATCTCGTCAGTACATCCGAACAGATTGAGAAAAATAGTGCACTTATAGCAGAATCGCAAAATATGCGCAAAATTTTGAGCGATATGGAACGTTCGCTTACGCAATATGCCCTTTTAGGTATTAAGCCAATGCTGCAAGAGTATGCGCAGATGGGAGGCAAATTTGATTCAACAATAACCAAACTGCTGATAGTCGTTGCTTCAAAGCCTGAACAGGTTGAGCGCCTCAAAACTCTGCAGACATACAAGCAAGAATGGGTGCGAACCCATGCAGAACCTATCGTCTCGATGCGACAACTTGTGCTGATGAATGCGAAGTCAATGGATGAATTTACGGGCTTTGTACGGCAACTTGATAGTAAAGCCATGGAGCAAATGAATCAGATTGCAGGAGAATTTATTGCACTGGAAGAACAGGCAAACCGCGATCGTATTCGTTCTGCAAAAATAGTAGCAGTTGCCACCAAAAGTTCAACTGTTACCTTTACAATTCTCGCTCTGGGAGCGGCGCTTTTTGTTTTGCTCGTAGTCTCGAAAAATATTGCGGAGCCTGTACGTGCCCTTGCTAAAGGTGCAGTTGATGTTGTGCGAGGCAATTTAGATGTTAGTGTTGACATTCGCACCAAAAATGAATTAGGTGTGCTGGCGAGAAATTTCAACATGATGGTTGCCAGCATTCATACCGGGCTGGAGGCACTTCAACAAGAAAAAGAAAGCGTTGAGAACAAAGTGCGTACCGCAGTTCGAGATGCTGAAGAGCAGCGAGAATATCTTTCCAACAGTGTGGATACCATGCTTGCTGTTATGCAAGAATTCGCTGCCGGCGATTTAACTGTTCGACTCGTGCCAGAGCGCAAAGATGCTATCGGAGAATTGTACGAAGGATTCAATCAGGCGGTTGATAATATTCGGCAAATGATGTTACAAGTAACCGAAGCTGTTCAAACGACAGCCTCAGCTGCCTCTGAAATTAGTGCTGCCACAGAAGAACTTTCCGCAAGCGCAAACGAGCAGAAGCTACAAACCCGCGAAGTTGCGATGGAAGTCGCGCAAGTCGCAAGTGCGACGGGGCAAAGTGCCACATCCGCACAAACCGCACGAACTATCGCAGAAGCAAGTGGACAGGCGGCAGAAGAAGGCGGGGAAATTGTGACGCAGACCGTTACGAAAATTGAGCGGATTGCTGTTGTGGTGCAGACTTCTGCACAGACAGTTGAACAGCTTGGGCACTCCAGCCAAGAAATTGGCGAGATTCTGGGCGTAATCAATAAAATTGCCGACCAAACAAATCTTCTCGCGCTCAACGCGGCTATTGAAGCTGCACGCGCAGGTGAGCATGGGCGAGGCTTTGCCGTGGTTGCTGATGAAGTACGCTTGCTTGCTGAGGGCACGGGTAAGGCTACAAAGCAGATAGCAGCTATTATCCATCGGATTCAAGCCGAGACACAGAATGCAGTGAAGACGATTCAATCGGGTAAAAGTGAGGTTCAAAATGGAATTGATTTGGCTCAGAAAGCAAATACTGCATTGCAAGATATTCTTTCATCATCTCGCAAAGTCTCTGATGTAGTGCAAAATATTGTATTGGCATCGCAAGACCAGGCAACAACTAGTGTTCACACCGCTGAGCGCATTCAGCAAATGCTCTTTTCTACCAATGAAGCCGCAAACGGAATTGCTCAAATCGCCCGCTCGGCAACAAATCTGAATACATTAACACAAGATTTACGGAATTTAGTTAGCCGATTTCATCTTGAAGCATTGAATGAAACAGCAACCAGAGGAAACAAACCACATTTCCTTCCTCCGCAACAAGGAAAAAGTCAGACAACATCATCTGGGGGGAATCGGTTATTATCGTGATAGACTGAAAAATAGCTTGACTGGTCGGCTACAATTGTAACGTGTTTCAAGAACACGATATTGAATTTCAATTTCAAACTGTCCGCAAATGAACATTTATTGTTCATCTGCGGACAGTTTTTGTTTGGAGGTTAATACTCAAACCCTTTGGAAGTTGCTTGAAACCTAATGCTCCAACTTTGGCACAGTTTTACCTCATAGAAAAGTTGTAAAATCAAGATTGATTGCTTCCCCCAAAACCAAGGTCGGTTGTTGATATCGTCCCTATTGAGGTGATATTTGCACCACAAGTTGAGTTTGGAATCATGACAAACCCTTCACAAATCCCATAATGATTGGCGTCAATTTCTCCGACAGCTTCAAAACTAAGCTCACAAACTACTTCACTCTTTGACTCAAAGAGAATGCATCAGCAAATTAGTGCTCGGTGTGCAGATTGCTATCCTAGGATTTGAAGATGGAGTTGGTCTTACACAAAGCGGAGTGCAAAAAAAGCCTTTAACGACAGCTCTGCGCAGGCTCTCAGCCTCACCCTCTCAAGCGCTGACCAATCCTTGAAATATGAATAAGTATATGCACAATTTCTCCATCTCAATACATACTTTTTTATGAATTCCTTCGCAGTCCATTTACCCAACGCATCGGAAAATCAGAATGTTGAGATCTCCGTGAAGGTCAACGGTGCAACGCTTGATTTTCAATATCGCGTGGAGTTTTTTAATCTTCGCGATTACAATTTTCCTGAAATTTCGCGGGCAAGTTGTATCCGCGAAATCCTCGGCGAGTATGATTCCAACTGGGATACCTTTCAGGTTTCTCCTGTTGATGAAGACCGCATTGCTATTACCTTTCGTAAAAAACGGTAGCACGCTACGGTACCGTTTCGAGGCACTAATCATCAATCCCCAATTTATCATAATACTATGCTTGCAAACTACTTCAAAATCGCTTTCCGAAATCTCTGGCGGCAACGTGGTTATGCCGCTCTTAACATCATTGGGCTTGCCGTCGGCATGGCGTGTTGTTTGCTTATGATTCTCTATGTGCAGCACGAACTCTCCTTCGACCGCTTCCATGTGAATGCTGACCACATCTATCGCCTCAATCTTTCTGCAAAGATGGGTGAGATGGACGAAGTGGTAGGGGGAACACCACCACCGCTTGGGGAGCGACTCAGGCAGGATTTCCCCGAAGTGGAACGAGCTACACGAATTTTTCCCTTGCGCTCAACGCTGGTGCAATATGAAAATAATATTTTCAATGAGCCGAATGTGCTTGCAACGGATGAATATTTTTTGCAGATGTTTAGCTTCAAACTCTTGGAAGGTTCATCGAATCTTGCCTTGAAAGATCCCAAAACCGCTGTTATTACGAAAAGTACGGCTGAAAAATATTTCGGAACAGCATCCGCAATCGGAAAGACACTGCTTTTAGGTAATGAAAAGCGGGAATTCAAAGTTATTGGAGTTGTGGAAAACCCGCCTTCCAACGCACATTTTTCGTTTGGTATTCTTACGTCGCTTTCATCGTACTATGTTGTAACAAATGTGTTTGATTGGAGTTGGGTTTGGTGCCAACTCGTTACCTACGTGCAATTGCGCGAAGGAGCTTCTGCCACTGCGCTGGAGGCGAAATTCCCTCAGATGGTTGAGAAATATGCACCTGCAGCATTTGAGCGCATAGGACAGTCTTTTGCTGAAGTCAAAAAACAGGGCGGTCACTGGGATTTTTCATTGTTGCCCTTGACCGCGATTCATCTCCATTCCGACCGCGTTGAAAACCCGCTAGGCGAGACCGGAAGCATTGTCTATGTCTATATGTTCTCTGCTGTTGCGGTGCTAATAATTGTTTTGGCGTGTATCAATTTTATGAATCTCGCCACTGCTCGCGCTGCACGTCGCTCAAAGGAAGTGGGTATTCGCAAGTCGCTGGGTGTTTCCAGAAAATATTTGGTCGCACAGTTTTTGGCAGAATCACTGTTGGCAAGTGTTTTGGCAGCTGTGTGCGCTTTGTGCCTGATAGAATTATTTTTGCAGCCCTTCAATACGCTTTCCGGTAAAGCACTCCGATTAGATTTTATGGGAAATCCTCTGCTTACCGTGAGCATACTTGCGCTGACGGTGCTTGTTGGGTTTGCTGCTGGGCTGTATCCTGCCTTGTATTTGTCGTCTGTCAAACCGGTAGATGTGCTTGCAGGGAAATTGCGTCTTGGTGTGCGCAGTGCCGGGTTGCGAAATGGTCTTGTAGTCTTTCAATTTGCCACTTCGGTCATGCTCATAGCTTCGACGATTCTTGTGTATTCGCAAATGGACTTTGTGCGCACGATGAACGTAGGATTTGACCGCGAAAATGTGATTGTAATTGGTAACGCAAACAGGCTTGGGCAAAAAGCAGAGAGCTTCAAGCAAAGCCTTCTAGCTCAATCATCCATCGCAAAGGTGAGCTATTCCACAACGATTCCCGGTCGCGGTTCTTTTGTTGATTTCTACAAACCGGAAGCCGCTCCACTCAAAGACTTGACACTTTCTTCGTACTTAGCGGATGAAGATCTTGTTCCGACGCTTGGAATGAAAATCATCAAAGGAAGCAATTTCTCGAAAGAAAATCTTGCTGACTGCCAAAGTGGTGTGCTGCTCAACGAGGAAGCCGCCAAAAAAATCGGCTGGTCGGATCCGATTGGTCAATACATCACCTATCCGGGTGGAAATAATAGCAAGTTTAAGGTGATTGGTATTTTGAAGGATTTTAATTCAGAATCACTGCGTACTGCTATTGCACCGTTTGCTGTGTTCCACGAGGCATCGAAAACATATAGCATTCGCTCTTCGTGTGTGGTCGTGCGGGTTCGTGCGGGACAAACGCGGGCTGCGGTCGAAATTCTTGAGCGCCAATGGAAGCAGTTCACAGGAGATTCCGCGCTGGATTATACCTTCTTGGACGAAGATTTTGACCGCCAATACCGCTCGGAGCAACGCTTAGGGCAGGTATTGGGAGTGTTTACAGCGATTGCGATTGTCATTGCGTGTTTGGGACTTTTTGGTTTGGCAGCATATATCGCCGAGCAGCGCACGAAGGAAATCGGTATTCGCAAAGTGCTGGGAGCGTCCGTTGGCAGCATTATCGGGCTTTTGAGTAGAGATTTTCTAAAGCTTGTCGCAATTGCTATCGTAGTAGCAGTACCGCTTGCATGGTACGGGATGAATCGCTGGCTGCAAGATTTTGCTTACCGCGTGAACATTACAGCATGGATGTTTCTCCTTGCCGGAGGTCTTGCGCTGGTGATAGCATTTGCAACCGTTGCTGGACAGGCATGGCGGGCAGCTCGGGCAAATCCCGTGAATGCACTCAGAAGCGAGTAACAATTTCAAAGTAATTGTATAGAGATATTGAATTCAAGTAGTCACAATTTCTCAATCTTTTGTGAAAGTATTCATGCTGACCAACTACCTTAAACTCGCCTTCAGAAGCCTTCTTCGGCAAAAAGGTTATTCTGCTATCACCATTCTTGGACTTGCAGTCGGCATTTCTTCGTGCTTGCTGCTTTGGCTTTTTGTGAGCAACGAACTGAGCTATGATACGCAGCACAGCAAAAGCGAAAGGCTCTACCGAGTTACTTCCCAAATGACGCTTTCCGGGGAAACAATGGCATTAGCAAGAAGCTCGTGGATGATTTCTCCGGTGCTGAAGAAAGATTATCCTGAAATCGAAGAGGCTGTCCACCTTGTGCCGATGCAGAAACAAACGGCATGGTATGGCGATAAGGTCTTTCAATATGAAAAAACGTGGTTTACTGAAGCAGCTTTCTTCAAAATGTTTGATTACTCGTTCATTGAAGGAAATCCTTTGACCGCGCTTGCCGAGCCGTATTGTGTAGTTATTACCGATGAGGTAGCCAAGCAGTATTTTGGTACGACGCAAGGAGTTCTTGGAAAAATGCTACAATTCAGCAAGTCGCCGTATAAAATTACCGGTGTTGTGAAGAATCAGCCAAATTCCTCGCATCTTGTCTGGGAAATGCTTTTATCCTCAAGCTCAATGCCGAAGCCATTTGTTGAGCAACTTGAACACGATTGGTTTTATATGGCGCAATTTAACTACATCCTCTTCCGCGATGTGGGCAAGCGCCAAGGCTTTGAGGCAAAGTTAGAACAAATTCACGAAAAATATGTTCTGCCATTTTTAAGTGCTGAAAAGGTGCAGGGCAATGTTACATACAGCTTACAACCTGTGCGTGATATTCACTTCAATACAACATTGCAATTCGATGTGACAGAAATAACAAATAAATCCTTTCTCACTATTTTAAGTTTGATAGGAATTTTCCTGCTTCTTGTTGCGTGCATCAATTACATGAACCTTGCCACAGCGCGTTCGATGAAACGTGCAAAAGACGTAGCAGTTCGCAAGACCATCGGTGCAGAACGCTTTCATCTTATTGGGCAATTTATTGGTGAATCGCTGATGCTAACAATGATTGCGGTTGTGCTGGCATTTGTACTGGCAGAAATGCTGTTACCGACATTTAATTCGTTGACGGGGAAATCGCTCACTATTGCCCTGACCCCGCAATTTTTCTTATTGCTTCTTGGTTTGGTTGTTTTTATCGGTGTTCTCTCCGGGAGCTATCCGGCTTTGTATTTATCTGGGTTCAAACCGATTGACGTAATAAAAAGCTCACGCGCCCCGAAAGGTTCGGCAGCACTGGTGCGTAAGACACTGGTAGTGGTACAGTTCAGCATTTCCATTGCGCTTATTATTGCTACGGGTGTTGTTTATATGCAAATGCGGTTTATGAAAAACAAAGATTTGGGCTTTTCCAAGGAGCAGACCCTCGTGCTCAAAGTGCCGTTGCAAGACAGTAGTGTAACGAGTAGTTTGCAACTCATCAAAAATGAATTTTTGCAGAATAGTTCTATCACCAAAGTAGCGGGATGTAGTAATGTTCCGGGAACACCATTCGGACAGATTTTGCAATTTATCCAAACAGAAACAGGCAAAGAAGAACGAGCAATGCACACGATGGTTGTGGATGAAGACTTGCTGCCAATGTTGGAGGTAAAAATGCAAATGGGGCGTGGTTTTTCAAAAGAATTTCCGGCAGACAAACAGCGCGGTTTCATTGTCAACGAAGCTGCTGTGCGGGCTTTTGGTTGGAAAAAGCCACTTGGCATGAGCATCGAAAATGGTTTGGGATATTCAGGAGAAATTATCGGTGTGGTGAAAGACTTCAATTTTAGTTCGTTGCATAGTCCCATCGAGCCACTTGTCATACTACTCACTCAGCAAACACCAGCATTTTTGATGATGAAAGTGCGCCCGGAAAATATTGCCGGAACTGTGGCTTTTGTCGAAGAGCGTTGGCGGAAGTTTTCGAGGCGCTACCCGATAGAGCATTACTTTTTGGACGACCACTTCAACAAACAATATCGCAATGAAGAACGTTTGCAGACGGTGTTTATTTATTTTGCCAGCGTTACAGTGATCATTGCTTGTTTAGGATTATTCGGGCTTGCCGCATACTCGGCAGAGCAGCGTACAAAAGAAATCGGCATCCGAAAAGTACTTGGCGCATCCGATGTCGGAATAATTGGTTTGCTTTCAAAAGACTTTTTGAAACTGGTAGTCGTTGCTATTCTCATCGCCACGCCACTTGCATACTGGGCGGCGGGCAAGTGGCTTCAAGACTTCGCCTATCGGGTAGATTTGAGCGCGGGAGTATTTGTGCTGGCTGGAGCGATGGCAGTGCTGATTGCCTTTGCAACCGTTGCTTCGCAAGCATGGCGGGCAGCGAGGGCAAATCCCGTGCATGCACTCAGAAGCGAGTAGGATAATCCCTTTGTGAAAACATTCTTTCTCAACACATTTTTCCAACAAAACCATTCGAAGCTTGTACCATGAATGCTTTTTCTGTACATCTGCCAAGCCCAACCGAAAATCAGAATGTTGAAATTTCGGTGAAGGTCAACGGCGCTACGCTTGATTTTCAGTACCCTGTGGAATTTTTTAATCTACATGACCACGGTTTTCCCAAAATTTCGCGGGCAAATTGCATTCGCGATATACTTGCGGAATACGACGCGAATTGGGATACTTTTCAAGTTTCGCCCGTGGATGAAGACCGCATCGCTATTACGTTTCGTAAGAAGCGGTAGGCTATTTTGCTCAGAAATTACAATTCAAAAAGGAATTTTATGCTTCAAAACTATCTTAAAATTGCATTCCGCAATTTGTACCGCAATAAGCTGTATTCCGCAATGAACATCATCGGCTTCGCGCTTGGGATTGCGTGCTGTTTGGCGATTATGCTCTGGGTACAGTATGAATGGAGCTTCAACCGTTTTCACTCAAAACTCGACCGCATCCACAGTGTGATGCGGGCACAGCCTCTGCTTGGTGAAGTAAAGGTAAGCAGCTCTATTTCGGGCGCATTCGCCGATGCTGCAATGTCCGACATCCCTCAGATTGAGAGCGTTGTACAGGTTTCTGAAGAGCAGAACGTATTTGCTGTTAAAAAAAATATATTCCGCGCGCAAGGTGTGTTCTCCTATTCAGCCATTTTTACAATGTTTGATTTTCCACTTCTTGCCGGGAATCCTGCGATAGCACTCGACGAACCTAATTCTGTAGCGCTTTCGGAGAGCCTTGCACGAAAATTGTTTGGCTCGGTAGATGTAGCATCAATTATTGGGAAAACAGTGCGGGCAGATGCAGCCGTAGATTGCAAGGTGTCTGCAGTCTTCCGCGATATTCCAAAAAATTCCACCCTTCGCTTTGAGTACGCGATGTCGCTCAAACAGTTCATCCAGAATAATCCAGGAGCGCAACGTTGGGACAATGCTTGGTTTAGGACGTTCATTCTTCTGCGCGAAGGATCAACTGTGGTAAATGTTAATGCTGACCTAAAGGATATTCTGGCACGAAAAGGAAATATTCGTGACGGTCAAATACTATTTACCCAACCCTTTGCTGAAGTGCACCTTTACAATGATTTTCAAAGCGGCGTTACCCAGAGTGGTAAGCAAGGAGGCAGAATAGAGACGGTTCAGCTGTTTCTTACCATTGCCGGAATAGTACTCGTTCTGGCGTGTGTGAACTTTATGAATCTCTCAACGGCGCAATCGGTTGGGCGTTCCAAAGAAATCGGTATTCGCAAATCTGTTGGCGCAGCACGCTCACAACTTATCGCGCAGAGTCTTGGTGAATCAGTGTTGATGGCGCTGGTAGCGCTTCCGCTCGCATTACTGTTGGTGGAAATTGCACTTCCCGCCATGAATAATCTTCTGGGTGAAAGTCTTCGGATACCGTTTGCAAATGCGCTGTTTTGGCTTGTGCTGTTTGCTTTCGGTATAGTCGTAGGAGTTCTTGCTGGCTTGTATCCAGCCTTCATATTGTCGTCCTTTGCTACTGTGAATATTCTTAAAGGGACAATGAAATCTGGCCCGCGAGCGGTGTTGTTTCGACGTGGTCTGGTTGTTGCAGAGTTTGCCGTTGCGGTAGCATTTATTGCTGGAGCGCTTGTGGTCGTGCAGCAACTTGAGTTTATTAAAACAAAAAATCTGGGATTGAACCGAGAAAATGTAATTTCTTTTTCGGTGAATATTCCCGCAGACCGCTTTGCTACTTGGAAGAATGAAATGAAGTCGCAAGGGGTAATTACAAGCATTGCCGGAGGTGATGCGGCATCTCCCTTACAGCTTCACAGCAGCACAAGCGCAATGCACTGGAAAGGACAATTGCCAAATGAAAAAATGAACATCTTCCATCTGCACGGCGACAATGATTTTATTAGTCTATTGGGGATTCACATTAAGGCCGGACGTGGCTTTTCCTCAACATTTCCGGCGGATACTGCGAATTACATTATCAACGAAACCTGCGCACGGGCTATGCACCTCGACAATCCCGTTGGCGAAACCCTGCGGTGGGGAAGTGGTCAACATTCCCAGATTGGTATCATCGTGGGTGTCGTAGAGGATTTCCATTTCAAATCCATGCACGATGCTATTGAACCTATGATGTTTACTTACGGAAGCACCCCGAGCCGAGTATTTGTGCGTCTTGCTGATGGTAGAATCGAAGAGGGCTTGAGCGTCCTTAGAAGCAGTTTTGCGCAATATCAACCCGGATTACCCTTTACGTATCAATTTTTAGACGAAGAATTCGCTGAAATGTACAAATCTGAAACAATGATTAGCCGCCTAGCGCTTGTGTTTGCTGGATTAGCAATAGCAATTTGCTGCTTGGGTCTGTTCGGTTTGTCGGTGTTCACGGCGGAATCGCGCACGAAAGAAATTGGTGTTCGTAAGGTCTTGGGTGCATCTGCTGCAAGCATTATTCGGCTTTTGAACAAAGACTTTCTTTTATTGGTCGGTATTGCTATTGTTATTGCACTGCCGATTGCGTGGTATAGCATGAACGCTTGGCTTCAAGACTTCGCCTATCGGGTAGATTTGGGCGCTGGAGTATTTGTGCTGGCTGGAGCGATGGCAGTGCTGATTGCCTTTGCAACCGTTGCTTCGCAAGCATGGCGGGCAGCGAGGGCAAATCCCGTGCATGCACTCAGAAGCGAATAAGCCAAATCGTGATACATCAATTTTGCTGTCCGCAAATGAACATTCATTGTTCACCTGCGGACAGTTTTTTGTTTCTACCGAGACAGGGATTCTTGGAAAGGCTCATCAATCCTCACCTTGTTCGTTTGGCACGCTTTTGCCTAGTTTCTGGAAATAAACAATTTTCAAAGCACCGTCGCAAGGTCGAAATTCATTGCTTCGCAAAAAGAAAGAAGAGTTTGCGACTGATGCGTTGATGAATGCGCGGGACATTTGTTCATATAATTATTACGTCTTCAACAGTAATCATAACGTTCAAAAAATCAGTTAAACAATTCATAAAACTAAACTTTCATCACTAATTATCAAAAGTACCATGCTTACGAACTACATCAAAATCGCCCTTCGCGCCCTTCGTCGGCAAAAAGGCTATTCTGTTATTAACATTGTCGGTCTTGCGCTCGGCATCAGTGTTTGTACGCTTATTGCCCTCTGGGTGGCGGACGAACTCAGCTTCGACCGTTACCACGCGAACGTTGAGCGTATCTATCGGGTGGATGGCGACGTGAAATTCCAAGGGCAGGCATTTTCGCTTACCGTCTCGCCACCGCCACTCGTTCCGACAGTAAAAATGGAATTTCCTGAAATCGAAGATGCAACGCGCTTTCGCACAAACGGCACATGGAATTTTACCGTGGACAATAAAACATTTCGTGAGGAGCAGGTCGCCTATTCTGACCCCGCCGTGTTCAACGTTTTCTCTGTACCTGTTATCCGTGGAAATGGTACACAAGCTCTCACTCAACCATTTTCGATGGTACTGACCGAAGAAGTGGCGCAAAAATATTTTGGTAACGAAAACCCAATTGGCAAGAGTCTGAAGGGTGACAATAACAAAATGTACACCGTTGGTGCAGTAATCAAGCGGTTCCCAAGCAATTCCCATATTCGGTTTAATGTGCTGATTTCAATGGTGAGCTACGAAGACAGCAAATCAAATGAATGGGTCAGCAACAATTACAACAGCTATTTTCTGCTCAAGCGTGGCGTACAACCTGAGGCGGTGACGAAAAAATTTCCTGATGTTATTCGCAAATATATTGCTCCCGTGCTTGAGCGCGATATGCACATCCCTTACGATAAATTCCTCAAAGAGGGCAATCTTTTTCGGTATTATTTGTTCCCACTTGCCAATATTCATCTTCATTCCGGCAACAAACTGGGTGAAATCTCGCCTAATGGCAGTATGCAGTACGTGTGGGTGTTTTCGGGCGTGGCGGCATTTGTGCTGCTCATAGCTTGTGTGAATTTTATGAACCTTTCGACGGCTCGCGCTGCCAATCGCGCCAAAGAAGTCGGGATTCGCAAAACGCTCGGTAGCCAGCGTGGGCAACTCGTGGCGCAGTTTATGGCAGAGTCGTCGCTGATGGTAATGTGCGCACTCACACTTGCCTTTTGCATCGTCGAGGCAGTGCTTCCGGCATTCAACGACCTAGCAGGCAAGGAATTACTTCGCGCTACGCTTCTCACGCCGCAGTTTATTGGTATGATTAGTGTACTTTTCGTGGTGGTGAGCCTTCTGGCAGGTGCATATCCGGCATTTGTACTCTCCGCATTTCAGCCGGTGAAGGTACTGAAAGGGGACAAATCAAGCGGCAGCAAAAACAAGACCTTGCGCTCAACACTTGTGGTGGTGCAGTTCACGGCTTCAGTCGCGCTTGTTATCGGAACGCTTGTCATCTTCAATCAATTACAATTTATTCAAACAAAAAATCTTGGCTTTAACCGCGAACAAATCCTGCTGGTGGATGATCCTGTTACCTTGCCGGACGGCTCTGCACTGCGCTTCCGACAAGAAGTGTCACGCATCACGGGCGTGAAAAATGCGACGGTGAGCAATTATCTGCCGACGGGCGGATGGCGTAATAACAGTATTCTTTTTACCGGAAAAGATAATGTGAGTGCTGCCGTGCAGCAGTGGAATGTGGATGCTGATTATGTGCCGACGCTCGGTATGGAAATCGTACAAGGGCGGAACTTTAGCACTGCCTTTGCCAGCGATTCCCTAGGGGTAATTATCAACCAAACAGCAGCGAAAAAGTTCTACGGCGCAGAAAATCCACTTGGAAAAACCGTCCGAACGCCAAACGAGAGCAAAAAAGAAATTTACACAGTCATCGGCGTTGTCAAGGACTTTCATTTTGAATCTCTGCGCGAAACAATTCAACCGCTTGTGATGTTCTACGGCACAAAGTTTGGTGGAACGGTCATTCGCTTTAATGCCGCAGAGACCGCATCAGTGCTTGCGCAAGTGGAAAGCACGTGGAAACGCCTTTCGCCGCAAAAGCCGTTTGAATACAAATTTATGGATGATTCCTTCCGCGAAATTTACAAATCCGAACAGCGTATTGGTGCTATCTTAGGCGTGTTCACGGCGTTGGCAATAGCGATTGCGTGCTTGGGTTTGTTTGGTTTGGCAGCCTTCACTGCCGAGCAGCGCACAAAGGAAATCGGCATACGTAAGGTGCTGGGTGCGTCAGTGGCAAGTATTATCGGGCTTCTTTCTAAAGATTTCCTGAAATTGGTTGGCATTGCAATTGTTGTGGCAGTGCCGCTCGCTTGGTACGGTATGAGTGCGTGGCTTCGGGACTTTGCATACAGAGTAGAGTTGTCGTGGTGGATGTTCGCGCTTGCTGCTGCTGCGTCGGTGGTGATAGCATTTCTGACAGTGGCAGGGCAGTCATGGCGAGCTGCTCAATCGAATCCGGTGCAGTCACTCAGAAGCGAGTGAGTTTTTATTTTCAAAAATTATTTCACGGAAGTAGTATGTTTGCAAATTATCTCAAAACAGCGCTGCGTAATATTGAGCGAAATAAAGCCTATTCCGCAATCAACATCTTCGGGTTTAGTGTTGGAATAGCATCCTGCTTGATGCTTACGCTTTTTGTGCAGGATGAACTTATGTTCGACCGTTTTAATGAACATTCCGAACGGATTTATCGTATTCGCAATGATGTTCGATTTAGTGGAAGCACGTTTAACTATGCTGTTACCGCCGCACCACTAGCTGCACAACTCAAGAAAGATTTTCCTGAAGTAGAAGCCGCCACGCGGTTCAAACTTCGAGGTACGCTTGAAGTGAGAAGTAGTAATCGAACTTTTCGGGAGGAGAATATTTATTATACCGACCCTGATTTTTTTCACATTTTCAGCGTTTCTGTTCTCCACGGCGACGGCTTTCATGCCCTCGGTAAGCCAAATACTGTTGTACTTACGGAAGAAATCGCAACAAAGTATTTCGGAAGCGATAATCCGATTGGAAAGACCTTTGAGATTCAGGGCATAAATTATTCCGTCGGGGCTGTAATGAAACAGCTTCCAAGCAATTCGCATTTTCACTGTAATATACTTATTTCAATGGTAAGTTTTGTAGAAAGTAAATCTACTGTTTGGGCGAGCAATAACTTCCAGACATATGTTTTACTAAAGAAAGGAGCGGATGCAAGGACGTTTGAATCAAAACTCACACCATTTGTGGAGCATTATTTTGCGCCTGAACTCAAAAGTGCATTGAATATGGATATCGGTCAGTTCCATTCCGCCGGAAACTATTTTGTCTTTTCCTTGCAACCGCTTTTGAATATCCATCTTCATTCTCATTTGATTGGGGAATTTGAACCCAATGGGAATGCACAGTTTGTTTGGATTTTTGCAGGGGTAGCTGTTTTTGTCTTACTGATAGCCTGCGTTAATTTTATGAACCTTGCCACCGCTCGTGCGGCGAACCGCGCAAAAGAAGTTGGTATTCGCAAAGCACTTGGATCCCAGCGCTCACAGTTAATAATCCAATTTCTGGCTGAATCCTTCTTGTTGACTTTTTTTGCGATGGTCTTGGCATTAGGCATTGTGGAGCTTTCACTTCCTTTTTTTAATCAGCTATCGGGCAAAGCACTGTCGGGTACGCATCTGCATATACTTTCTTTCTGGGGAACAGTCGGAGTAATGTTCCTGTGCGTAGGTTTGCTTGCCGGCACGTATCCAGCACTTGTTTTATCGGCATTCCAGCCAGTGAAAATCTTGAAAGGAATGGTGAAAAATAGCGGAGGTACATTTTTAAGAAGTAGTCTCGTTGTATTTCAATTTACCGCTTCCATTATACTCGTTATCGGAACATTGGTTATGTTCAGCCAACTACGATATATCCAAAGTAAAGATTTAGGCTTCAACCGAGAACAAGTTTTAGTTATAGATGATCCTGGCGCATTGGGCAGCAATGGTAGCGTAAACGCATTCAAGCAAGAAGTTAAAGGACTTTCGGGAGTGAAAAGTGTTTCTGTTGCACGGTGCTTGCCCTTTGATGCAGAGCGGCACAGCCAAATACTTTGGCGCAACTCCACGCAGAGAAATAAAGAAAACAGTGCTTTGATTCAAACTTGGACGACTGATGCTGATTTTGTGCGTACGATGAAAATGAATATTGTCAGGGGACGAGACTTTGATGCAACGATGCATTCAGATTCTAGTGCCATTATCATTAACGAGTCCTTGGCGCGTGAGTTTTTTGGGCAGCAAGAGCCACTTGGAAAGCAAATCTATACTCTTGCCAATTCGGATGACGTGAACAGTGTTCTTACCTTTACGGTAATCGGTGTTATACAAGATTTTCATTTTTCATCATTGCGAGAAAATATTCAAAGTGTTGCCCTCGTGATGGGGCATTACAACGGTAAAGTCGCAATTCGGTTTAGTGGAGCGCAGGCAAGCAGTATTGTCAATCAATGTCAAGCGATTTGGAAGCGGATTGCTCCCGGCAAGCCTTTTTCGTATTCGTTTATGGATGAGAATTTTAATGCAATGTATCGTACTGAACAGCGCACGACAAAGGTATTAAGTATTTTCACAGGTTTAGCAATTATGGTTGCTTGTTTAGGGCTATTTGCGCTTGCTTCTTTCACTACCGAGCAGCGTATGAAAGAAATCGGCATACGTAAGGTGCTGGGTGCGTCAGTGGCAAGTATTATTGGGCTTCTTTCTAAAGATTTCCTGAAATTGGTTGGTATCGCCATCGTCGTGGCAGTGCCGCTCGCTTGGTACGGTATGAGTGCGTGGCTTCGGGACTTTGCATACAGAGTAGAGTTGTCGTGGTGGATGTTCGCGCTTGCTGCTGCTGCGTCGGTGGTGATAGCATTTCTGACAGTGGCAGGGCAGTCATGGCGAGCTGCTCAATCGAATCCGGTGCAGTCACTCAGGAGCGAGTAATTTCACATTCTATTCATTTCATTTGCAGCACTATGTTCACCAATTACCTCAAAATCGCATTCCGAAGCCTTCTTCGGCAAAAATCATACGCTGTTATCAATATTGTGGGGCTTGCTTTGGGTATTGTTTGCTCACTATTGATGGTTTTGCACATCGCCGATGACCTTGCGTACGACCGTTTTCATTCCAAGCGTGATCGTATCTACCGTTTTACGCAGTGGAATAACGATGGTCAAGTGCCTGCAAATACTGCTCCCGCTTGGGCAGAAGCTCTGACGTCGGATATTCCGCAAATTGAAGCAGCAGTACGATTCTATGAAAATTCTACTGAAACGCTGATGAGCGTCGGCGAAACAAAGTTTTACGAAAAGCGCCTGAAATTTGCTGATGCGAATGTTTTTGAAGTTTTTGATTTTCCACTTGTAGAGGGCGATGCGCGTACGGCGCTGGTGGAGCCTTTCACTATCGTTCTTTCCGAATCAGCAGCAAAGCGATATTTTGGCAAGGAAAATCCAGTAGGAAAATTTATTCGGTATGATAACAAACGTGATTTTAGAGTGACCGGCGTGATACGCGATGTTCCTTCAGCATCTCATTTACAATTTGATATGCTGGGTTCGATGGAAACTGTCAAGCGAGATATAGCCTTACCCGACGGTTTCAAAAGTTTTTTCTGGAACCCTTTCCTAACGTACATTCTTGTGCGAGAAGAAGCCTCATCAGATGAGATAATGCCACTCCTCTGGCAAATGAAAAATAAATACATGAAAGATGTGCCTGTTGTGCCGGGTTTGCAAGCCCTCACGGACATCCACCTTATCCACGAAAAAGCATTTTCTACCATTTCGTTTTTGGCGGCAATTGCTTTCATAATTATACTGCTGGCTTGTATCAATTACACCAATCTTGCTACGGCACGCTTTAGCACTCGAGCGCGGGAGGTGGGCATACGCAAGACGCTGGGAGCGAGCCGCTTCCAAGTTGCAGGACAATTCTGGAGTGAATCTCTGCTTCTGACTATCGTCGCGCTCATCATTGCATTATTTGCCGCAGAGCTTGCGTTGCCTGCATTTAATTCCCTGACTAATAAGCAACTGAGTCTTTTTGGTGGAAATCCTTTTGTTTTGCCTATCGGGCTTGGAATTATCGTGGTGCTCGTAAGTATTATTGCGGGTATGTATCCTGCTGTGTTTTTGTCGTCGTTCAAGCCCGTGACAACTCTGCGAGGAGCACTAGCATCAAGCAGCAAGTCGCCCCGTATCTCTTTGCGCTCGCTTTTGGTGGTGCTTCAGTTTTCTTTTTCGATTGTGATGATTATCGGAACACTGGTAGTAAGCGAGCAAATGAGCTTTATCCACAATAAAAATATGGGCTTTGACCGTCAGCAAGTCGTTGTTGTCCAAATGCGCGGCACGGATGATTACGAAAAACGCGAAACACTAAAAGCTGCCTTCCGAAATGTTTCCGATGTGCAGGAAGTTTCTCTCTCAAGTGCTGTCCCGGGCAAAAGCGACCTCCTGATGAGTATGCCAATAGAGTTCAAATATCTTTCAAGCGGCGACAAAGATCCCAACATAAAATGGCTATGCATAGATGAAGGGTTTCTCCCATTATACGGCATATCCTTGAAGGAAGGTCGTAATATCAACAACAGTGAAGCAGATGAAAGCGAAGCATTTTTGCTGAATGAAGCAGCCGTACGGAAGTTGAAATGGGAGCAGAACGCCATCGGACATGAAATAGGGTATTCGGTAGGTGAAAAAGCAAGTAATTGGTGGATTCACAAGCAAGGGCGAGTGGTGGGGGTGGTGAAAGATTTCCACGTCGGAACATTGCGCAAAGAAATCGAACCGCTTCTCATCCATGTCAACAAACAATTTTCTGGTACATTGAGTGTGAAATTACATTCGGGAGATCCACGTAATGCGCTTACAGCATTGGAGGCTGCTTGGAAACAAATTGTTCCAGCTCGACCATTTGAGTACGCTTTTCTTGACGAAGACTTCAGTAGTGTTTACAAGCGCGAAGAGCAGCTACGAGCGATTGTAACAGTTTTTGCCGCCTTAGCAATTGTTATTTCTTGTTTAGGACTTTTGGGATTGACAGCATTTGCCGCCGAAGTTCGGACAAAAGAAATCGGCATTCGCAAAGTACTCGGTGCGACAATAGCTAGTATTGTAGGGCTTCTCAGCAAAGACTTTTTGAAACTTGTTCTTGCAGCAATTCTACTCGCTTCTCCAGCGGCGTATTGGCTCGCAGGAAAATGGCTTCAAGACTTTGCGTACAGAATAGAGCTTCGTGCGGGATTGTTTGTCGCAGCAGGCGCAATTGCTATGTTGATTGCTTTTGCGACGGTTGCTGCTCAAGCAATAAGCGCTGCGCGAGCAAATCCTGTGCAATCGCTCAGGAGCGAGTAGGATAACTTTATCTTGTGAATATTTTTCTACAAATTTTTTTCTCACAAAACTACTTGGAGCCTGTACAATGAACGCTTTTTCTGTCCATCTGCCAAGCCCAACCGAAAATCAGAATGTTGAAATTTCGGTGAAGGTCAACGGCGCTACGCTTGATTTTCAGTACCCTGTGGAATTTTTTAATCTACATGACCACGGTTTTCCCAAAATTTCGCGGGCAAATTGCATTCGCGATATACTTGCGGAATACGACGCGAATTGGGATACTTTTCAAGATTCGCCCGTGGATGAAGACCGCATCGCTATTACGTTTCGTAAGAAACGGTAGGTATGGAATTCATACGGCACAGAATTTCCCCTCACTGACAAGAGAACAAATCAATTCACCACTAAACAGCATCGTGCTATGATACAGCAATATCTTACCTATACCCTCCGAAACTTGCGCCGCCGTCCGCTCATCACGTTTATTATGCTTTTTGGGCTGACCATTAGCTTGGCGACGGCTCTTGTTATCGGCTTGTACGTGCGCTATGACGCGCATTACGACGACTTTCATCAAAACGCCGAGCGTATTTTTCGAGTGAATGAAGAGCGATTTGTCAATGGAGAATCCCAATACAAAACCGCCGCCACATATCCGGCAATAGCACCGCAACTAAAAGCCGAAGCCCACGACCAAGTCCAAGATGCTGCGCGAATGTTCCACCGAAGCGGTATCGTAACGGTGGTCAAAGTCGTGAAGCAAGATTCTATGCTTGCTCCAAAAACTGCTGAAGCCGTGACCGTTCGCTTGAAGGGTTTTGAAAACGCCCAAAAGGTCATGCTTGCCGGAACATTTAATAATTGGAAAGCCAATGAAATCGCGCTTGTCAGCAATAGTAAAAGCGGTGAAGCGCATGAATGGTCGCATACATTTGCTAATCTTGCAAAAGGAAAATATGAGTATAAATTCATCGTTGACGGCGAGTGGATGACCGACCCCGGAAATATGCGTCGGGTAAACGATGGTAAAGGCAATACCAATTCGGAGCTTTGGGTAGGTATTCCGCAACCCAAAATCACGCTTCAACCCGTGAAATTCCGAGAAGAGAACATTTTTTATACCGATGCTTCGTTTCTAACGATGTTCTCGTTTCCGATGCTGAGTGGCAAAAGCTCGGATGCTCTTGTGCGCCCCAATACCGTTGTGCTGACAGCCTCCATGGCGCATAAATACTTCGGTTCGGAAAATCCTGTCGGGCAGTTTCTTGATTTCGAGCGTGATGAAATGTGGGAAGTAACAGGTGTCGTCCAAGACCCGCCTCCGAACTCGCGTTTGCGGTTTGATTTCCTTGTTTCCTTCGCAACGTGCGAAGCCGCCAAACCTGACTTACGGACAAATTGGCATCGGTACGCCTACCAAACATACCTTTTGCTCAAGCCCAATGCCTCGCCCGAAGCCGTTGCTACGACTATCGGTAAACTCTGCGACCGCAGTGAAGGCGAGAATCTCCGCCGTGCTAACGCACGTGAGGTGTTTTCGCTCCAATCTATTCGCTCGCTGGAAATTACGTCCAATACGAAAACCGACCCGGAAACCAGTGCTGAAGCAGTATGGGCGTTGGGTGTGATTGCGCTCTTGCTGGTGATAATTGTATATGTGAATTACATCAATCTCACCACAGCACGGTTTTCGGAGCGTGCCAAAAACATGAGCATCCGTAAAATCATGGGCGCAAGCCGTGCTTCGCTCATTCGTGAGTTTCTTGCCGAGCCATTTTTGCTGGGCGGTGTGGCTTTTTTATTAGCGTTGGGATTGGTGGAACTTTGCCTACCGCTTTTGAACTCCTTTACAGAACGCTCATTGACGCTGGCTCTGTCGGATACATTTTTCTGGAGTCTTGTCCTTGGCGTGATTCTTTTGGGTGCGGTTGTTTCGGGTCTCTATCCGGCTTTAGTCTTTTCCTCATCCAATCCCACGCTTGCTCTGAAAGGCAATCTTCGTGCGGGTTTCACGATGCAATTTGTACGCAAGGCTTTGGTGGTCGGGCAGTTTGCGGTTTCTATTGCGCTTATTGGTGGAGCGCTCGTGATGAATCGCCAACTGCGCTTTGTTGCCGAGAAAGATTTAGGATTCGATGTGACCAAGACCATGATTATTACCGCCCCGACACTAACGAGCGGCGATTACACGATGAATTATACTGCGTTTAAGAATGCCGTGTTGCAGTTGCCTGCAGTCCGCTCTGTTGCCGCATCCACCGCAGTTCCGGGAACACAGGTAGGCAGCTTTGGCGGTGGGCAAATTAAGCGCTTGTACGACAATGACCCCGCGCACTCGTATTCCTACGACGTTGGAGGAGTGGATTACGATTACTTGCCGAGTTATGGGATGACCTTTCTTGCGGGTCGGAACTTCCGGCAAGAGGAGTTTTCGCCGAACTCGCAAACATTGATTATTAACGAAACAGCGTTGAAACTCCTTGGCTTTCGTAGTCCAAACGAGGCTATTGGCGAAAGTCTAAAATTTCCTTGGACAAAAACGGCGAAAATTATCGGTGTGGTGCGAGATTTCCATCAAGCGTCGCTCCACGAGCGTATCAAGCCGCTTATCTTTACGGTCTTTCCCGGGCGGGGATTTTTCTCGGTTAAATTGCAACAGCACGTGGGCGGGAATGTCTCCAACGACGCTTCGATGCAGCAAACTCTCAAGCAAATACAAGCCGTTTACGACCGCGTATTTGCGGGCAATCCTTTTGAAGTCGTCTTTTTGGATGATTTTTTCCAACGCCAGTACCGCAGAGATTTTGAGTTTGCCGCTTTGTTAAACGGCTTAACAATTCTGACGGTCATTATTGCTTGCTTGGGGCTTATTGGCTTGGCGGCATTCACTACCGAGCAGCGCACAAAAGAAATTGGTATTCGCAAAGTGCTAGGCGCGTCGGTAGCGAGTGTTATCGGATTACTTTCCAAAGACTTTTTGAAACTTGTTTTGCTTGCCATTGGTATAGCCACTCCTCTTGCATACTGGCTGGCTGGCAAATGGTTAGAAGACTTTGCGTACAGGATTGAACGCTCGTGGTGGGTCTTTGCACTTGCTGGAGCAGTGGCGGTGGTTATTGCCTTTGTGACGGTGGCATCTCAAGCATGGCGCACGGCACGCTCCAATCCCGTGAATGCGCTTCGGAGTGAGTAATGATACAACTCAAAGCAATGCAGCTAAATCAAGATTGATTGCTTCGCAAAAGGAAGGTCGGTCGGTGATAGCGCCTACACCGCGCTTATACTTATACCATTCATTGCGTTTGTAATTGTACACAAATCCTTCTTTTATACCATATTCAGTTTCATCAATAAGTTGACGAACTTTTTGAATATCATTTTTAACACCGTTGGTATGAGTTATTTCGATAATGACAGGTGTTTCTTCTAAGATGTTGTCGTATAAGATAATATCGGGCGTAGCGCTAGTTTGACTTTCATCTAACATCGTTTCGGGAAGTGGCTCAAGTGCTATTGAACCGACGATGTAATATTGATAGCCTAAATGTGTCAAAAGGCGACTAATGACGCGCTGATGCGGCTTGGGGGCGTTTGTTCCTATAAGTAAAAGTGCTTCTTCTCGAGTTATCATAAATTTTTTCAAAAAAATGTTGGACAACAGTGACAGTAAACTACACTTTTCCCTCCATTTTTCAAAGTGAGCTATGCTCCAAAACTATCTCAAAATCGCTCTTCGTTCACTCCGAGCGAACCTCATGTACACTGCCATCAACGTAGGCGGCTTGTCGGTCGGCGTAGCGGCTTGTCTGCTGATGCTTCTCTATGTTCACCATGAGTATTCCTTCGATGCGTTTCATCAAGACGCAGAGAGAGTGTATCGCATCATTGGCAATGTGAAGGTCAGTCAAAGCGAGCATATCACAACGCAAGCTCTCCCGGCAAAAATGGCAGACGAGCTTCGATTAGCCTTCCCAAATGATATTGAGTCGAGTGCTCGCTTTGAAGATGGAAAAACTGCTTTTGTCCGCAAAGGCTCCACGGTGTTTTGTGAAGAAAAGCGCATTGCTCATGCCGACAGCGGATTCCTCACCATGTTCCATTTTCCTGTCCTTGCGGGTCGTGCCGATGCGCTTTCTGAGCCAAGCAATATTGTGCTGACGGCTTCGGCGGCACAAAAGTATTTTGGCAAAACGGATGTGGTAGGGGAGACTCTGAGCGTAAAAATGGAAAAGTTTGGCAATCCACTGGAAGACGAATTTACCGATTATCGCATTGGTGCTGTTGTGGAAGACTTTCCAAGCAATACCTTTGCTCAGGCGGATTTTATTATTCCACTTGAATCTGTTCTTCAAAAGGAGAGAAAAGTTTATCCTGAAGCTGTTTTGTGGAACTCCGTGTATGCTCAAACGTTCCTCAAAGTGCGTGGTAGTGCTAGTGGAGCCGACACTGTGCTTCCGAAAGTCGTGCGGGCTATGGAAGAAAAAGCTCGGCACATCGCAAATTCCTACACAGACAAAAACTCGCACCTCTACGATACCGAAACGTTTCGCTTACAGCCCTTAACCGATATTCACTTGAATACGCTTGGCATGGCAGAGAACGTGCGGCGTGAAGTTGCTGAAACCTATCGCAGTGGTAACGTGCAGCAGCTTCTCATTCTGTCTGCCATTGCTGTTGTAATGCTGTTTGTTGGCTGTATCAATTACATCAATATGCAGACCGCACGGGCAAGCACTCGCTCGCGGGAGATAGGCGTACGAAAAACGCTCGGTGCTCGTCGTTCGCACATCATCGGGCAGTTTTTCATTGAAACGATATTATTCACCTTTGCCGCACTCGTGCTTGCCTTGGCTCTCGTGGAACTTTCTTTGCCGCAGTTCAATGCACTTTTGGGTTTGCGCTTGTCGTTAGTAATGGTTGCTGCCTCCTCACCATATTTTTTTGTTGGTGTCATTGCCGCCTTGTTTGGTGTGTTGGTCTTGCTGTGTGGTTTGTATCCGGCGCTTTATCTGTCGCGCTTCTCGCCCATGACGGTCTTGCGAACGCATCTGCCGTTTCTGAGCAGTTCGTCGCCCATTCGGAGCATCTTTTCTGCGAACGTCTTCCGAAAATTGTTGGTCATGGCACAGTTTAGCGTTTCAATTGTTTTGATGATTGGCATTATTGTCATGGCGCAGCAACTCTGGTTCATTCGCGCTAAAAATTTGGGCTTCGATAAAGAGCATTTAGTGATGGTAAAACTGCGGAGCAATACAGTCGGGAAAAACGCCGAACCTCTGCAGTCCGCCTTCAAACAAGTGCGGGGCGTTGCTGCTGTTGGAAGTTGCACAAGCAAACTTTCTCAGGATGTCTCCGGTTACTTTTTACCGACAAAATCTCCACAAGACAAAATTTCAATTCAGTGGGAGATGTACATTGACGAAGAGTATCTTGCTGCAATGGGTCTGCATCTGACGAAGGGGCGATGGATAACTAATAAGCCCACTGAGAATATTAGGAAAATTGTCGTCAATCAAGCATTTGTGCGGCGCTGGAACTTGAAAGAGCCAATTGGCACAGTAAAAGCAGGGCGAGAAATTATCGGTGTCGTGGATGATTTTCATTTTAACTCCGTCCATGAACCTATCGAACCCATCATGTTTCGGTCGGCTTTTGAGGAAAATGGTGCGGGCGGCATAGTGGGCGAAATCCCTTTTCAGTATTTGGCGGTACGGCTTGCTGCAGGAAGTGATTATTCCCGTACTCTCGCTGAGATGGAACGTGTTTGGAATGGAGTAGCTGCCGAAATGGACAAAGGCTCGTCATTAGGCGGATTGCCGTTTGAATATACATTTTTAGAAGACGACTTGAATGCGCTCTATCGCAAAGAGCAGCGTATGTTGGCTTTCGTCGGCGTGTTTGGCGGCTTGACGCTTCTCATTGCGTGCTTGGGATTGCTTAGTTTGACGGCGTTTACCGTCGAGCGCCGCACAAAAGAAATCGGTATTCGCAAAGTGCTGGGCGCGACAGTCGCAAACATCATCGCGCTACTCAGCAAAGATTTCTTGAAACTTGTCGTAATCGCAATTCTTATCGCTTCGCCGTTAGCGTATTGGTTGGCGGGAAAATGGCTTCAGGACTTTGCGTATCGGGTGGAATTGGGTGTCGGAGTTTTTGCGATTTCTGCTTCGATGGCGCTATTGATTGCCCTCGGAACTGTTACTGCTCAGTCATGGCGGGCAGCGAAGGCGAATCCGGTGCATTCGCTCAGGAGCGAGTGAAGCAGCCATTAACAGCAGCATCGCACAATTCTGAACATCCTAAAATCATCGTCTCCCCCTCCGATGTTCCTCGCTTCGTATCATCAACCCTATTTCGGCTAGCACGCGGTAAAAATATCCCGATAACAAATCTGAAGAAATTGTAGATTTGTAGTTCTTTTCAAACCGTAGCAACTAGCCGAATTCTTTATGCAAGCGCTCTATCAAAAAATCGTTATCAAAGTCGGAACAAATGTTCTTTCCGAGGACAACGGACTTCTCGACCCCGCCGTCATGGAGAGGCTCGTGGCAGATATTGCTGCACTCAAGGCGCAGGGAATACAGGTTGTGTTGGTCTCATCCGGGGCAGTTGGCTCAGGGCGTTCAGTAGTGCGGCTACCCGAAAAAACGCCGACGGTTACTTCGCGGCAGGTTCTCGCTGCCGTCGGGCAAGTGCGGCTTATGAACATTTACGCAGATCTTTTTGAGAAGCATAATCTCCTGTGCGCTCAGGTGCTCGTTACCAAAGAAGATTTCCGTGATCGTCGTCATTACTTGAATATGCAAAACTGTCTGGAGGGTTTGCTTGCGCAAGGAATTGTGCCGATTGTGAACGAAAATGACGTGGTGTCGGTAACAGAGCTGATGTTCACCGACAACGATGAGCTTTCGGGGCTACTCTCCTCCATGATTCAAGCAAATGCTTTAGTTATCTTGACCAATGTGGATGGTGTTTTTGACGGTAATCCAAGTAATCCCTCATCAAAACTCATTTCTACCATTGACACGCGCAAGCTGAAGGTAGAAAGTTTTATTGCACCCGAAAAATCGTCTTTCGGGCGTGGCGGTATGCTCACCAAAGCCGGAATTGCTCATAAACTCTCACTGGTGGGCATTACGGTTCGTATTGCCAATGGCAAAACGCCTCATATTTTGATGGATATTGCAGGCGGTAAATCCGTCGGCACAACGTTTCTTCCACAAAAGAGTGCTTCGAGTATCAAGCGCTGGGTTGCCCACGCCGAAGGGTATGAAAAAGGAACGGTTTTTATCAATGACGGCGCTGCCAGTGCGCTTGGTGCTTCGGATAAAGCGGTAAGCGTTCTGCCTGTTGGCGTAACGCGCATCGATGGTGATTTTGAAAAGGGTGATATTGTGCGCCTCGTTCGTGACGACGGTTCGGCTTCAGGGCAAGCACTCGGCTACGGGATGGCACAGTACAACGACACTCGCGCACGAGAGCTTATCGGGCAAACAAACCAAAAGCCGCTTATCCATTACGATTATCTGTTTTTGAAGCAGTAGTTTCTCAAGCAATAGTTTTGAAAAAAATTTTTGAAGCACTATTTTTCGATCCAACTAATCTCCCCCATAATGACTGATATTTATAGCCGTCTCCGCAAAGCACAAGCTGCAAGCGCTGCCATTGCTCAACTCTCCGATGCGGAACGTGCGGCGATTATTCTTGAAATGGCTGACCGTGTTGAAGATTCTGCAAGTGCGCTGGTACAAGAAAACAAACGCGATTTGGAAAGAATGGACACGAGCAACCCAAAATATGACCGCCTCATGCTCACCGAAAGCCGCATTACATCTATTGCCCACGATATGCGCTCGGTAGCACGGCTGCCCTCACCGCTTGGTATTGTCAGTGAAGAGAAAGTGCTGGCAAATGGTATTGCCTTGAAAAAAATTTCTGTGCCGATGGGAGTTATCGGAATCATATACGAAGCGCGACCAAATGTTACGCTGGATGCACTCGCACTCTGCTTCAAAGCCGGAAGCGCTTGCGTTCTCAAAGGAGGAAGCGATGCACAATTTTCCAACATTGCGCTGGAAGAAACTGTTCGCTCAGTGCTGACTGCTCACGGTCTGCCCGAAGAAGCGCTTGTACTCATGCCGCCCGACCGTGAATCCACCACCCAGATACTGAATGCTGTGGGCTTGATCGATGTTATCATTCCTCGCGGGTCGCAGGGATTGATTGATTTTGTGCGACAAAATTCACGAGTACCTGTCATCGAAACCGGTGCAGGCATTGTACACACGTACTTCGACGCAAGCGGCAACCTTGAGAAAGGGTCTGCAATAATCTTTAATGCAAAGACACGCCGCGTGAGTGTTTGCAACGCGCTCGACACGCTCCTTGTCCACAAAGACCGACTTGCAGACCTTCCTCGTTTAGTCGAGAAACTTATCTCAAAAAATGTTCAAATTTTTGCTGATAGCCAAGCATTTGAGAGCCTTGTGAGACATTACCCCGAAACGTTGCTTGCACAGGCAGAAGAGAAGCATTTCGGTACGGAATTTCTGGATTACAAAATGAGTATCAAAACAGTAAGTGGCTTGAAATCAGCATTAGAACACATAGCAACGTACAGTTCCAAACATAGTGAAGCCATCATTGCTGAAGATGAAGCGGTTTGCGATGAGTTTTTACGCCGCGTGGATGCTGCTGTTGTCTATGCCAATGCTTCGACTGCGTTCACGGATGGCGGACAATTTGAGATGGGAGCAGAAATCGGAATTTCTACCCAAAAACTCCACGCACGAGGTCCGATGGCACTGCGAGAAATCACAAGCTACAAATGGATTGCTCGCGGAAACGGACAAGTACGCGACTAACAAATCAAGCAAATACTCTCCTTCGCACTTAAACTCAACCTTCTAAACTCAACACTTCCTTCGCTATGCTGCCAGATTTTTCTGCTATTGTTCCAATTATTGTTCAAAAGGCACTGGAATACCAAAATACACTTCCCACACGCGGGGATGCAAAAATGTTTGCAGAGGGCATATTGCAAGCACTTTTCCCGCATTTTGCTTCTTCTGAGGAGGATTGCTGCGAGGAAAATTCAGAAGCGCAACTTGCATCAATGTATCATTTGCTCATTCGCATCTTGAGTCCGTACCAAAAGCAGATAGCATCAAAAGTGGAGGATGTTGCGGCGATTTTTTTTCACCGTCTGCCGCAGATTTACGATATGCTCTGGCTTGATGCTGAGTCCATTTTTCAAGGCGACCCCGCCGCAGAGAGCATCGAAGAAGTGATTCTGGCATATCCGGGCTTTCATGCCACAGCGGTCTATCGGATTGCACACGAATTTTATCGGCAAAACATTCCTCTTTTCCCGCGCTTGCTGGCAGAATATGCGCACAGCACAACCAGCATTGACATTCACCCCGGGGCAATCATTGGCGAGCGGTTTTGCATTGACCACGGAACGGGAATTGTCATTGGCGAAACAACAAAGATTGGGAACAATGTGAAAATCTATCAGGGCGTAACGTTGGGTGCGCTCAGTGTCAAAAAATCCCTTGCCGAGACCAAGCGCCATCCGACGATTGAAGATAATGTTGTGATTTATTCCAACGCAACTATTCTTGGCGGGCAAACAGTCATCGGAGCAAACAGTGTTATCGGCGGCAACGTCTGGCTCACGCAGAGTATTCCGGCTCATTCTCTCGTCTATCATACCAGCCAAATTCGTATTCAGTCTGCCGAAGGGAAGGGCTACGAAATGCAGGAATCCGACGCATTTGACTTTGTGATATGAAGCGCTTCAGATTATGGTTGAAATTCAATTCGGCTTATTCAGAAAATTCAGTAAATTAAACTCTCAACATTTTTCCTCACACATTTTGCGTCTCAAATGAAAGCACAATCCATCCTTGAAACCATCGGCAACACGCCACACGTGCGCATTCGCAATCTTTTCGCTCCACCGGCAGAAGTCTGGATGAAATTGGAACGTGCCAATCCGGGCGGTAGCATCAAAGACCGCATCGCGCTGTCCATGATTGAAGATGCGGAGGAACGAGGGCTACTCACCAACGATAGCGTTATTATTGAACCAACCTCCGGCAATACAGGCATTGGTCTGGCTATGGTGGCTGCGGTAAAGGGCTATAAATTGATTTTGGTGATGCCGGAGTCCATGTCTATTGAGCGCCGACGCATCATGGCGGCATATGGAGCAACTTTCGAGCTGACACCTCGCGAAAAAGGAATGAAAGGCGCAATTGCCAAAGCAGAAGAACTTGTGCGCGACCTTCCGAAAGCATGGATGCCGTCGCAGTTTGAAAACGAAGCCAATATCCGCGTTCACGCCAAAACAACTGCACAAGAAATCATCACCGATTTTCCTGATGGACTTGATTACTTGATTACCGGCGTTGGCACGGGCGGTCACATTACCGGTTGTGCCGGAGCGCTTAAGGCAAAATTTCCTCAATTAAAAGTATTCGCCGTCGAACCAGCGCTCTCGCCCGTCATTAGCGGTGGTCAGCCATCGCCGCACCCGATTCAAGGTATTGGTGCAGGGTTTATACCGAAAAATTTGCACACTGAAGCACTTGACGGCATCATACAAGTCTCGAAAGATGCTGCCTTTGAATACGCCGTGCGTACTGCAAAAGAAGAAGGAATTTTTGTTGGCATTTCGTCTGGCGCTTCGCTTGCGGCTGTGGCACAGAAATTACCCGAAGTAGCAAAAGGCGCACGAGTGCTGACGTTCTGCTATGATACCGGCGAACGGTATTTGTCTATTGATGGTTTGTTTGCGGCGTAAAAGAGCGCTTCATTGTCACATTTATTTTTTGCTATCGTGCAAACAACCGAGTCAATACGTCTTTTTATTGTGGACGACCACGAACTTATTCGCTACGCCATGGAATCGTGGATGGCACAAGATACTGCGTCGTCCACGCTGCCGCCTGAGCCTGCTATTAGGGTTGTCGGGACAGCTTCAAACGGGCAGGACGCACTTTCAGGGGTGCGTTCGCTGCAAAAAACCGATACTGCTCCTAATTTCTTGCTCATTGATTTCCAATTACCCGATATGCTCGGCTCTGAGGTGATACAAACGCTACGCGCAGAAGGAATCACAAGCGAACAAATGCGGGCACTCGTGATGACCGGCATGGAAAATGCTCCGGTCAAAAGCATTTTGTCAAGTGGGGCGAACGGTTACCTTTCCAAAAAAGAATCAAGCACCACTTTTCTGTCAGCTATGCGCCAAGTCTTCTTGAAGCCCGACGACCTCTGGCTTAATCCCGCCGAAGCAAAACGGATGCTGAACGCAGAGCGCTCACTGACAACCGCCGGAATTACTTCTGCCGAAAAAAATGTCTTACGCTTGCTGTACCTGTCCAATGAAGAAATAGCCGAAGCGCTCAACATCAGTCGGGGAACGGTGAAAAATCACCTGAACAATATGTATTCAAAGCTCGGCATTAACTCACGCCCCGAAGCAGTTCAGTTTGCATTAAAAGTGGGTCTTCTCCCAAAACATCACAGCTAGAGACTACCTAATCTCCCAACGCCTTACCTACCATTTCAGCAGTATGAATGTTTCCAACACCGATTCTTCAGTAGCAGCACCGTCAAATCTTTCCGAGCGTTCACCGTGCATTTTGATTGTGGACGATATGATGGAAAATTTGCAGGCACTTCGGGGACGCTTGCGTTTGAAACATTACTCACTCAGTGAGGCAACAAGCGGTTCGGAGGCACTTGACTATCTCCAAAAATGTATTGCGGATAATGCACCTTTGCCCGATCTCATTTTGCTGGACGTTCAGATGCCGGAAATGGATGGATTTGAGGTGTGTCGCATTTTGAAGGCAGACGAAAACTTGCGCGAAATCCCAGTTATTTTCATTACCGCTCGGAGCGAAATGGATTTTATTGTGGAGGGTTTTAATGCCGGAGCAGTGGATTATGTCATCAAACCATTCCACGCAACCGAGCTTCTGACGCGCGTTAAGACACATCTGGATCTCAAGTTCTCACGCGATTCGCTGCGCAATAACAATGAGCTTTTGGAAAAACTTAACCGTGAGAAGAGCGAATTCATGGGTATCGCAGCGCACGACCTCAAAAATCCTCTCGCCACAGTGCGCTGGCTTACAGACTCTCTCAAATCGGGCACACTTCCGCCGGAAAAATCTGCTGAAACATTGGACAACATAACGCTTGCCGTTGAAAGAATGTTTCGACTGGTTAAAAATCTTTTAGACGTAAATGCAATCGAAGAAGGTGCGGTACTATCTGGCAGCGATAACCACGACGATTCTCCTTTGCATCTTCCCGCCGAAAACATCAATCTTGTTTTTGCGGCTGCCGATGTACTGGCGAACTACGAAGCGCAGGCGGCGCAAAAGAGCATCAGCACAACCTTTGCCAATAACGCCCCGAATGCAACCATTCGCATCAACGCAGAAATTCTCAGCCAAATTTTGGACAATCTTATTTCCAATGCGTTGAAGTATTCGCCACGCGAAACAACCGTTTCAGTGAACGTGAGCGGCAATGAAGACTTCGCACGGGTTTCAGTTCAGGACGAAGGCGTAGGCATTCCGCCGGAAGAGGCTTCGCGGCTTTTTACTAAATTCGGCACGCTTTCGGCAAAGCCCACAGGTGGCGAGGATTCCACAGGCTTAGGGCTATTCATTGTTAAAAAGCTCACCGAAGCAGCTGGAGGAAGTGTACACTTTGCGCCAGCAGACAAACGAGGTTCAATCTTTAGTGTACAATTTCCGGTTGTAAAGCGAGTACGAAGCGCCGACAACGAAAGCGAGGATGACGAATGAATATCTCGCCTCCCAATGCACCGTTAGCAGGCAAATCGTTCGGCGACTTCACAAGTCGCTTCACAGCTCGCTTCACGACGAAACTGACGCTAACAATTATGGCAGCGGCAATTCTACCGACCGCACTTGTTGGATATTTGTGCATTCAAACGGCTCTCCAAAGCCAAAAGAGTACGGCACGAGAATACTATTTCGCAACCGCCGAGCGCGTACAAGACAAGCTCATGCACCGCGTGGAAACAGCATCAAACCTGCTCTCCAGCGCTACGACTGTGCTTGCCAATCGCAAAATTGAGGAAGGCTCGGCGATAGAAGCAGTCCGCTCCATGCTTGCCACCACCGACGATGTGAATGCACTTGGCATATACGACACACAAGGGAATGCAGTGGAAATACTCGCCAAGCAGCGCAAAAACGCGCTTCCGAATAAACTACCTGAATCGTACCTACACAAAATAAGAGAATATAGCAAATCACAAATGGTCATAGTGAGTTCGCCGGAAGTACTTCTGGATGGAACTCTCCCTGTGCTGCCGATTTGCGCAGCATGGAAGTCGCAGTTGAATCAAAATGCACAAAACTCAACGTCTGCTTCGGCGATTATCGGCTTCGTGGTTGTTGCGCTTGAAAGCGAGTACTTGTGCTCTCTGGCGGAAAATATTTCATCGCAAATGTTTGCCGGAGCGGGCGGACGAGTAACAATTGTAGATTCAACGCTCCGCGTACTGGCGCATACCGACCGCAAGCGCGTGGAGCGTGGTGAATCCTTGCGCGGCAAAGATATTTTTGCGACGACCACCTTCCAAAATGGTCTGTCGGAATACGTCGGCGCAGTGCAAGAATATACGGCTGCGAACGACGAACCAATGCTTGGTGTAGCACTCTTTATGCCGCTTTTGCGCATGGTGATTGTTGTGGAAGAACCACAGTCGCTTGCCTATCGCGGACTGTCCGTCATGCGCCGCAATGCAATTCTCTGGACTTTGGGGTGCGCCTTTCTTGCGGGACTTGCGTGTATTATTTTGGCACGTCAATTCTCGAAACCGGTGCAACGTCTCGTGGAAGCGTCTTCTGTCCTTGCGCTGCAGGATTTCTCACTCAGGATGCCCACTGAACGCACTGATGAATTTGGTCTGCTCTACGCCACTTTCAATCACGTTGCCACGGAGCTTGGTAAATATCAACGGCTCAACATTCATCAAATCATTTCCGAGCGGCATAAACTCGAAACGGTAGTGCGGCAAGCAAACGACGGTATTCTGCTTTTGGACAGCGATCAAAAAATCGTGATTGTCAATAGCATTTTCGGCGCGTGGTTTGGTGTGGATAGTGCAAGCGAAGGAAGAAGTATTGATGTACTTACAACAAACGGTAGCGGCGTGGGCGAAGTGCGTAGTACCGTACAAAAACTTGCCGCCAGCACTGACACAGTGAGTCATTGCGAGTTCACCGTCAAGACAAGCACGGAATTGAACGAGCGCATTGTTCGTGGCTCGCTCATTAAGATTTTCGCTGAAATACCTCGTCCAGATTCTCACCCCGAATATAATCCCGAAGGCGATTCGGCTCACACACAACCATCGCCAACGGCATTTCTTTTTCTACTGAGAGATGTGACGCGCGAAGTAGAAACCGATAGGCTCAAAACGGAGCTTGTGGCAGTGGTGGCGCATGAGTTACGATCGCCGCTCAATAGTATTTATGGATTGGCAGAACTCATCGGGGAGGGGATTTTGGATGCAGAGGAGACGGTAGAATATGGGAGGACTATTGCTTCGCAGAGCCGTAAGCTAGCAGACATCATCAATAAATTTCTTGACCTGAGCCGCTTGGAATCAGGCAAAACAGATATTCGGCACGTGCCGGTGAAGCTTGACGACGTTATTCGCACCGCAATAAAAACAAATGCCCCGCTTGCTGCTAAAAAATCCATGCGTATTGAAACTCGGCTTCCGGATGAGATTCTTACGGCAAAGGGCGACCCTGATTTGCTCGTACAAGTGTTGGTCAATCTTATCAGCAACGCAATCAAATACTCGCTGCCGGAAAAACCGATTATTGCAGAAATTCGTAACGAAAAAGGAGCTATTCGTGTTCTTGTTACCGACGAAGGCTACGGAATCTCGGCTTCATCTCAAAAAAAACTCTTCACAAAATTTTTTCGTGCAAACGATGATAAGCGTATCAAAAATGAATCGGGCACCGGTCTGGGTCTGGCTTTTGTCAAACAGATTATTGAGCAGCACGGCGGCGAAGTAGGCGTAGAAAGCCGCTTGGGCGAAGGCTCGACGTTTTGGTTTCGGCTTCCGGTTTAACTATTGTGGGACATTCTTTGTCATTCTAGGAGTTCAGGAAAATATTTATGAGAATTCAGAAAACATACGACTTACCCTTGCTGGTTTTGTTATTTTCAATTGTGCTGGCGCTCCAAGTATTCGCCCAAGAAGACTACAATCTCAGTCCGGGCAAAAAAATCATTATCACCGATGCTACTTTCAAGCAAGGCAGTGCAGTCATCGAAGATTCTCAGCGCTCCGCGTTCGCACGTTTAGCGGAATTCTTGAAAAAACGTGAGCGGCTAAACATAGAAATCGGCGGTCATGCGGACAATATCGGGAGTGAGCAGCAAAACGTGGCGCTTTCGCTTGGAAGGGCAGAAGCGGTGAGAGAATTTTTGGTGATGAGCGGAATTGCTTCCAGCCGTATGCGCACTCGAGGCTACGGCTCACAGTTGCCCATTGCAAGCAACAACGACGAAAGCGGTCGAACGAAAAATCGCCGCGTCGAAATTATCGGACTCAGCGCCTTTTCGGGAAAACTTCTTGCTTCACCCGACGGGAAAGCACTTCCACCGGAAGCACGAATCACCATGCTCAAACCGCCTGTGCGCGTCATGCCGGCATGGGAGGGCGATTGGCAAGAGGCAGTAATTGACCAGCCACTTTACGAAGCCTTTAAAGTCTCAACGCTTGAAGGCGCACGCGCAGACATTACCTTTCGGAATAATAGCGTGCTTCACGTTTCGGACGATGCTTTGCTGATGATTTACGGTTTTGATTCTGCTCCAACCCTAGGTGGCGGAACTTCAAGCACGAAGGGGGCAGATGCCATTGCAAAAAACATAGAGCTAACGAAAGGAAATCTTTCACTGAAACTCCGAGAAATGCGGGCGCAAGATACTTTTTCTATTCGCACAAAAGTCTCTGAAGTTGGCTTCAATACATCGTCGCAGAATGCTTCAGCAAAAGTGCGAGTGGATGCACGCGAACGCTCTATTATTTCCGTTCTGGAAGGTCGCGCGAATGTAAAAGTAACAGCAAATGACCCTCGAACTGGACAAACTCTGGAAGTAGGCGAAGAATATGGCATTATCGTTGGGGATAGCTCAGAGGATTCCCGCACACCGAAGCGATTACCAACCATGCCCGAACTACTTGAGCCTGCGGAGCGCATCACGCCTACCGAATCCGGAGTGGTGTCGTTTCGTTGGTCAAACGGAGGCTTAACTGCACGGCTTGAAATTGCTGCGAACATTGAATTTACGGAACTGGTCTATAACCAAATCCGCAAGACACAAAGCGCCGAGGTGAATTTACCCGAAGGAACATACTTTATACGCCTAACAAGCATTGACAGCATCGGCTTTGAAAGCCGCAGCCGACTTCGTGGATTGGTCATTTCTCGTGAAGTCCCCGACAAGTCCGCATCAAAGCCTTTTCGCTTTCGGTATGTGGAGTTTGGTTTGCTTGTTCTGGCAGGAGGATGTTTTTGGGCGGGCTTGCTTTTCAACAAAAACATCTTGAAGCAAATTGCGGCGGGGCTTGTGGCGGTGAGTTTGGTGATGTTTTTGTTATTGTAGGCTTTATGTTCTGCAATGTGACATGAGTCCAAAACGAAAAACGCCACGTCTCTTGCCTGACGTAGCGTTTTTCATAGATTCTGTTTGGAGGATTATTAGCTGAGTGGTGCAACCACTTTCGCGCTTGGCTTCATGAGCGCTGCGCGTACCCATTTACCTTTTTCGTGAGCCATATTGCGTACAGCAAGGCGTTCTTTATTGCACGGTCCGTCGCCGTTCACGACGCGCATAAACTCGCTCCAGTCGGGTTCGGTGTATTCCCATTTGTTTGTTTCGGTGTTCTTGCGCAGAGCGGGGTCGGGAATGGTAAGCCCAAGTTCCCAAATTTTCGGAATGTACATATTCAGAAATTGCTGGCGCATATCATCATTGCTCGCAAGTTTGACTTTCCATTTCATAAGTTTTTCAGTATGGACAGACGCTTTATCGGGCGGACCAAAAAAGTGCATCATTGGCGACCACCAGCGATTAAGCGCTTCTTGGAGCATTTGACGCTGTACTTTTGTGCCTGTGGCAAGCGTAACGGCGTTTTCGTAGCCATACTTCAAATGGAAGGATTCTTCTTGACAAATGCGTTCCAATGCCCGACAGTAGGGTCCGTACGAACCTTTAGAGTTAATCACTTGATTCACGATAGCTCCCGCATCCACAAGCCACGCAATAACAGCAGAATCTGCCCATGTTGGCGTAGGGTAGTTGAATACATTGGAATATTTTGATTTGCCGGAGATGAGATCATTGAGCATATCTTCACGCGATTTTCCAAGCGTTTCAGCGGCATTGTAGAGAAGTTGGGCGTGTCCTACTTCATCCTGAACTTTTGCCAAAAGAGCCAGTTTCCGCTTGAAGCCGGGAGCACGGGTAATCCAGGTGCCTTCCGGTAGAGCACCTATAATCTCAGAGTGCGCATGTTGTTCTATCATCCGAATAAGCTGACGGCGATACTCGCAAGGCATCCAGTCGTGCGGCTCGATTTTGTCGCCGCGCTCAATTTTTGCTTCAAATTCAGCGAGAAGTATTGGGTCGTCCTGATACTGCTCAGTCGAAGTTGGCATATCGCCAACAAATGCGCTTCCGTACATAGTAGTTGCGTTCTGAAAGGTTGATAAATACTTGTGTTTGTTTGTACGTTGGTAAACACAAAATTACAGAAAAAAGTTCAATTGCGTTCACTTTTTTCGCTTTAAGCGAATACGCAAGCGCAAAAATGCCTTTTACATTTTATTTCAATGTCCGCGTAGTATTTTTCACATAACGCAAACGGTAGTACCCAAGCGGGGTGAACTGCGTTGGCGAAGCGGCTGCATCTTTGTAGAGATTCACAAATTGAACTTTCACGTAATTTCCAGAGCGTGTCTTCAGAACCAAGGTTTTTTGTGGATTCGGAATAATAGTACGCTGCGAACTATTATAGTTGAACATGCCTTTTCCGAAAAGGTCAATCGAAACAATGCGCCGAGACGAGGCGGTGTCCTCTGTTTGGAGCTGTGAATCCATGGGCGCTGTTGTCAGGAGGTCAAAAGTAGAGTCCACAACAATTCCAATTGTTTTTCCGTTCGGATTTACGTTACCTGAATTAAGCAAAATATCTACCGAGCGTGAAAATTCATTGAGAAAAGGCAAGCGTATATCCCACTCATCGGTTGCAGCACGACTGGCAGGTACGACGGAATCTCGGTCAAAAGAAAAGTAAATAACGGAAAGGGAATCGGGGCGTAGATTCGAGACAATGAGCGGCGTAAGAGTGCCTTGCGTACCATTTGTAACGGAATTTTGCGTGCAGCAACTTGCAACAAAAGCAATCAGACAAAGTGCCAGTGCCAGTGAGAATGTGCGAAGGGGTGAAACGTGGATTTGCATTGTGGGAAGCGAACTGTGTTAAAAAACATTGGTTAATTGTAAAAACACACGCAATGTACGTGGAGTTACACAAAAGACCAAGTTTTTTTTTTCGCTTATAGACTTCTATTATCGGTAGGAAGTCTTATTTTAAGGCACTTCCAAAGCAAATATTTGCCCAAAACTCTCGAATGTGTACATCTGCTCGTCGTACTGCACGAGGTACTCTGCAAATTGTAAATATGCACTACGAGTGAAACGTGCCTCGGTCTGCATACCCTTCGGTGTTTGTAGTGGTACATAGACAATATTTTCCTTGCTCAAGCGCGGCGTATGCTCTTCGTTGATGGGAACACGTGAACCGAGGATATTCAGCGTACACCAAAGATTTCCGTCAGCATCGGCACTAACACTAATGACAGAATACGGGACATCATCAACATCAATTTTAACATTTTCAACAGGAGTTGTCAGGCAGTAACAGCCATCAGCCTGTTTATTCAAAATGGTATAGAAAAGCGCTACCAAATACTCCCGCTCTATCGGCTCATCTCGATAATACCACATCCCATTGCAATCTATACGAATAGCGGGTCGCTGATTTTCATCATGGAGATATCTCCCCACAGACTGGTGTAGTTCGCTAGTCATCATTACAGAGTGACGTTAGGCATTGTTCGAGACTTGCTTGATTTTGGAGCACTTTTTCGCGGAGAACGCTCAACGTCCGTAGGCTTTATCATTTCGTCGAGGATTTTATTGCGAAATTGCCGCAAAAGAACTTCCGTTGTTTTATTTTCATAATCGGGTGCTTCAGGGCTTTGATATTCTTTTACAAAGTCCGGCAGCTCCTCAAATGCCTGACGCATAATCTTCGCTTGCAATTCCTCTCCGAGCCGATTAAAAAAGAGGTCATACTCAGCAAGCGACCGAATTTCGGTAACAATTTCGAGGCTTCCGTCGTTGAAGGGTAGAGCAATCTCTGTTTTGCGGTTAATGCAGAATTTTATTGCATCAATTTTTCGTTGAAATCTTTCATAGCGCACTGTCACAAAGAGATCGGACAATTCATTGATTTCATTCACTGCTTTTTTGATAACCTTTTCATTGAGCCGCGCAAACGCCGGGTACTCGTCAGCATCTACGCCCATCAATTCGCGGAACTCACCGACTGAGATAAGCGGAGTTTCACCGTAAGAGCGCTCAAAATCGAAATAATCAAGGCAGAGTTCGTACAATGCAAGCGCGTGTTTGGACTGAAATTTATTTTGGAGAGAGAGGCTTATACGCGCATACATTCTTGGATTGCGCAAGCGTTCTTTCAAAAACGGACTAAAAGCATATGTGAGAACACCTTGCTTAATCACAGCACCAGCTAAGAGCGGGAAAACCCCCCATTCACTTTTGTCCTTGCGCAGGATGTTCCAGCGCACAGCCGTTGTGGTGAGCTTTTCCAGTGCTTCTTTCAAATACGCATCGTCGTTACTGTGGTAGTCCAGCATTTCCACAAGGTCGCGGACACGAATTTGGTAACGGTCGCTATTACCCAACTCATCAAACGCACGGGCAAGGAGAACATTCCATGCGCGGCGCTGTAAAAGAGTAATACTGTTTGTAATCTGCACAGCCGAGCTATGCTTCATTACCTCACGTTTGCGCTTCGAAAGCCGAATCGGGGCGCTCGACATAATTGGCGTAACAGCTTCCATAACATTTATTTAGCTAAATACAAACAATGTGGATAACTTTTTTTCTTGGGAGTGTAATGTACACAATCATCGGAGTTAAGAAAAGAAAAAGGTTGTGGGGCATACATTTTCTCCCCTGTAAACGGGGATGTTTGTGCAAAATCGAGATCCGACTGTGCCGAATTCAGATAATTTTTTCCTGTAAATGGGGATGATACCCATAGGCATTTATTCGACTGAAAAAGCGGTTTACCTTCTTGACGCTGCTGGCATAGCTTAATATTTACGCAAGTGCTATTCACGAAACAGGAAGTATCCTGTAAATGGGGATTTTTCACTGGATATTACATGGGAATAAAATTGTGCACGCGAATAATTCCCTGTAAATGGGGATATGCAAAGGTACTGCTCCAAATCTATAGCCTGTAAACGGGGATTTTTCGTGTCCACAATATCCTGTAAATGGGGATGTGAAATCAAAAAAATCTCCTGTAAATGGGGAGGAATCGAAATATTTGAATTTCATAGCCTGTAAACGGGGAGGATAATGTACTTAGACATCCTGTAAATGGGGATGCAAGCAAGGGTTTTCCACAAAATCAAGTGTAAAATCTCATTTCAAAGCACACTGTATCTTTTCAAAAAGTACTTATCCCCGTTTACAGGCTCAGAGTCGGGACACTTTTCTCCTGTATTTGGTGATTTTACAACCTGCGAACGATGCTTTTTCATCCTGAAAATGGGGCTGTTCACTCCTGAAAACGGGGATATTATAGCCTGTAAACGTGTATTTTCAAACACATAAGCACATATTTTACAACAACTTTGAAGCACCTAAAACTCTTAAAACAGGGAAAACTTTAAAAACTCTTAAATCCAATCATAAAATGCAATCCACAATTCAGACTTGCGTAAAACGTTTTTTCAAGACGTATTTTCCCCGTACATTTGTAAGAATGACTACCGTTTCTTTATTTAATCACGATAAAACCTGTTATGACCACATTTCTCTTTAGAACACTTTGTATCTTTATAACATCATTTACAATAGCAGCATGTTCTTCCTGTAACAACAAGAATCAAACTGCACAAACTAACACACCAACTAGCGGCGGTGTGCAGAGCGGCATTCAAACTCCAAACGCAACATCAGCTTCAGTAAAAGCAAATGATGCGACTAGCGGTAAAAGCGGCATGGAAAAATTCATAACAAAAGAGGCTAAAGACCCCATTGCTTTTGATGTGCGAGGGGATAAACTAGAATCTATTACAAATGATACGGAACAAGGTATCAGTTTTGGTCCTCCGCGTACATATCAAGCAATACCCTACTCAACGCTACCAATGAATGATATTTCACGAAAATTTACCGAATACTCGTCGCCGGAAATTACAATTTCTCCTCTCCATTCGTACAGTAATGGAAAAAATAGTCTTGTCGTATCATTGGTAAAGTTTAGCACTGCCCAGACGCTAGAACAGTACATTGAAAAATACGAGGCATTGAATAAGCAGCGCTTTACTCCGGCAACAATTACAACGACCTCGTTCAAAAACCGTGAAATTCCGATGACTCAGTTTTTTATACAAGAATCTGAGAGCGGTATTTTCCGAATTGTTTTTCCGGCAACGAAAAAAAATCAACTTCTGCAATTTGACTACACTATTCGGCGCAATAGTATTCAAGCTGATATGGAACGGATAGAACCTTCTATTGGTTCTATTGTACGACTTATTGCAGCTGCAAACCCATAAATCTTGTGTTCTTAAATATCATTGTTGAACCATGAAAGTTATTCAATCCCTCGACCCACGTATTACCCGTGCGCTATTAAGCGAACAGCCTGAGATGTCCCACCTCACAAGCAATGAGCTTTTCGAGACATATGAAGTTTTTCATCAAGCAAAGACCGGAGCTCGTCATATTCATGTCGGCTCAGTCCATGCGCCAAATGCTGAAATGGCTTATTTATTCGCCAAAGAACAGTTTGGGCGACGTATGACAACAACAAGTCTCTGGGTTGCGCGAACAACAGATATTTTTACGACCAACGAAGATGCTGAATTGTACACAACAGCAAATGCTCCAGAAAAAGAATATCGTAATGCCACTATTTGGAAGGTGCGCGATAAAATTGATCGCTTCAAAAAAGAGCATTCCAGCGACTTACCTTCTCAAGAAACTGTATCTTCTCAAGAACAAGAATAATTCCCTTCTTTCGGAGACGTTATGATATCAATATCTATCGATATCTACCTTAGACGATTCCGAACAACAGAAGAATTACCTTTCGATGAAGCCCTATTCTATACCCCTGAAGAATATTTGCTGCGGGAACAGGCAGCGCTCAATCCCCAAGAATATCAGCTTTAAACTTGAGGTTTAATTACAACAGCAATAATTATGAGCCAAATCAGAATTTTTATATTGTTATTTTGTATTTTTCTAACAAACTGCGGCAAAACAACCAAACAGAAAGAGCCTACTAGCACAGTAGAAAGAATGACATTCACGGTGAACCGTCAGTTACTCAAAGACTCGCTCAATATTATTGACGAGAAGTTGAGCGTATCTATCCCTAAGTCGTGGAAACCTCTTCCCGATAGCTTAAAAAGTTCACTAACTTCAAAAGTCGAAACCTTCAATGCAAGCAATGACTCATTAGCAATTCAACTCAATATACACTCGGTATATGTTCAGCCGGATAGCAAAGCAAGTCTAGTTATTTCTCGTCTTAGTTTTCCTAAAAATGATTCAACGGAATCGCTTCAACGCAAACACTACACTAAACAGATGAAAACAGGTATTGATAGTACATCACTTGGAATTGCTGAGTTCAGAAAAGACGGTATATTCATAACACAATATATGATTCGGACCCAGCAAAGTGTTTCTTTCAAACTTCTTTTCAAAGCGCATAAAAGCATGATGCAATGCGATTATATTATACCAACAAACGTTTTCCAACAAGAAATCAGGGCTGTTGAATCGTCTATCGGTTCGATATTTATTTCTCAATAGATTTATTCACTTATATTTAGGAGTTGATATGAAACATCTTCTCGTGCGCTCTGGCGCAGTAATAGCATTTTGTTTCCTTACACTTATTTGTTCTGGCTGCTATACGCAATCATTCTTAGTAGGCGGCGGAGCAAAAGGTACACAAGAAGAGACTGCGCAAACGTGGTTTGTTGCTTTTGGATTAGCAAATGTCAGTAATACAAATATCTCCGCAATGGCAAAAGGTGCAAGTAGCTACACTATTGTAACACAACGCACTTTTGTTGACGGTTTGATTTATAGTATTTTAAATGGTCTGGTAGGACCAGAAACAGTAGTCGTGCGTCGGTAGTGTATTGTAAAAATTCATTATTTCTAGCAATTATTTTCTAATCCAATGAAAAATCAACATTTCAAAAGCACCTTTTTTGTGCTGTTGCTGTGCAGTGTCTTAACAATCGGTCTATCTGGTTGCTTTACCCAAAAAATCGTCGTTGGTAATGGTGCTCCGTCTCGTAGTCAAACTGAAGCAGCTCAAAACGAAGAAACCACAAAAGCATGGTTTTTTGTTTTTGGTCTTATCCCCGGACAAGGTCCGATAGATCTTGACAAAATGGCAAAAGGTGCATCAAATTATACTGCAGTATATGAAGAAACATTTCTTGATGGCTTAATTGGCTATATAACACTGAACCTTGTAACGCCACGTACAATAACGGTTAAACGATAAGACTTTTTAGCTCAACAGCCCTGATTTATTGTTATTTTGTTCTATTTTTTATTGTCATCATGCCAATCAAAGACACTTCTCGCACAGCCATCAAAGACCTTCTGTTCCGAATGGCTGATGATTGCTTAATTCTTGGTCATCGTAACTCTGAGTGGGTCGGCATCGGACCGGTCTTAGAGGAAGATATTGCCTTTGCTTCTATTGCACAGGATAAACTCGGTCATGCGCTCTCGCTCTACAGCATTTTACATGAACACTTAGGAGAGCCGGATGCCGATACGCTTGCCTTTATGCGTCCCGAAGGACAATTCAAATGTTGTCATTTAGTTGAAATTCCGACGCAAGAATATGACATAGCCCTCGTGCGGCATTTCCTCTTCGATACTGCTGACCGCCTTCGTTTTGAAATGCTTGTCGGTTCTTCGTTTGAGCCACTTGCGCAGCTTGCCCGCAAAATCAAAGGTGAAATAACATACCACACCATGCACGCAAATGCTTTTATTCGTCAATTATCTCGTGGAAGCGAAGAGGCGCATTTCAGAATGCAATCGGCATTGAATGAGGTATATCCGCTTGCTCTGGGAATTTTCGAGCCATCTGAATTTGAAGAAGTGCTTGCGCAAGAGGGAATTTTTGCTGGAGAAGCATTGCTAGAAAAGAGTTGGTTAGAAACAATTACACCGATTCTTGAACAAGCCGGATTGACTGTAAGCGCCAATGCAGAAGCCGCTCTTGGCGGGAGAAAAGGGTATCATACCGAACATTTATCGCCACTTTTGGAAGAAATGTCGGAGGTCTTTGCTGTTGACCCCACGGCAGAGTGGTAAAACCATTTCAAGAAAATACTATGATTACCCAAAATGAAGTACAGGAGGCAGCCATCTGGCAGGCACTCCATGACGTAGCCGACCCCGAAATACCACGTCTTTCGGTGGTTGATTTAGGAGTAATCACTCACGTCAAGGTCGATGACCAAAACAAAGCCTCTATTACGATGACACCAACGTTTTCTGGGTGTCCGGCAATACATTATATGCAAGATGCTATACGCGAACGTGTCGCATCAATGCCATTTTCAGAGGTCGAAGTAAAAGTTTCATTTGAGGAACCATGGAATTCTAACAAAATTTCAGAACGGGGAAGAGCAATTTTACATGAATCAGGATTTGCACCGCCACCCAAACATGATGGATATATCGAACTCAGCGTCTTAGAAGATGTCCCGTGCCCATATTGCGGAAGTCATCATACAACTCTTCAATCTCCCTTTGGTCCGACCCTCTGCCGTTCAATTCATTATTGTAATGCTTGCTCACAGGCATTTGAACAATTTAAACCTGTTGCATAAACCGAAAAGAATCCCCAGACGTAGGCGTCAAGGTTCATTATAACGAAGAAATAAAAAACCTTTCAGCCGAAAGTTGATAAAAAATTGCACTATTAATAATAATTTGATGTTTTTTTTACACTTTTAGCAAAAAATATCCTTTTATTCTGTGTCAATTTCTAATGCCTTAAAAAGTCTATCGCTTTCGTACAAATTAAAATAACAACAATACAAAATGGCGATTTTTGCTTATTTAAGTCATTATTGAGAAAATCATTGCAGTGCTGATACGATAGTAAAGGGTCAATTGTTTCATGTGAAATTTAGTTATGTGCCGTAAAGCAAGTCTTCTTCACAAATTGACCTCTTGACAAAGTGCAGGTAATTGAGTAATTTGTGCAACTAAAATTTCTTTGAAAAAAATTTGGTGATAAATGTGTGCGGAAATTTTCCGGTACCAATCATTTTAATTTTGTACATCCTTACGGTTTATCTGTGTGTAACAGACGTGCTGAGGTAGTGCTTCGAGAGTGCTGCTTCGAGAGGCAAATAGCGACCACAGAAACCATATTTTTTCATTTCAATCAAGGAGTTCTTTTATGAACACTGTTGATACGCTTATTAAGCAATCAACATCTCGCCTCCTCATGCCGTCAGTGCGTTTTGCACGTTTGGCAGCATTGGTCGTGTTTGGTGTTATGTTTGCCTTCGCAGGAGAAATCTACGCGCAGGTCTCAGGTACGGTTAAGGACGAAGCAGGTCCATTACGTGGTGTTACCATTCGTGTAAAGGGTGGTACAAAAGGTGCTGTTTCTGATAAAGATGGTAAATATTCCATCGCAACGACCGATGCAGACAAAGTACTTGTCTTTAGCCTGATTGGTTATGCAAAAAAAGAAGTTCCCATTGCCGGTAAATCAGTAATTGATGTTGTTATGGGACTCGACGTGCAGCGACTTGAGGATGTTGTCGTTGTGGGCTATGGCTCTGCAATTAAGAAAGACCTCACGGGCAGCATCACAAAAGTGAAAGCCTCAGAGATTGCCGATGTACCAGTTCCCTCATTTGATGCCGCATTGCAAGGTAAAGCTGCCGGCGTTGTTGTAACTCAAGGCTCAGGGAAACTTGGTCAAGGGATGCAAATTCGCGTTCGTGGTGCTTCTTCTATTTCTGCAGGACAAGATCCTCTTTATGTTCTTGATGGTATTATTCTTACACCATCAGCAGGTGGTTTTGGAGGTCAAATTACTCAAACTCTGAACCCTCTTGCAGATATCAACCCTCAGGATATTGAGTCAATTGACATTCTGAAAGATGCTGCTGCTGCTGCTATTTACGGCTCGCGTGGCGCAAACGGCGTTGTGATCGTTACAACCAAAAAAGGTAAATCCGGTAGAACTAATATCAATGTAGGAATTCAGCGCGGTTTTAGTTCGCCTACCAAGCAATTAGAATTCTTGAATACGCAGCAATATGTAGATTACTATCGTCAAGCAGCAGGTAACTCTGACAAAATTGATGGTTATGATACGCAAGATCCCGATTCCTATACGCAGTATATGGAAAGTTATTTCAAAGATCAAAGCGCAGGTGCGTTTGATCCCAATAACATTGCCGGTTCGCCAAATACCAATTGGGGAAAAGCTGTCTTGCGCGATGATGCTCCATCGACCCAAATTGACCTTAATGTCAGTGGTGCCAATGAAAAAACTGCATTTTTCCTTTCCGGTCAGTATCTTGACCAAGAAGGTATTATTGTTGGAAATAAACTTAGCCGTATTTCAGGTCGTTTGAATGTTGACCACACGGTTTCTGATATTTTCAAAACAGGTTTTAATTTTAATATCGCACGAACACTCAATCAACGTCTGCCGGGTGATAATGCATTCTCAAGCCCGCTTCAGGCTGTGGCTCTTGCGCCTATGACCCCGCTCAATGATCCTACAACAGGTTTGCCCGTAGGTACGCCGCCGGGTGATATTAACATCCCGGTTTACTACAACCCTCTTATCGGTATTAATAACTCATATCGTAACTTCGTTGTAATGCGCAACCTTGGAAGTGTATTCGGCGATTTGAAAATCGTTGATGGTCTTAAATTGCGCGGTCAAGTTGGTTTTGATATTTCTACCCAAACAGAAGAGCGCTGGTACGGTTCAAACACGCGCCGTAATAGTGGTTATCCGCTTGGTGCTGCAGAAAACTACAACCAACGTGTGGAAAACTTTACCTCCAGCTTAGTAGCGAACTACAATAAAGTTTTTGATATTCACACTATTGACATTATCGCGGGAACGGAGTTCCAGCAATCACAAACTAAAAATAGCACCCTCGTTGCTCAGGATATGCCCTCGGATGCGTTCAAACTGGCAAATGCTGCTGCAAAGCCTGTCGTAGCTACAGGTTCGCAACAAGATTTCTCATTTGTATCTTATTTTGCGCGTGCAAATTATAAGTTCAGTGAACTTGTCCTTGCATCGGTAAGTGCACGTGTTGACGGTTCATCTCGTTTCGGTACAAATAACCGCTACGGTTTCTTCCCGGCAGCATCGCTTGGTGTTGTACTTACGGAGTTGGAAGGGTTGAAAGAAAACGAAGTGTTGAGCTTCTTGAAAGCACGAGCAAGCTATGGTCGCACAGGTAATGCTGAAATTGGCAATTTCCAATCCCGTGGTCTTGTCTCAGGAGCTGCTCCATATGCAGGTGCTCCCGGTACACGCCCCTTCCAGTTGGCAAACCCAGACCTTACATGGGAAACAACAGACCAAATTGATGCAGGTATTGACTTCGGTTTCTTTAACAACCGCATCACCGGTGAGATTGATGTGTATCAAAAAAATACTTCCGGATTGCTTCTGAATGTGGACGTTCCCGGTACAACCGGTTTCCGTACGCAAACTCGTAACGTCGGCAGTATGCGCAATCAAGGTATTGAGTTTGTATTGAACAGCACAAACATCACGACCGATGATTTTACATGGAGAACAAGCCTTAACTTGGCTTCCAATAACAACCTTGTTCAAAATTTGCAAGGTCAAGTTCTTCGTGGCGGACTTGCTGACTTGCCAAGCCGTGCAGTAGAAGGTCAACCGATTGGCATCTTCTTTACACCTGAATATGCAGGCGTTGACAAAACAAATGGCGATGCTCTCTGGTACAGAAATACCAAAGACGCGAATGGTAATATTGACCGTTCAACGACCAAAACCTATTCACAAGCAACATCAATCTATGCCGGAAGCCCACTTCCAACATTGACCGGTGCTATTACGAACACATTTACCTACGCAGGTTTTGAGCTGAGCTTCCAGTTTAATGCAGTTATTGGTAACAAAATTAACTTCTATGGCGTTGGTCGTTACTCATCGGCAAATGGTCGCTTTGAGGATAATCAATCTGTTGATCAGCTTAATTCGTGGAGACCGGACAACACCAATACCGACATTCCGCAAGCACGCTTGTTCTTCAATAACGGAGCACAAGCATCTACGCGCTTCATTTATGACGGTTCGTTCGTTCGCCTTCGTACTGCTACTATTGCATATAGCTTCCCGAAGGCATTGGTAAGCGAAATTGGTCTGAACAGCCTGCGCTTGTTTGTCAATGGTGTAAATCTCTTGACCTTTACCAGCTACAGAGGCTGGGATCCAGAGGTTAACTCTGATGACTTTGTTGGCAATATTGGTCAAGGCATTGACTTCTATACCGCTCCGCAAGCACGGACGATTCAGTTCGGAATCAATGTCGGTTTCTAATCAATGTTCTGCCAACTTCGGTTGATTTTCCAATAAATTAAAAATGAATCATTAAGGATTCTCAATTATGAAAACTTCAAAAACGATCAAATTATGGATGAGTGCTCTCGCTGCCGGTACTACGATGTTAGTAGTATCTTCGTGCGATAGCCTTCTGAACGTCCAGCCTGTTAATCAGGTGGACGCTGCTCAATCGCTCACAACTGGGCAAGGCGTACAAGTAGCACTTACGGGTGCATATGACGGCTTGAGCAATCGGTATGTCTATGGCGGCGAGCCGTGGGTATATGCAGACCTGTTAGCTGATGATAACGAGGTGCGCTTTTCCGGAACCTTTGCCTATATGGATGAAATTTGGCGTAAAAGCATTGTTGTATTAAGCACAGGTTCGTCCGAGCCGTGGTTGAATGGTTATGATGCGATTAACCGCGCTAATACTGTACTTTCTGCTTTGGACAAACTCACTACCGCAGAACGTCCGACAGTGGAAGGTGCAGCAAAATTCATTCGCGCAGCAACGTATTTTGAACTTGTTCGCTCCTTTGCAAAAACATGGGGCGACGGCGATAATAACACTAATCCGGGTGTACCGCTTGTGCTCACACCAACAAATGTTGTAACAACTGCGGATAACGTTGCTCGTGCATCAGTGGCAGCGGTATATACTCAAATTATTAATGACCTTACAAGCGCTGAGTCATTACTTCCTGCGACCAGCAATGGTACTCGTGCCAATAAAGCAGTTGCTGCTGCTTTGCTTTCGCGCGTTTATTTAATGCAAGGTAATTATGCAGCCGCGCGTGATGCTGCAAACCGAGTAATTGCTACTAATCGTTATTCACTTGCTGCAAATTTTGGTGATGCGTTCGATGAAAGCACAGGCGCATTCGCTACGGAAGTTATTTTCCGTATTACTGTTACAGAACAAGATGGTTTGAATCAGCAAAATGTGTTTTATGCTCCTGCTGCATTTGGTGGTCGTGGTGATATTCGTATTCAAACCAAACACACGGCATTGTATGAGGCAGATGACGTTCGCGGTAAATTTTTCTATCGCGGCGGTAGCTTTACCTACACCAGTAAACATCGTTTCCAATATGGTGATGTGATTGCATTCCGCATCGCGGAAATGTATCTCACACGCGCAGAATGTAATGCCCGACTGGGTACCGAAGTAGGTGCAACTCCTGCTGCAGATGTCAATCGTATCCGCAAGCGTGCCGGATTAGCTGATTTGGCTACACCAACGGTTAACGATATTCTAAAAGAGCGCAAACTTGAGCTTGCATTTGAAGGACACCGTATACATGATTTGAAGCGCACTCGTTCTACTATCGGTGCTGATAACCTTCCTTTTAGCTCGAACCGTGTTGTCTTCCCAATACCACAGCGCGAGATTGATGTTAATAAAAACCTCGTACAAAACCCTGGCTACTAAGACCCAGCGTTTTGCTCGAAACCAAAGCCCGAAGCCTCGCCGCTTCGGGCTTTTTTATTCTGTGGGAAACTTGTTGAAACGGAGATTTTTCCGTAGATTTGTAATCTGTAATGGTATTTTTTTGCCACCATTTTTTGTACACCACCATGTCTATCCATCTTGTTCGCCGTGCTACTGCTGCTTTGATAATGCTCGTAGCATTTGGAGCAATCGTTATGTTCGCAACCGCTAACACCACACCGAAAGAGACAAATTCTATGACCGCCCCCTCGCCATCCGCAACATCTATCTATGAATTTTCCATGAAAGATATTGACGGCAAAACCGTCAAGCTCGAAGACTTCAAAGGAAAAGCCGTTTTGATTGTGAACGTTGCCAGCAAATGTGGTAATACACCGCAGTACGAAGGTTTGGAAAAAATCTATAAGCAATACAAAGACAAAGGCTTTGTTGTTCTCGGCTTTCCGGCAAATAATTTCATGGGGCAGGAACCCGGCTCCGAAGCCGACATCAAGCAATTTTGCACGCAGAAGTATAATGTAACCTTCCCTATGTTCTCCAAAATTTCGGTGAAGGGCGATGACATTCATCCGTTGTACAAATATCTTACGCAGGCATCTAACCCGACAGGTGATGTGCGCTGGAATTTCGGAAAGTTTTTGATTGGGAAAGACGGTAAAATTATTGCCCGCTTCGACCCCAAAACATTGCCCGAAAGCCAAGAAGTTACCTCCGCAATCGAATCAGCGTTGAAGTAACAGCTATGAATAACAATCAATGGAGCATGAACGAATGTTCGTTCAAGTCAACTGTGATGCGAACATTTGTTCGTGCTTCGTTTCTGTGTTGTGTTTGTGCGTCTGTATTGCAGGGGTGCGGTGCAAATCTGCATCCCGAGACAATTACCATGAAAAAAGAGCTTGAAGATTCACTCGTGAGCTATATGCAAATCCGTAATGATGACGAATTTTTCCGAAAGTATATCGCCTTTAATGTTCGCTTCACGCTTCGGCACAAGTGGGAATTAAATGATACCGTGATAGCGAAAGAACTCAAGAACGAACTTGCAAGTATGGCGCTCGTGCAAGCAGCGCAGCGCCGTGTGGACGCTATTCAACAAAAAATTGATTAACTCTTCTTTTTCAGAGCCTTACTTCAACTATGAAATATCTTCTCGTTAGCGCGTTCTTTTTTTTCTGTGCGTTTAGTTTACAAGCGCAGACCAAGCCGTCGCCGGCAAAGCCGGCTATTCCCGTGTTCGCAAAACCAGTGTTGATGTTTGACAACCCGTCAGCGCTCATTGTCAATGCCTCCTCTAACATCGCAAACCAAGCCATCAAACTTCTCCAGGAGCGGGGATTTCAGGAAGAAATGGTACCGATGAAAGATAAAAAGGGTTTGTGGCGCATTGCGTTTATGGCAACGGGCAACAACCAGTCAAATTGCACACCCTATGCTGATATGTATTTCGATGCAAAAGAGCGCTGGATTTCGACAGAGGAGTTCTTTAGCGTCAAAACTGATAGCTCTTCGTTGGATCTTGTAAATTTGATGAAAAAGTTTTCTTCAGCCTTAGATGCCAAAGGATACCGCATTGGTATTTGTGAAGATGGTGGCGGGCAGTCGCTCTGGAGAATTTCAACGCCCGTGCTGGCATGGTACGAGTGTGAAATTTTTAAGAAAAACGCCGACAATCTTGCTCTTGCCATCACGCTCGACAAAGAGCCATTCCGCGCTCCAAACCAGAATATCTACGGAACGGCATATTTCGATGCCAATGGAAATTTGGTGCGAATACAGCCGAAATCAAAAGTGAAAACAACTGCCGCGAATTGAAGAAAACTACGAATTTGAAATTCTGAATGACGAGATAATTTCTTGTAAAAGCCTCGCAGCAAGGTTTTTACACGCCTACCAACTTTCTCTTTCTAGTTATGCTTACTATCCCCGAAGTTCTTGCCAAAGAGCTTTCCCTTGCTATTGTCAATGTCCAAAATGTCCTTGAGCTTCACGAAGAAGGAGCAACCGTGCCGTTTATTGCTCGTTATCGCAAGGAGCGCACGGGCGAGATGAACGAAATTGTTCTTCGCAATCTCATTGACCGCTTTGAATACCTGACTGAGTTAGAGGAGCGAAAGCAAACGGTCTTGGAATCTATCGCAGGTCAGGGTAAATTAACCGATGACCTTAAAAATCGTATTACGGCGTGCCTTCAAAAAAATGAGTTAGAAGATTTATACTTACCCTTCAAGCCCAAGCGCCGCACACGCGCTACGATTGCACGTGAAAAAGGCTTAGAGCCACTCGCCGAAGCAATAGCTGCGTTGAATGTGCCCAATGCACCTGCTTCCGCGCAATCGCTTACGGAAATTGCTACTGCATACATCTCCGCAGAAAAAGGTGTGGCGACGGCGCAAGAAGCATTGCAGGGCGCATCCGATATTCTCGCCGAAGGTGTTGCCGAAAAAGCGGAATTGCGCTCTGCACTTCGTTCATTCATTATGAAGAACGCTGTGATTACCTCGTCTGTGAAGCCGGAATTTCCCGAAGGTACGACCAAGTTTGAAATGTATCGCACGTACTCAGCACCCTTGCGCGACATTCCGCCGCACAATATGCTTGCGCTCAGGCGCGGAGAAGCGGATGAAATTCTTACACTGAACATCGAATTTGACGAAGAATACGTGCAGAAGTATTTAGAAAGCAAAGAGTTACACACTGCAAACAATGAGGTTTTTACGTTTATCAAGGCAATGCTCAAGGATGCTTTTGACCGCTTAATGAAATTTACGCTTATTGGTGAGGTGCGCCTTGAGAAAAAACGGGCGGCGGACGAAGCCTCTATCGGCAATTTTGGTGAGAATATGCGTAATCTTTTGCTGGCAAGCCCTGCCGGAATGAAGCCCACGCTCGGGGTTGACCCCGGATTTCGCACGGGATGTAAAGTAGTGGCTCTGGACACGACAGGGAAATATCTTGAATACAATGCGATCTTTCCGCACCAGTCCAAACATGAACGAGAGCAAGCCGCAAAAACACTCGCGAGCATGATCGAACGCCATGGAATTGAACTCATTGCGATTGGCAACGGCACGGCAAGCCGTGAAACAGACGAGTTCGTGGGCGAAGTCTTGAGCAGTCTTTCGATGACGAAAAAGCCGGTGAAAGTAACCGTGAGCGAGTCGGGTGCGTCGGTGTACTCAGCAAGCGAAGTTGCTGCCGAGGAATTTCCTGACCTTGACGTAACGGTTCGCGGTGCTATCAGCATCGGACGGCGTTTGCAAGATCCACTTGCGGAATTGGTAAAGATTGACCCGAAAGCTATCGGCGTGGGGCAATATCAGCACGACGTTGACCAAAAGCTTCTCAAGAAAAAGTTGGACGAAACGGTAGAAAGTTGTGTAAACTTCGTGGGTGTGGACGTGAACACCGCATCGAAAGAGTTATTGCGATCGGTGGCAGGAATTACCGAGACCGTTGCCAAAAATATTGTTGAGCATCGTAATCAAAACGGTGCTTTCTTGAGTCGAAAAGACCTTTTGAGCGTGGCGAAGTTTGGCGCAAAGACCTTCGAGCAGGCTGCGGGCTTTCTTCGGATTCGCGGTGGCAAAAATGCGCTGGACAATTCGGCGGTGCATCCTGAGCGCTATGCGATTGTGCAGCAGATGGCTCAGGACGTGGGCGTAGAGTTGGAACGTCTCGTGGCATCACCGGAGAATGTTCGAAAAATTGAACTGAAAAAATATGTAACTGCTGAAGTCGGCGAGCCGACGCTGCAAGATATTCTGAAAGAATTGGAAAAGCCTGGACGCGACCCCCGTGCCGAGTTCCGCTATGCCGAGTTTCAAAGCGGCATCAACGATATGAAGGACTTGCAGCCTGGAATGGTGCTGGAGGGCGTCGTAACAAACGTAACAAACTTCGGTGCATTTGTGGATATAGGAGTGCATCAAGACGGCTTAGTGCATATTTCGCAGCTTGCCAACCGCTTTGTGGCAAATCCGCTGGAGGTGGTGAAAGTGGGGCAAATTGTGAAAGTGCGCGTGGTGGAGGTGAATGTAGCACTAAAGCGAGTAAGCCTCAGCATGAAAAGCGAGGAAACGAGCGGAAAAGCCCACGCCGCCAAACGCCCTGATGAGGCAGCAAAAAAATCTGCTTCGGATCGCAGCGCTCCGGCTTCGATGGATGACCAATTGGCGCAGTTGAAAGAGAAGTTTGCGAAGAGGTAGCAAAGAAATAGCTTGTACACCTTGCGGTTTTTTCGATATTTTGTTGAAAATTTTCTTCACGATGTCATCTCCAAATGAATGTACAAATACTCCTTTATATGTAGTCACGGTTTTCATAACATATCGGAGTTTTTATGACGAGCAAATTTTTGCTGAAATTTTGTGTCGTGTGCTTCTTGGGTCAGAGTGTGCTTAGTATCACTTATACGCAGGCTCAAGAAGTTTTACCACTGGGTCGTACTGCCGTCAATACCATATACGGCGAAGTATTTGGTAGTGCTTCAGGTGGGAATGCAACAAATTATTCGATAAACTACGAGCGGGTGGTAGAAAACGTATTGGCTTTACGTGTTGGAGTTGGCTGTATATTGCATAATCCTAGGCAAGACGGGCTTTCTAAATATGCAGGTTCAACGTTTACAGTCCCGCTTACGGCAAGTTATCTCTATAATTTTAATGCAAGTTCGCATAATGCCGAGATTGGATTAGGTTTAGCGACAACATTTTCATTGCACACTTTTGAAGGTGTAACGGATAATGGTCAGCGTTACAGTGGATATGGTTTTGGATATACGCCACGAGTAAGCGGAATTGTCGGCTATCGTTTTCAGCCATTGGAAAGTGGGCTGAATATTCGTGCTGTCTTCACTCCTTTGTCAATGATTTTGTCACGAAACCCCTTTCCATTTGCGCCGGTTGAAGTCTATGGTGGAATAAGCATAGGCTATACATTTTAGTATGGTGGAAACGATTTCTAAGCAACATTGTCCAAAGCACGCACGAAAGTAAACCAAACGTATTGCAAGAATCCAACGCCTGTACGCTTCTGAGACCGTTCAGGCGTTTTTTATTGCTGCGTTGTGAAATTTATCTGTGGATTTCCAAAAAAAGCGTATAAATTTACAGGCTGTCTCCGCTATTGGTTGCACAGCTTCCCGTCCGTAATTTTGGCAGCATTTTTCGGTTTTCATGAAACTGTTTACGAATCTTCATTTCATTGGTATTGATTGGGCATATTCTACCAGATGCCTCTGTATTCTTGTGTGCCTGATGGTATTGAAAACGTTCTCCGTTGCTACGGCGCAGCAGTTTGTACCGCCCACCGAACCTGGTGTGGTGTACGCAAATGTCGGCGGTAAGGATTTGCTGCTGGATGTGTATGTGCCTGAAAATCCGCAGAAGCCCACATTTCCTGTTATTGTCTGGTTGCACGGCGGCACGTGGTTTTCGGGAAACAAAAATGGATTTGGCGTAAACTATGCCGCTTCGATGGTGAAGAGCGGCTTTGTGGTTGTTTGCGCAAATTATGTCACCAATAGCCGCTTTCCGGCACAGCTTCATAACTGCAAAGCAGTCATCAGGTGGATTCGCGCAAATGCCGGACGTTTCAAGATGGACACGACTAAAATTGGCGTGTGGGGCGAGGGCGCGGGCGGTCATTTGGCGGCGCTGCTTGGCTGTACAGCCGACGTACAAAGCGCTACCTCCGGCGACGTGACCATTGATATTGAAGGGAATGTCGGTCCACACATTGGCTTCTCAAGCCGCGTCCATGCCGTTGTGGATTTGTATGGTCCGACCGATTTTCTCAAGATGGATGAAAACCCCGTCGAGGATTGTGCTAGTCCCATTACTCACAACCAACCCACCTCGCCGGAAGCGCTTTTGCTTGGCGCGGCTATTACGACCATCCCCGATAAAGTAAAACTTGCCAATCCTGTTTTTTACGTTACCGCCGACGACCCGCCCTTTCTCATTCAGCACGGAACAGCAGACTGCAATGTTCCGCCGAACCAAAGTGAGATTTTGGACGAGGCGCTGAATAAAGCCGGGGTTTCTTCGACGTTGGATTTATTGGACGGCTATCGTCATTGGGACAGTGGTTTTTATTCATTTGGTAATTTACGTCGTATTCGCACGTTTTTTGAGCAGGCTTTTTCTCCAAAGCCAGCCGCATCGAATACGCAAGAAGATAACTCCCGCTAATTTTCGTCGTCGGCTTGAACGTTCCCGCCATCAAGCTGTAACTTTTTCACCCCACACCTCGTTTTTTATGCTATCTATTTCTATTACTCGCACCACATCAGGCTTTGACGACATTGCTTTGCCGCACTATGCCACCGAAGGCGCTGCCGGAGCAGATGTGCGTGCTGCACTCACCGCGTCTGTTACAATTCCCGCAGGCGGTGTGGCAATGATTCCCACGGCGATTGCGGTTCACATTCCAGACGGCTACGAAATGCAAGTACGCTCTCGAAGCGGCTTGGCGGCAAAACACGGTGTGTTTTGCTTGAATGCGCCCGGCACGATTGACAGCGATTACCGAGGGGAAATTAATGTGATACTGGCAAATTTTGGAAAAGAAGCATTCACGATTGAGCGCGGCGACCGCATTGCGCAGCTTGTCGTGGCAAAGTATGAGCGAATTGTGTGGAAAGAGACCACAACCCTGAACCAAACCGAGCGCGGAAGCGGCGGCTTCGGTAGTACAGGAAAACAATAACGAAACAAAACTGACGCAGGACGACCATGAGAACACGAAGAGGAACGGCAATCGTAGAAACTGAGCAAGGAATCTTGCTCAATGCCATGCCACGAGATTCATTCTTGCTGCCCGGTGGCGGCGCGAACTTCGGCGAAAGCCGCATCGCAGCAACTGTGCGCGAACTGTATGAAGAAACGGGGCTGAAGGCTTTTCACGCAATGTTTCTTTTTTCGTTCCAATCCCGCAAGAATGACCATAAAGTTTTTTGGGTGCAGGCAATAGGCGTACCACGTCCGCTGCATGAAATTGAGCGAATTGGCTATTATGATAACAACGTCATCACGCATATTTCCGACCGCAAGGGAACACAATACCGAAATGTCGGCATCGAACACGCCTCCGATAGCACACGTGAGATTGTGCGCCTTTTTGGGGAATATAAAATGCAGCATCAGGATTTTTTTGCTGCCATGAGCCTCTACGCACACCGTATTGAGCAGCACTATGATAAACACTCATTTCTTTCCGGAGAACCCTTGTACGCTAAAAATGGTCTATCAATGCCAGAAGATATCCCAATAACCCAAGAGCCGCAGAAATAGGGTGCTTCCATGTCCACGGGCGGCTTTTCGGCATGAGCGCCAGTGCCGCTATAGTCAGCAAAAGCGCAGGGTGGAAAGAAAAAATAGTCGTCCCAATAGCCGATGCAAAAACAATAAAGTACAAGACGTGATGCGCTGCACCAAAGTGAAAAAGCCGCAGTTGAGCAATAATGCCAACCAGACCATTCAGGCAATACAATCCGAATGCGGAATAAAAGAGAATCTCGTGTGCCATTTGTGAATATCTATTGTTCGGGTTTTCTATCGGTCAGCACCTCTTGAAGAGCCTCGTTTTCTTTAGGAATACGAATGACAAGCAGAATAAACGCATTGGCAATACTTGCTACGAGCGCAGTTTTCCACGCACCGAAGATGAGCGGCACAAAAGCTAACTCCAAAGCGACTGCCACATAATTGGGGTGATTGAGATAACGATATGCTCCTCGGCGAACACGCTCCGCGCCCGGCACAACCAGAATACGAGTATTCCACGCCGCGCCCAAACTCCAGATTGCCCAATATCGTAAACTCTCAGCCACGAGAAAAATCATAATGGATGCAACGGTCAGAATAATCATTCCCACATCGCCATCTGCCCAGAGCGACGGATTATGTGCGTTGAACCAGCCTTCAATGAGCCAGCCCAGCATCCACGAGACGTGGAGAAGAACGAACAAGAAATAATGCTCCGCTCCAAATTCCTTTGCGCCCTGTGAAATTGCGATTGCACGATTCTTTTCGGCAAGGCGTAATTCCATAATGCGCTGCACAGCAATAGTGAGGAAAATAAAAATTAAGAGGATGCTCATAGCTGTTTGATTGTTTTTGATTGACACACTTAATGACGGAAGAGAACAAACTCAGCACTGAAGCCGGGTCCGAGTGCCATCATCACGCCCAATTCATTTGATTTTGGGGTAGAGCTAAGAAATTCTTTGAGCGCAAAGAGCACGGACACGCTCGACATATTGCCGTGATTGCGCAAGACGGAGTGCGCCGTCTGAAGCTGTTCCTGTGCGAGGTGCAAACTGTCTGAATACGCTTGCAAAACCTTTGCACCCCCCGCGTGAACAACGTAGTGTTTGATTTCGCTGCGCTCTATTGCCCATGCCGTGCAGGCTTCATCCAGTAGAGTCGGTAAATTGCTCCGAATAAGCGTTGGAATATCGCGCGAGAATCGCACCTTGAGTCCGGTCTCAATAATATCCCAGCCCATAATATCTTCTGAATCGTCGAACAAGTAACTGTGCGAAGCAAGGATGGATAGGTTTTCTGAGTTGTCTTTGTTTTCCAAAATTACAGCCGCCGCGCCATCGGCAAAGAGACTGGAGGCGATGATGTTCGATTTTGAAATATCATTGCGTTGAAAGGTGAGGCTGCAGAGTTCCACCCCTACCATAAGCGCATATTTGCCCACAGGAAGTGTGCGAACAAGTTCTGATGCTCTCGCCAAGCCCGCAACGCCACCTGCGCAGCCCAAGCCCCATATTGGAACTCGCTTTGTGGTGTTTGGCAAATGAAGCGCCTGAATGAGTTTTGCGTCTAGGCTTGGCGTAGAAATTCCGGTGGTGGAGACAGCTATCACCATTGCAATATCGCTGCGGTTAATTCTCGCGCTCTTAATTGCTTGTTCTGCTGATTCGGTGATTAGGATTTGCGCGGTCTCCACAAAGGCAGCACTGGACTCTACAAAACTTTGCTGATGGGCAAACCAATCTAGTGGTTTGGAAAAATAACGGCTTTCAATTTGCGTGTTCTCAAAGACCGGAAGCAAGCGTTCAAGTCCCTTGTATTCTCCCGAAAAGAGATTTTGCACAAGGTCCCGCACGTCGGTTTGCAAGACTTTATGCTGCGGGACAGATGTGGCAATACTGATGATGTGAGCGTTTGACATGAAAATCGGTAAGAAGGGCGAAGTATTGTTTTATGGTGTGCTGTTGATTGCTGTTGTTCGCTGCCATGCGCCAATGAGATACACAGTTCCTATAAAAAGCGACACGAGTGAGAACACGAGGTCTTTCGTTTCCAAGTTTGCACCTGTTTTGCCTTGCAAGAGCATGACGATTTGCACAATAATCGCTAAGCCACGCGCAGAGTAAATGCAGCCAATAAGCCACAGAGCAGGTTGTAGAAGTGGCAACGTCTTCACATAACCCGCGCCGGAGATGGCGTACAAGCCAAACAGTGCGAAAAATACCGTTACACCAAGCGTTATGAGGGCAGGCTTGAACGAGCCTGCTTGTGCGGCATCTACCATTTCTTTGCCGGCGGCAAAGTAGCGATATGCCTCAGCACCGACGAAAATCATGACGATGTGGAGAAGTGCCAGCGCAATGCTCAATGCGGCGGCGAGAGCGAGAGTCGTGGTGTAGGTCATTGATGATAATCACCTTCTTCGGGGGTTTCGCAAGTGTTTCGGAAGGCAAGCTGCGAGAGGCGTTTGCGTTGGTTACTTGTCCAGTCAATACGCGGTCGGTCACGCTTTTCAGGCAAATAACCCAGACGATAGACCGCCATCAATTCCATATCATCGGGGACTTTGAGAAGCGTTTTGAGTTCCTGCCACGCTTCGGGAATTTCCATTGGGGTCGAAACAAACTGAATACCCATGCCGAGTTCGCCGACAGTGAGCCAGACATTCTCAATCGCCATGCCAAGCGAAAGGATGCAGTAAAATCCCGAAAGGTCGCCCGGAATATACTCGTCTTTTTTGAGCAAAGCTGCCAAAAGAAGCGGACTTGCGCCGACAAGTTTGGTGTTGTCGGAGCCGAGTAGTTTCGGAACTCCCAAGCCGCGCATGACCTTGAGCGCTGTATCGGTAAAAATTTGCTTCACAAAAGGGCGCAGTGGTGCAGGTAATTGGTCAATCAAGATTCCCTCACGGCGCTCTTCCATTTCTTTTTCGTCGAAGCGGAAATATTTTTTGTAGCGAGAGAAAAAACGCCCCTCATCAATAAGCTGCGTCATGGTCTCTCCGGCAATTTCCGATACGCGCTTCAGCATTGCGGGGTCGTCCACCAGCACAAAACGCCACGGCTGGGAATTAAAGTGGCTGGGAGCACGTCCTGCTGCTTCAATAAGCGTATGTTGGTCTTTCAGGGAAACGGGGTCGGGCTTGAAATAACCGTTGGTGGTGCGGCGTGAGCGAATTGCTTCGAGAAGTTCCATTAGATAGGGAAAATAAACGAAAAATTGAGATTGGTGAAATTGCGTAGCAAAATATATTCATTTTTTTGACAACCGCCTACGAATAAAATTCATACAAGCAAGGTAAAATCACGTCTCTACGTTGAAAATACTGTTTTTGCCAATCTTGTCAACCATTTTGGGTATGCCTCCAGTCTTATACTCTGAATCATGTACACTCTTTGTTTCAATTTTTTGTTTCACTTTGTATCGTGGAGAATTTTATGATGATGCAAAAATCATTTCGCCCGCTTGTTGCTCTCACGGCGGCATTATTCCTTTGGGGAGCAGTCTATGTGTTGGCAAATTATGTATTACCTCCCGTGCCGATTGGTGTCATTCAAGGCGTGGTACTGAGTGCAAGCGATTCCAAACCGCTTTCCGGTGCTACGGTGAGTTTTGACAAAAGCCATAGCACAACAACCGACGCGCAAGGCGCATATAAGCTGAAGTCTGTGCCTGTCGGTGTACACACAGTACGAATTTCGGCAAGTGGCTTCAAAAGTGTTGTCATTGCTGATGTGCGAGTAATTGCCGATTCTACACAGCGAGTTAATGCTTGGTTATATCCCGGCGTGGACACGGATGAGAAGGGAGAAGAAAATCAACCGACCAATGAGACCGCGCTCAGCAGTGATGTGTCGGGCGCTCCGGCTGCTCAAAACGTCACTGCAAATCGTGCAAAAGACTTTAGTTATTATGCGAGTGAGTTGCGGAAAGCCTTTGGTGGTCGTGCAGAGAAGCAGGATGCTAAAAGTATGGGTACGCTCCAAAGAATGAAAATGTCCACCGTTCCGCAAGGATATGCACCGCCACCCATTGAACGTGAGAATAGTGGTTTCAATACGGAGGACTATGCCCACCATAGTGATAATGAGTTTCTGGGAGCTATACAAAACCCACTTTCTACTTTCTCTATTGATGTTGACAACGCTTCGTACAGCAATATGCGACGTTTTCTGACGATGCAACAAATTCCGCCCAAAGACGCAGTGCGGAGCGAGGAGTTTATCAATTATTTTCGCTATGACTACCCACAACCGAAAAGTGCGGAGCCGTTTTCGGTCAATACGGAGATTTCTGCTTGTCCGTGGAATACCGCACATAAGCTCGTTCACATAGGATTGCAAGGGAAAGAAGTGCCGCTTGCGCAGCTCCCACCTACGAATCTGGTGTTCTTGATTGACGTGTCGGGTTCGATGGATTCACCGGAAAAACTTCCACTTTTGAAAGAGGCATTTACCATGCTGACGAAGCAACTCCGTGCACAAGACCGCGTTGCTATTACGGTTTATGCTGGAAACGCAGGTGTGGTGCTGCCGCCGACGGATGGCAATGACAAAAGTCGAATTTTGGCAGCACTGGATAAATTGAGCGCTGGTGGTTCGACCGCAGGCGGTGAGGGCATCAAATTAGCATACAGTCTTGCGAAGCAGTATTTTATCAAGGGGGGTAATAACCGTGTCATTCTTGCGACGGATGGGGATTTCAATGTTGGTGTTTCCAGCGAAGGAGATTTGGTGCGGTTGATAGAGCAAGAGCGCGAATCAGGCGTTTTCCTCACGGTCTTAGGCTTTGGTATGGGCAATTACAAAGATTCCAAAATGGAAAAGCTTGCCGACAAAGGAAACGGCAACTATGCGTACATAGACAACCTCCGCGAGGCGCAGCGCGTCTTAGTCGGGCAGATGAGCGGGACGCTCTACACGATTGCAAAAGATGTGAAAATTCAGGTGGAGTTTAATCCTGCTGCCGTGCAAGCATATCGCTTAATCGGTTATGAAAATAGAATGTTGGCAAAAGAGGATTTTAATAATGACAAAAAAGATGCGGGTGAAATCGGTGCAGGGCACACGGTAACGGCGCTGTACGAGATTGTTCCTGTGGGTGCGGTATGGCAGAACCCAAGTGGAAACTCGTCAGTTGACCCACTCAAATATCAAACGCCACAAGCTCCTCACGAAAACAAACGCTCCGTCAATCCCAATGCTTCCGGCGAAATGATGACCGTAAAAATACGGTACAAAGAGCCGGAGGGTGTTGTTTCCAAACTCATCGAACGTCCTGTGCCAAACGTGGATGCGCCATTGCAAGCAGCTTCCAGCAACTTTAAGTTTTCTGCTGCCGTTGCTGAATTTGCCATGATTCTCCGTGAATCGCCCTTCAAAGCTCTTTCATCGTACACCCAAGTTCTAAGCCTTGCTCGTGAATCACTTGGCAAAGACCCCGACGGCTATCGCGCAGAATTTGTGCGCCTCGTGGAAGCCGCACAAATGCTACAAACAGGCGTTGTGCGCAATCAACGTCAATAATCGTTTCGATTGCTCTTGCTTTTGCCGTTCTATGGCTGCGCGTCGTAGAACGGCTTTTGATAAGTGTTCACATAAAAATTACTATTTTGCAGCGAATGTTTTATTCATAACGAGGTTTTTGTGAACTCTACCACCGCACAAGCCCACGACAGCACACTTCGTGCTCACATTGAGCAATACTGCCGTGAGCGGGATGAGGCGGCGTTTCGTGCGCTGTACGACGCTTGCAAGCAGGGTGTTCTGCGCATAGCGGTACATCTTTGCGGCAAAGGAGACGGTGCAAAAGACTTATCGCAAGAAATTTGGGTGAAGCTATGGAAACATTTATGCGGGTTCCGGGGCGAATCGAAAGTTATGTCGTGGGTGTATCGTGTGGCGATGACGACGTATTTAGACAAAAAGAATAACCTTGTGGGCGGCACGGAATCAAGGCGAAACATCATTCATGCTGAAATAAGCGAGTTGGAAAATACCGATAACAACGAGATAAGTACCTCCGCACCTCCCAATGGACACGACCCCGAAAAAAGCGTCGAAGCGGCATCAGCACACGCGCTCGTGGAGCGAGCATTGGAGCGTCTCACGCAAGGAGAGCGCACTGTTTTTGTCGCAAAGCACTTCCACGACCTCACCTTCAAGGAAATTGCCCAAGAACTCGGCACTCACGAGGGAACGGCGAAAACACTACATTTCCGGGCGCTAAAAAAAATGCAAACACTTTTGGCAGCACATTACGCAGAACTGAGCGACTCCCCATTTCTTCCATCACCAATGGCGACAAAATCATGACTATTGCGCCCAGAACTCAAGCACTCATGCTCGCTGTGCTCTATGGCGATTATACGGACGCGGAGCGCAATGAATGGGAAGAACTCTGTGCCGAAAACCCTACGCTCCGGCAAGAATTGGAGCGTCTGAGGGCAACGGTTGCGATCATCAATCAAGCGGAAAAACCGGATGAAGAGGAAGAAAAATTTTTTGCCACGCAATGGGATGAACTTCGGAGTCTGATGAAACCTGATGATGGGCTGGTACAAATTGCGCTACCCTTGTCGGAATCAAAATCGCAGCTAAAAATACTGCGTCTGGTGTCAGCCCCGACATACCGTTGGTACTGGGCTGCTGCGACAATTCTTGTTGCGGTGGGATTAAGTTTTAGTGTGTACCGTTGGCAGGAGCGAGATTTGAAAATAGCGCAAATACAAGACTCAGAAACTATTCCACAACCCAAGACCAATGAGGAGGGCGGTACAAGCGCAGCTCCCAGTAAACAAGCATTAAACCAAGCAGAAGGACATATCCAAGGCAGGAGCGAGGACATATCAAAAGCAGCACCGCAGAAACAAGCGGAGGAATACGGTATAATGCCAACCGAGCAGCCACGTGGCGACCAAGATCAAGTAAAAAAGCTATCGCAACCATCGCTAAAGGATGAAAAAAATATCGAATCTGTGCCCAAAGGTGAATCGCAGAGCAGGGAACAAGAAAACCGACCTTTTGAAAAGGCGATAGAGTCCACTAAAGAAATTGAGCGAAAGAAAGCAGATGCACCTGATGAAAAGGATGTACTGGAAAAGAATGCGACTGAAAAATTAACAAAGGAGTTGAAAAAACAAATGGATGAAGCAAGGGAATATGCGCCCAGAAGTGCTACTCCACAAGGCTTCGATAATCGCTTGCACTTACAAAGTGTGCCCTCTGGCGCTGCCTCAAAAGTAGCACCACAAACTGCACCACAGGTTGCGCCTGAGCGAGCACCAGAGCGTGTTCCTCTTCTTGCCCCAGCAAGTGAAAAGCCTTCTACAGTACGGGCTTTATCGAAAGTAAAATTATCGTCCACTAATGCAACTATACGTGCGGACAGCGCACAAAAGCGTGATGCAAGCCTTCAAAAGAAGTAGTGTGGTCGCACTGGGGAGGTGTACCAAAAAGTCATGCTGTCTCGTCAAAAATATCATGCACTTCCACCTGGCGGAAAGAGCCATCATTGCTTGGACTCTAGCATTGATTTTAGCCTTTTAGCAATGTTGCGTCGCGTTCAATGAGGAAGGTGAGCCATTCTTGAAAATCATAACCACTGAAGACCTTTGTTTTCTCAATGTAGGTACGGGAAAGCTCGCGTTTACCAGCGTTAAAGTGGATTTCGGCAATACGATAATAGCTCCACGGCATAATCCAGCGCTCCTCTGCAGGCTCCAGTTCTATTGCCTTCAGGTAGAGAGGAATTGCTTCGGCAGTGCGATTGCCTTCGCGCAGCGACTCGCCAAGATTGTATAGGGCTTCAGAGCGGATTTCTTTTGAAAGTGCTGGGTTGTCGGCAAGAGGTCGCAAAAGTTGCTCGGCTTCTTGCAAGCGAAGCGACTCCACGCAATTTATCCCCTTGATGAGTTGTCTCTGCGCCGCATCCAAGGGCTTTTGCACAAGCGATTTTGCGCGGCGGGCTGCAAATCGGTCGTCGGGTTCAAAGGGTGTGAGCGCGGCGCACTTGGAATAGCCTTTGACTGCTTCACCGCGATTCCCAGTCATTTCGTAGCAAAGCGCCAGACGCAGGAGTGCATTCCCGCGAAAACTCCGCTCGTAGCGTCCTTTGAAGAAGCGCTGGAACTCGGCTTTCGCTTTTTCAAAATCATTCATCCGCCAAAAACATTCGCCGATGCGGTAATGTGCAAATGCAGAGAAGGCACGAAAATTTGTATCCGAAAGTTGGGCTACTTTTTGGTACAAGGGAAGTGCCGTTTGAGGCTTTCGCACAAAAAGCTCCACGTTCCCAAGTGAATATAGTACCGGAACATTGGTTGGGTAACGAGTGTTCAATTCGTTCAAATAGCGCAAACCAAGTGTAAAATCTCGTTTGTAGTACACGTTAATCATTGCCAGAAACATGGCGGCATCATTTTTTGCCCATATTGACTTCTCCGCCGCTTTGCGTATTTCCGCCAAACCTCCTTCCAAATCGCCTTTTAGCCCCGCAAAATTTGCCACAGACCGCACAACGCTTGGCATGGCAGCCACGCCGAAGTGAAACATTCCCATACCCAAATAGGCATCAAATTCGGATGGGTTACTTTTGACGACTTCGTTCAGATAATTGTAGCAAGAGCGCCCATCCAGAGTGGCTTTGACGAAGTTTTCAGCACGAAAATTTGCCATTGCCCGAAAGCCATAGACCGCGCCGACTATTGTTTGCGCAAACGTGTTGTCAGGGCGCTGCTTGAGGCTGACTTCGGCGACGGATATTGCTTTGTCGCAGGCTTGCAGGAAAAGCCGGAAATCGGATTCGCTGTAATCGAAAAGAAATTTCCAGAGATGAATCTGAGAACGAAAAAAATATCCGGTCGGTTCTGTGGGGTATTTGGCAATGATGTCGTCAAAGGCGCGAGCGGCTTCAGCATAACGCATGGCATACATTGCATCAATGCCTGTTGCGATGCGCTCTTGGAGGTACGGGTCTTTCTGGGGCGAATCCGAAAATGCGCTCAAACTCCGAGGTAGAAGCAAGAGCACGAAGCAGCACACGATATTTATCACCAAAACGCGAACAGGCATTTGCTTACAACAAATCATTTATGCTCCGGCAGATTGTTTCGCCGCTTTGCGTGTGTCGGTGAAGCGATTGGTGGTGTTGATAAGGCGCATGGCGAGCGTAAAAATGAGCTTTTTTGATATTTCGGGATTATTCCGCACGAGTTCATCAATCGTGGAATTGTAGTATGTAATTTGGGAATCTGCTTTCGCAACAATCGTAGCTGTGCGGTTTTCGTTGGTGATTTCACTCATCTCGCCGAAAATTGTTTCCGGTACGCTGAACTCGGTAATTTTGACACCATCTTTGAAGACCTCCAAAGTGCCGGAGTGCATGATGTAGAAGCCGCGCCCGCGCTCGCCTTCCTTCATTACCACATCGCCCTTTTTTGCATTGATTTTTTCCTCACGGTATTGGTGCATCTCTCCGGCTAAGTTTTTCTCTGCGGGCACGAGCAGGGAAGACATTTGTGCACCCGTTAAGAGATTCTGTGTGCTTCCTGGGAGTGGTACGGAAAAATTCTCGTTTTTGTCCAAGCGAAATCGGTTCACAAGATTATTCAGTTGTCCCGTTACAGCCGCAAGGTTGTTGATAGTTGAAGCTACGCGCTCGGTTTCCTGCGCGGATTGCGAGGCAGTCGAGGCGATATTCTCCACGCTGCTCAGAATGTGGAGGCTCGTGGCAGACTGCTCTTGGGTGGAAGAAGCAATCTGACTGATACGATCTAAGACCGACTGCGAACTTTCCATAATGCCGCCCAGCGCTTCACCGGCTGCATCGGCAAGGGCAATACCTTCGTTCACGCGGTGGCTGCTTGCATACATAAGTGACGTTGCGCTTTCGATGTCTTGTAAGATTTGGTCGAGCATAGCGCTGATTTGCTTTGTAGCGGTAGATGTTTGGTCGGCAAGGTGAGAAATTTCATCAGCTACTACCGCAAAGCCCTTTCCTTGTTCACCCGCACGAGCCGCTTCAATGGCTGCATTCAGCGCCAGAAGGTTTGTTCGCTTGGCAATATTTTCAATAGTTTGAATAATTTTTCCGATGTCCTTGCTGGACGTGCCGAGGTGCTCAATGTTCACGGCAGAATTTTTTACCACATCGGCAAGCGAGCGAATATTCTCGACAGCCTGAGCAACGACGAAACCACCTTCAGCAGCTACTTTGCTGTTGTCGAAAGCAAACTTTGTGGTCTCGCTGGCATTGCGAGCGCTGTGGGTGATAGCTTTATTCATTTCTTCCAAAGCAGTATTTACCTCATCGGACTGAACCCATTGCTTTTGCGCCCAGAAGACAAGTGCATCTTTGGATTCGTTAATTTTCACCGCGATTTGCCGAGTAATATTCACAGCCTCAATAATTTCGACCATCATAGACCGAATGTTTCCTACGACATCGTTGAAGCCGCCGAAAAGCCGTCCAATTTGGTCAGAGCCGCTTCCGTCAAGCTGCACCGTTAAGTCACCGGCTGCGAGCGCTTGCATTTCGTGCAGTATCGCAGAAACGCTGCTGCTCAGGTAAGAGCTTTGCGCTTCGAGTTGGTGCAGCGTGGAATTGAGGTCGTTTTGCTGTTTGAGTAGATTATTTTGCTGCGTGGTGATTTTGGAATTTGATTCGCGCAACGTTGTTGCCATTGAATTGAAAGCACTTGCCAATGCGCCTATTTCATCGGTGGTGCGAACTTCTACTGTCTGTAATTGCCCGCTGGAAAGCATTTCGGTTGCGCGTTGCAGTTCTTTGACAGGTCGGACGAGGCTTCGTGCAAGGAAATACGCCATTGGTAAGCCAGTAAGAAAAGCCAGTGCGATGACAATGTACATCATGCGCTCGGCAGTCGTCGCTGCAGTGGCTTTCTCAGCAGAAAGGACTTGAACAATAGCGAGTGCTGCTACTTCGTTGTCATCAAGTTTTTGTGCCATTTCGTCCAGACGCTTGAATATCATCGAGAGTTCGCCAAAAGTCGAGCGATATGCCCCGATAAGATTTGATGCCCTGAGCTTCGTTTCCGGCGGAAGCGCGGAAATACTGACGGCAGTTTCCAATGCAACGCCGTCGCTATCGAACTCCTTGAGGTGCTTGTCAAGTTTGCGCATGATAAAGTTTTTTTCATCACGGCGAATTTGCATGAGGTGGAGATTCAATTCGAGTGATTGTATTTGCTCAAATAAATCTTCCAGTTCGTGTGCGCTCTTGCGAAACCGTCCTTCAATGCCCTCATTTTCTGTCAAGCCGCGCTCCGACATCATTTTTGTGTAGGTGCGCCAGAGCGTTTCGTGCTTTTGGAGTGCATCGGCAAGGACGGGCGACGGGCTTCCAAGTTTATTGAAGGCGGTTTCGGCTATTTGGGAAAGATTGTTGTTGCGCTCAATGTAGCTTGCGCTGCGCGTGGTCGTGAAATCAATGCGATTGGCGCGAAGATTCAGCAGCGCATTTTCGATGATGTGAATAGTATCGCGCTCATCCAAAATACGTGCCTGCCGATAGCCGACAAAAGCAACAAGCGCCGTAAAGGCAGCCATCATTGCCGCCATGCCGAGTATCTTTCCGAAGAGCGAAAGTGAGCGGAGTTTTGCCAACATAATGTAAATACCGTGATAATGACAAAATGAATCGGTGCACTTGAAGCGCTAGCGCACCGCCAAAGGCGATACATCAAAGCACACAGGGCGAAAATACAAAACCCCTGCGTTTTTTCACTACTGTTTGCACCCGTTGCAAGAATTTATTCTTGCTTGTGCTATCCTCAAGAACTATGCCGTTCTCCGTGCGAAGTATGTTTTGTTACCCAAAAGGATTTTACGGAAAAAATGTACGAACAATTTTGGTTAATTGCGGAAAGATGCTAACTTCGTGGCTAGAACAAACGCAAGAACGAACACCTTCCACCTTCCGCACAAAGACGTATGTACGCGCTTGAAATCTCAACATCCGAATACGCCGGAATCGGCATCGTGAGTTTACTCGGCGAAATAGACGCAAACACTGCACCGGTACTGGAATTGGAACTTCTTCCTATCGCTCGAAAATACAATCGGATTGTGCTGGATTTATCTGCCGTGAAGTCTGTGTCGAGCGTCGGCTTGCGCAAGATACTTATGCTCTATCGCATGATAAAAGTCCACGACGGTCAGATTCTCATTGCCGGCATGAACGATGAGCTGCGCAGCATTATGTGGGCTGCCGGCTTTTTGAATTATTTTATTGTCGCCGAGTCCGTTCAAATGGGACTTGCGGCGTTTGAGTAAGATTGTGATTATTTATGACATCGGAGGTGAAGTATGCGTATTATAGTCATTCTTTTAGCTTTTGTGTTGTTAGTCACTGGATGCGACCCAGGTGTGATGACAGAAAAAGTATCCTCAAAAAGCCAAATGGATAATTTCAATGCGCTCGCAAGTGATGCTGGTGGGAAAGATACTTACGAGAGGAAACAAATAGTTCTTGATTTGGATGAGGGGCAAAATGATTATATGCCTTTAGCAGTGGGAAATAGGTGGCGTTATTTGTTGACACAAACTATTACTACCCAAACGCCAAATGAACCTTCAACCACAAGCTATGCATATGGTTCATCAGAATGGCTGGTTATTGCTGCATCTCGTAAAAATGACACTACGGACGAATTTAAGATAAGATTTATTGAACGATACCCCGGAATATCAACAACAACAGGTACATTTAGAATTAGGAGGTCTAGGACACTGATTTATCAAGTGTTCAATGGTCGATACGGCGAAGAGTTGAGTAACTTCATGCCTAAAACAGGCGTTGCTGATACTCTTGATTTTAATAGTGGTTTTTTTTATTATGTTAAAGGTGTAGGTATGTGTCGTAAAACTTGGGGGTATGGTGAAAGAAGATACTCACAATTTAACGAACTTCGGCTTGTTGAGTATTCTATAAAACCGTAGATTTCTCAAAAAGACATTGCACAATTTATTACCCGAACTCTCAAGAAATTATGCTCGACCAGCGCATTGACTACTACCCGACGCACGAAAAAGACGGTGTGAAATACCGGATCGGCAGACCACTTCCATTAGGCGCAACGATTGTACCGAATGGTGTGAACTTTGCCATATTTTCCAGCGCTGCCACCGCTTGTACGCTCGTTTTGTTCAAAGAGGGAGAACTTCAGCCGTACTGTGAAATTCCCATTCCGCCGGAGTTTCGTATCGGGAATATTTTTGCTGTCAATGTTTTCGATATTGACACCGAAGCGCTGGAATACGGCTTTCGCTTTGATGGACCAAACACACCCGGAAATAAATTTGATAAAACAAAAATTGTTAACGACCCTTACGGCAAGTTGCTTTCGGGGCGTGATGAATGGAGCAAAGAGCAGTACCCACCGGACGTGTACCCTTTTCGCTCACGGCTTATGTTCGAGGATTTCGATTGGGAAGCAGACAAACCGCTCAATGTTGCGCTGGAGGACTTGGTAATTTACGAAATGCACGTGCGTGGCTTCACGAAGCACTCCTCATCGGGCGTGGCAGAGCAGGAAGCGGGTACGTTTGCGGGGCTACGTCGTAAAATTCCGTACCTGAAAGAACTTGGGATTAACTGCGTGGAGCTCATGCCGATTTTTGAATACGACGAACTGGAATTTCCTCGTACCAATCCTTTCACGGGCGCAAAGCTCATCAATTATTGGGGGTACAGCACGACGGCATTTTTTGCACCCAAAGCGGGATTCGCAGCGACGGGGAAATTTGGAATGCAGGGCGATGAACTGAAAGCGCTCATCAAGGATTTGCACAAGGCGGGAATAGAAGTGATTCTGGATGTGGTCTTTAATCACACAGCCGAAGGCGACCATCGCGGAAGGACGCTTAGTTTTCGCGGCATTGACAACAAAGTTTATTATATGCTTGCACCCGACGGTTCGTATTTTAATTTTTCCGGCTGCGGCAATACCGTGAATTGTAATCATCCCGTCGTGCGCCAAATGGTGAAGCAATGCCTTCAGTATTGGGTGGCAGAATACCACATTGACGGTTTTCGCTTTGACCTCGCATCTGTACTGGGGCGTTCGCAGGACGGCAACCCACTTTCCAATCCTCCGCTTTTGGAAAGCCTTTCGTACGATCCGATTTTGGCAAATGTGAAGCTCATTGCTGAGGCATGGGACGCGGGCGGGCTGTATCAGGTTGGTTCGTTTCCGGGCTATGGTCGCTGGGCAGAGTGGAATGGGAAATACCGAGACGACGTGCGCTGTTTTCTCAAAAGCGACCCGGGCATGGTTAGCAAAATGGCGCTTCGCGTTCAGGGTTCGCCGGATTTGTACGAGTTTCGGAGCAATTCGGCAAGTATTAATTTCATTACCTGCCACGATGGTTTTACGCTGAATGACCAATTTTCGTACAACACCAAGCACAATGAGGCGAATGGGGAAAATAATAACGACGGCGCAAACGACAACCACTCGTGGAACTGCGGGGTGGAAGGTGCAACGCAAGAACCCGCTATCAATGCGCTCCGTGAGCGGCAAATCAAAAATGCTTTTGCAATTCTGCTGACGTCGCAGGGTGTTCCTATGCTCTACATGGGCGATGAAATGCGCCGCACGCAGCACGGCAACAACAACGCCTACTGCCACGATACGGAACTGAACTGGCTCGATTGGTCGCTTTTGGACAAACACGAAAATATATTTCGCTTTGTGCAGCGCTGTGTGGAATTTCGGAAATCCCATGCCGTCTTGCGCAGCAAGCACCATTTCCAGAATAAAGACTATTTGGGAAGTGGTAAGCCCGACATTACCTTTCATGGCGCGAAGGCTTGGCAACCCGATTGGTCAGACGGCAGTCGTTCACTCGCATTTATGCTGTGCGGCGCACACGCCAAAAGCGGATTCCTGCCCGACGACGACGTATATGTGGCAATGAATATGTTCTGGGAGCCGCTCTGGTTCGAGATTCCTGAGCTTGACGGCAAGCGCAAATGGCACGTCTTTCTGAATACCGGTGCGAATGAGCCAAACGATATTTACGACGTTGGGCGCGAGCCTGTTTTGCCCGACCAACATGGATTGTTACTAGGCTCACGGTCGGTGGTGGTATTGGTGGGGCGGTAGTTTTTTTGCTAGAAAGGTTACTTCGCGCAATTTTCAAGGGTACAGCGTGACTTCACCGCAGGTACTTTATTTTCTTGGCTGACTTGTTGAGGTGGAATATGGATAATGCTTCTTCGTTCCGTAATTTTTTTCGTAATTTTCTTTGCAGTTTCCTTCTGTGGGGGATTTTGTTCGCAGTGTATGTAACTACGTCGCTCAATGCGCAGATGGTTCATATTCAGCGAGGAAATGGTCCATTTAGCGGGCGTGCAAAATCGTTGGTTGCGCATAATGGTCAACTTTTTGTCGTCGTTACAGATGCCGATTCTTATACGCTTAATAGTTCGACGGGCAATAAAACGTTTGTTCAAAATGGAATCTATCGTAGTGCCGATGATGGTTTGACGTGGGGTGTTGTCTCATCATTCCCCGTTCCCGCGCTTGCTTCATCGTTGTTTTCTCACGCAGGCACGTTGTACGTGTTGACTTCCGGTGCCGGATTGCAGCTCTACCGAAGCAGAGATGATGGTGCTTCATGGGAGGGTATTCCGTCCGGCTCGGTCTCGGCGGTTACACATCTCGTGGCATTTGGCGATACACTCTTTGCACGAACAGGCTTGGAAACACGCATCAGCGCGATGGTGCTGAGTGCCGACAGTGGCAAAACGTGGTCGCTCGTGAGTTCGCCGGGTTCTATCGGGTCGGTTGTGGCATCGCGTTCACGCACGGTAGCTGGGCGTTCGCTACTTTTTGGTGGTTCACCGAATGGGCTTTTGCGAAGCATAGACAGGGGAACTTCGTGGCCAATTGTCCCCACTACGCCTGCCATTTCAAGTGTTATTGTCTATGATGTTGCCACGAAAGCAAATGATAATTTGTTTCTTGCAACCAATCAAGGCGTTCTTACGAGCAGCGACAACGGACAGACGTGGCGCAGTTTTAATAGTGGTTTGGAGACAAAAATAGCGCGAAGTCTTGCTCTGAAGGGTGAAACGCTTTTTGCTGCCACGAATGATGGACTTTATACAAGCACCGGTGCAACATGGCAGAGAGTAAATACGGGCTTTCTCAACGTCGGTGGTGAATCTCTGACCCTATTGAACCATGAAAACAAGTTGTACGCAGGTACACAAAACGGTGTTTTCCGCGCTGAGTCTTCATCATCGGGCACCCTTGGCGTGTGGGAACAAGTAAATAGAGGCTTGCCGGGTGCTCGCGTTGAAAAGGGCGGTTTGGCGTTGTCTTCGGGAACTACGTTTTTGGCAGCAAGTCCGAACGGTGGCGTTTTCAGAACCGTGAGCGGCGGTGCGTGGAATCCGGTGAGCACAGGCTTTCCCAATACTGCCGCAACAATACTGGTCGCAGCTGCACAAACATCTTCAGCAGCAGCAGTCGCTACAAAAAATTCTGTTTTTTCGAGTGTCGATGCAGGCGCATCGTGGAGGGCAGCAAGTATTGGCGTGGGAAGTGGCGAAATTACGGCGCTCGAAAGCATCTCGTCCGTAGCGCCCGGCAATGAAAGATTTCTTGCGGGTACGCTTGCGGGAACTATTTTTCGAACCAATGACAACACAGCACAAACGTGGTCAAGATTACTTTCAAACCCGCTTGAAGCATCGGGTGTTCGGATAAATAGTTTCCTGCAAAGTACAGCGAGTATATTTTGTGCCACAAACGAAGGATTGATGGTCAGTAATGACGCCGCTTCGTCGTGGAGCCGTTTGGCGGAGACCGTGTTTCCGCGTGTTCCCGTGCTTTCGCTTTCTGCCTCACAAGGGCTGCTGCTTGCAGGTTCAGCCGACGGTGTTTATCGGTCGCTTGACGGCGGGCGCTCGTGGAAAGCGCCAAGCGCAAAAATCGGCGCCGTTACGAGCCTCGTTGCAAAAAATGGACTACATTATGCAGGAACAGAGGCAGGCGTGTTTCGTTCGACGGATAATGGTGCTTCATGGCAATCAATCACGCTGCCCGATAGCGTGGCAGTAACAGCGATGGTAGCTGATTCCACACGGTTGATGATTGGTGCTGTCAATGGAATATATGAATATCAACTTCCTTCACCGCTTGAGTTTCCACGCATCACAGCATTTCAGCCGTCTGATTCTGCGCTTGTGGGGCTGACAGATGTTATTTTGACCATTGCTGGCACAAACTTTAGCACCACGGCATCGGTTATTTTTGCCGGACAAGTTCTTACGCCGCAGTCTGCAAGCGCTACGCAAGTCGTGGTAAGGGTGCCCGTCGCGTTACTGCAAACTCTTGGCACCGTTCAAGTAGAAGTTGTCAATAGCTCTACTGCCCGCACGAGTGCTGCGTTTCGCATCGTACCTCTGCCGCAAGATTTCCCGCGATTAAGTATCTCCACCAAACTAGACGCTTTTTCGACGTTTCTTACGCAGACCTCAACGTCACAACGGTACACGTTGTCGGGTACAAACGTGCGTGATAGTGTCATTGTGCAAGCTCCGCAAGGCTTCGACCTTTCTGCGGACTCCGGTCGCACGTGGTTGCCTGTTCGCCTTGCCTTTATGCCCGCAGCACCATCGTTTTCGCGTGATGTTTTTGTTCGTTTTCGCCCCGCGCTCAGTCAGGTTGTCTCGGGCTTTATCACCCACAGTATTGGTGGGATTGTGCTTCAATCGCTTGCTATTGCGGGCAATCCCAGAAGTTTGCAGTTAGAAATCTCGCCTTTGGGAACGGTTACCTACGGCGCTACCCGTGTTGGCAGGAGTCTGCGCCAGTCTGTCTTGCTGGTGAATCCGAATCCGGTGAGCATTACGGTTGCCACAATTTTCACAGGCGCGCATGCGAGTGATTTCACGGCTTCGGTGCAGCAAATTGTTCTCCCGCCGCAAGGCAGAGCCACGGTGGATTTGGTCTTTGCTCCGCGAGGAAGAGGGGAGCGAACGGCGGTTGTGAATTTCAGTGGTTTGGCTTCGGGGCAGATTGCATTGCAGGGGCGCGGTACCCAAGCCGTGCTGACGTTTTCTACTCCCGAAATACAATTTTCAACCTCAGCTTTTGTCGGGCAAACGCTCAAACTTCCCGCCGAGACTGTGCGGATAACCAATGAAGGCGATGACGAAGATGTTTTGACGGGCTTCCAAATCATTACTGAATCCTCGTTCGATGTTGCATTTCGCGTGAGAAATTTTTCTCCCGTGCGTTTGGAGCCTGGAAATTCGATTTTGCTGACGATCGAGTTCTTGCCGGATGGCGAGGGGCTGAGGCGAAATTCTATGCGAATGCAAACGCAAGATACCTTCACAAGTAGCGCCACAGTAGTCTTGCGCGGGCGCGGTCAGTCGCTTTCACCACCGACGCTTTTGTTTCCCCGCAGTGGAGGCACGGTGCCAGGAAGCACTACATTGCTCCAGTGGCAAGCTGCGCCTGCAGCAACGCACTACGAAGTGGCACTTGATGTGGCAAATAATAGCCGAAGCCTTCTGAATCGCATTGCTGCTAGCTCCGTAACACCGAGCGCATCAGTGGCGATACTGCAGAATCAAACATACTATTGGACGGTGCGCTCTCTGGCTATAAATGGCACGGATACTCTCGCTCGCAGCGCATGGCAGCAATGGCAGTTTTTCTCAAGCGGCGTGGAATCGCGTGTTTCCGTGCCGCCTGTGCTGGATTTTGGAGTGATAATGCAAGAGCAAGGTGAAAGCCCGCCACGCGCTCAGCCTATATCAGTTTCCTCTGGCTCATGGCGTGTTCTGGATGTGAGTATTGTTCAGGAGGGTGATGCGGCGAGTAACGATTCACGCGCTTTTCGGATTCTGAATAGGGACTTACTTTTGAGTACAGGTTCTATTCTGCTTCCCTCGCCAGAATCATACACGATTGCTGCGGCTTTTCGCCCGCCGGAACTGCGCACACGACCGTATTCAGCGATTGCAGAGATGCGAGTTCAAAATACTTCTTCTGGCGAAACGGTTATCGTCCCTTTCCAGCTTCGTGGACAGTCGGCACAATGTCCGCAAACAAGCACGAGCATTGGGAATCAGGGGTGTCCCGAAGCAGTCTTGCGGCTGCAAGTATCACCGAGCAAAGCCCTGTTTGCTCCGGGCGACGAAGTTCGCTTGCAAATTCAGCTTGTGCAACTATCGAATTTGACACCCAATCTTGAGCGCTTCCTCCGACAACTACGCCTCACGCTTGATGTGCAGAACATCACGCTTCTTTCTTTTGTCAATAGGCTCTCGTCGGGAACAGCAGTTGCGGGTGATTCAAGTGTCCGCGTCGTTTCATATACCGCCGCTTCCGGCATACCTTTTTCACCAAGTACGCTGAGCAATACCGACGGAAAAATCCGTCTCGACCTAGTGCGCCCAGCGAATGCGGTGCAAAATGTCGTCTTGGGCGAACTCACAGGCAAGGCTGTGATTGGGCTTCGCGGCTTGGGAGCTAGTCCCGAAGAGTCTATTACCGCCGCAACCATAAGTATTGCCAACGTACAATGGCTGAGCGATACCCGCGAAACACTTGATTCGGGGCAGGTTATCACATGGGGTGATGCGCGTGGACTCCCGATTACGCTTCAGCGTGTCTCTGTGACGGTCAATACCTGCCAAACAACACAGGGGTCGCTTGTTCTAACCGCAACCTTGCCCGTCAGCATCAAACCACTTGCTCCCAATCCCGTACAGGATGAAACCACCATCACATTTTCATTACAAGAACAAGGGTGGACAGAATTGGAACTCATAAACGGCTTTGGGCAATCAGTGAAGAAAATTCTGCAATCCGCAATGCTTCCTGGCGAATACTCCGTGCGCTTTTCAGTGACCGAGTTTCCATCGGGGTCATATTTTCTACTGCTCAGAACGCCTTTTGAATCAGCACAGCGCAGAATGGAGATTGTGCGATGAACAGTAACATGCAATATTTAGCAAGCACATATTTAGCTAATACAATGCGGCATTACGCTAGGAATTATGTCTTGTTCAGGCATTTCTATCATTGTATTGCCGCTCTGCTTTTTGCCATACCGCAATTAGCTTGGGCGCAAGCAACCGCGCAGCCCGGCAGTACATCGCCTTGCGATACGATTCAGCGCGTGATTGTCAAGGACACCATACAGCCTTCGCAGGTCAGATTTGGCGCTGCTTTCGATGTCGCGCTTCCATTGGTGAATGCGAATTTTTCGGGGCTGCCGAGCGTTCCAACGTGCTGCCCGGAATATCGTCCGCTCTCGGCTTTGGGTTTTGGTGTCGGGGTGTTTGGAGAAATACCATTTTCGCCGACACTGGGAGTTGGAGCGCGTCTGGGATTAAGTAGTTTTTCAATGAACTTTTCACAGCGCACGAATGTTCCTTTTGCGAACGCTACAAATATTGCTTCACCGCTTTCTGTGCCGCTTCTGTACTCGCTTACAACGTCGTTTCTGGCTCTTTCGCTTGAGCCATATCTTCTTTACCGACCGATAGCCATGCTGAGTGTTCATGCAGGCGTAGGCTTTTCAACATTATTTTCCGGTTCGTACCGCCAAAGCGAACGATTAGATACGACGGGTTTGACCTTCAGCAATCTGCGCTCTGAGCGGAATGTTCTGTCAGGAACCATGTCCAACCTTGCATCCATCCTGCCTTCGGTTAAGGTCGGGGCAGCGTATGAAATTCCACTTGGAGCAAAAGGGCAGTGGCTCATCGCGCCGGAAGCCTCTTTTGCGCTGTCGTTTGGGAATCTTGTGAATGCTTTGCAAGGAGCAAACCCATTGTGGACAATGAGCGTTGCTCGTGTGGGAATGTCCGTGCGGTATTCGCCCGAGCGCACAACTCGCCTAAGTGCTGAGGAAATAGCGTCATTGCAAACCGTAGAAGATATTCGATACCAAAAAAAGCGTGAAGAGTGCGCACAAACAGCTCCCGTTCCGGCAAAGAAAAGTAATGTTGTTGTGGCGAAAATTACGTCTGTGAGCGGAATTAATGCGGACAGTACAGCAGTAGAAAATCCAACGGTTCGCATTGAAGAGTTTCTTGCGTCACGCTCGCGATACGTATTGAATACTATTTTCTTTGGCACTGCTTCGGCAGATATCGCGCCGCGCTACGAGCGAATTGGCGCAGCAGAAAGCGCAGGGTTTCGTTTGGAAAGTTTTGCTGAAGCTGGTGTATTGCAGATTTATTACCACGTGCTCAATATCATCGGAAAGCGGCTTTCGCTTAACCCGAAGGCGGAAGTTACGCTTGTCGGTCATGCAGACGGCTTGTCAGAAAAAAATGATAAACGCCTTGCGCAATCCCGCGCTGAGAAAATAAAGGAGTATCTGACCACGACGTGGAGTATTTCGGAAAATCGCATTAAGACGCAAACCGCCGTCTCGCGCACTCCCACCGGCACGGATGGCGATGATGTGCTGGAAGCAGAAGAACAGCGCCGTGTGGAAATTCAATCGAACAGCCGAGCTATACTAGAAGAGTTGCGGTTTGATTATTTTGTACGTGTCATTGAGCCACCGACAATCCGCTTTACGGTAGATATTTCCTCGAACACTAAACTCAAAGAATGGTCGTTAGAAGTGAGGCAGCAAGATACGAGTAGTAATGCGGCTCGGCAAGCAGATGAGCGATTCAAAATGCTCTTTGAAAAACGTGGAACGGAGATTCCGGAAAACAAGACGTTTGTATGGGATGTCGCGAAGTCACAGAATGTACCGCAGTCCGGAGAGCCAATAGAAGCGCGACTTACGGCTTTGGAGGCGAGTTCAAATGCAGCATCGGATAAATCTATCCGCACAATTCCTGTCAGTTTGCTCAGTGTTGCCGAGAAAGAGCGTCAACGTGCTCCCGACAGGCGAACCGACAGTTACACGCTTTTTTCCTTTGCCTACGGAACAAATGCGCCCATAAGTGGTAATGCCGATGTACAGCGCATTGTGGCTGCTATTAAGCAAACGCTGAAGCCCGGAGCGCAGGTAACTGTTTCGGGGTACACCGACACACGTGGTAATGAAATTACCAACGGTATTCTCGCCCAACAGCGGGCAAACGCAGTCGCGGGCTTGATTGCCTTTCCCAATATGATTATCAATAGCTACGGTGCGACGAAAATCAATGACAACGCTCTGCCTGAAGGTCGCTTCTATAATCGTTTTGTGCAAGTGGATGTGCAAACACCGCTCAGGTAGAAGGATGGTTCATTTTTTTTACGGCATCAATTCAGTTTTTATCAATTCAAATTTAGGCTTACGATGAAACGAGTAACCGGCATTGGTGGCATCTTTTTCAAGGTGCAGGATTTTCAACAGATGCGTTCTTGGTATAGCAAGCATTTAGGCATATCGACAGAAGAAGGTGGTTATGGCTTGTTTTGGTCGCGTGACGACGAGCGTCCGGAAGAAAGAAAATCAACAACGTGGTCTCTTTTTAAGGCTGATTCCGACTACTTCCAACCAAGCACAGCGCCATTTATGATCAATTATCGCGTCGAAAATCTCGTCGCGCTCTTGGAAGCATTGCGTAGTGAAGGAGTGAGGGTCGAAGATAAAATCGAGGAATTTGAATTTGGAAAATTCGGTTGGATTTACGACCCCGAAGGCAATAAAATAGAGTTGTGGGAGCCAATTGATAAGCCATTTGAAGAGTCGTAAAGTATTTCACAATCCTTTTCCTACTCTTGCTTGCGCACCTTAAAAATATATTTCTGTTCAACTTTTTGAAAATAATCAATGACAAATTTTCTCTTCCGCTCCGAACGGAGTAACACGGTTTTCCTTGGGACGCTATTCTTCCTTATATTTCTTTTTCAAGCCAAAGCCCAGCAAAGCCCAACAAGCGCTACCGAAGCGCAAAAGCAAGAAGTTATCGCCGTCATTCGGCAGATGTTTGAAGGGATGAAAGCGGGCGATAGTGCAAAAGTGAGCGCGACATTTCACCCGGCAGCTGCACTGCACACGACAGCTTTGCGCGAAGGAAAGCCTGTGTTTCGTACTGAGTCCATTGCGGATTTTCTGAAAAATATCGCTTCGCCTAAGCCTGCCGGAGTTGTCTATGAGGAGCGAATCCTGCGCTACGATGTGCAAATTGACGATACGTTTGCATCGGTTTGGACTCCCTATCAATTTTACATTGGCGACAAACTTAACCATTGCGGGGTGAATGCTTTTCATTGCGTTCGCACAGAGCAGGGCTGGAAAATAACACACATCACCGACACACGCCGTAAAGATAGGTGTCAGGAAAAGTAGCAGTTTGAACAATGTTTCTCCAATTACTACCACACCAAATAACGATACCGGAATGAATGATTATCAGCTTGACCCTCGCGTGGGCATTGGTCATGTTCACTTAAAAGTTTCTAATCTTGACCGCGCGTTGGAGTTTTACTGTGATGTGCTGGGGTTTGACCTGACCCAACGGTATGGAACGGCGGCAGCGTTTGTCTCCGCAGGCGGGTATCACCACCACATTGGTCTCAATACGTGGGAGAGTTTAGGCGGCAACCCTCCCCCGCGCGGGACAACGGGGTTGTACCATGTGGCGATTTTGTATCCCACCCGTACAGCGCTAGCCAGCGCCTTACGAAGGCTTTTTGAAAAGGGAATCGAACTGGACGGGGCGAGCGACCACGGTGTAAGTGAAGCTCTGTATTTACACGACCCCGACCGCAACGGTATCGAACTTTATTGGGATAAGCCGAGAGAGCAATGGACGTACTCGGCAGATGGGCAACTGGCGATGATAACGAAGCCCTTGCATCTTGAATCATTGCTTGGGGAGGTCTTGTAAAATCAGTTCGCTATTCCCGTCTGTTTTTGTAATTTCTGTGCTATAATCATTGTCCCAGACATCTTCCATTGAAAATTGCTATGAAGCGTGTCTTGACCATCTATTTGATATGTTTTGTTCTCTTTTCCACATTGCTGGTAGGAGAAGAATTGGTTGCCGATAAAACAGAATTAGTACATAAAGTTACGATCGATCGTCAAAATTCCAAAGAGGTGGAACTTAACCGCGTCGCATTACTCTTGATTGATTCAACAAACACGGCGCAGATGCACGATGTTCGCCGCCTTTTACCAATAAGAGGTAAACAAGTAAATGGTCAGGTAAATTTTGGCATTAGCCCTTATACGTTCTGGTATGCCTTCACCATCTATAACAATGATTCGGTAGCACTCTCACGGCTTTTTGTTATTGGAGATTATTTTTTGGAAGAAATTGAAACGTATTTGCTTTCAAACGATAGTCTGTACAGTAATCTAAAGGGCGGATGTGTGGTTCCCTTCAGCCAGCGAGAAATACTCAATCGCTATACCGTACATCGTATCAATCTTCAGCCGCACGAAACATTGCAGGTCATGGTGAAGGTGAAAACACGCCTTACAATGAGCGTCCCCTTAAAGCTGTGGCAAGAAGATACTTTTCGATATTCAGACAGTCTTAGTCAGATACCAATGTGGCTCTACTACGGTATTGCGCTTGGACTTTTTGCCTACAATTTGTTTATCTGGTTGACATTGAGAAGTAAAACGTACTTTTTGTATTTATTGTACATACTGCATATCTCGGCTTTTCTGTTTTGGGGGAGTAATGGATTAGGGTTTCAATTTTTTTCGCTTTCGGTCGAGTTCAGTTTTCGTTTGATAATGTATTTGGGGATAATGAGTATGGCACTGGTCAGTTTTTTGACTATTGCATTTCTTGATCTGCCTAGTGTACTACCTAGGTGGAATACGGTGGTAACGATTTGTGCGTGGTTGCTTATGGTACTGGCGTTAAGTGCATGGTTTTTGCCTATTCCACTTGTGAGAGATGTCGGCAATCCTGCCACAGGTCTGCTCGCGATACTTTGCGGAGCTGTTGCTGTGCGCTCATTATGGCTTGGGTACACACCCGCAAAATATTTTGCCGCCGGATGGGTCGTGTTTCTGTTTGTTACCGTGCTGTTTGTAATGCAAGATGAAGGCATTATTGAGTGGTATTTTATTGGTCAGTATGGGGCGCAATTTGGTTCTGCTTTTGAAATGATTCTTTTTTCCATAGCATTGGCAAGCCGTATTCGTGTACTGGAAAAAGAGCGCGTAGAAGCACGTGAAGAACTCCTCTATACATCTCAGGCTCTTATTCTCAGTTTGCAAGAGTCCGAGAAAACATTGGAACTGAAAGTAGCAGAGCGTACAAAAAATCTCCAAGAGGCAAACGAAAGGCTGAATGTGCAGTCCCAACAAATTCAATTGGTCAATTCAATTCTTCAAGAGCAAAATCTGGCGCTGGATGATTCGCGTTCGCAGATTGAGCGTCTGATGCTCAATATACTTCCAAAAGCCATATTTGTTCGCCTTCAAGCTGGCGAAAAGCGGATTGCCGATAAGATTGAATCAGCAACAGTTTTGTTTGCCGACATTGTTAATTTTACGGAGATTTCGTCTAAAACCCCGCCTGTGGAGATTGTTGCGATATTAGATACTCTTTTTTCCAAGTTTGATGAATTAGCTGAAAAATATAACGTTGAAAAAATAAAGACCATTGGCGATGCTTATATGGTGGTGGGTGGTTTGGCGGATTCTGAAAAAAGCCATAGTCATGCGATTGCATTGTTGGCAATAGAAATGCAGCAGTGCCTTGCCGAAACAGCATTATCATTAGGTATTCCCGAGGTTTCGCTTAGGATAGGTATTCACACCGGAGAAGTTGTTGCGGGAGTAATCGGGACAAAAAAATTTGCATATGATCTGTGGGGAGATACCGTCAATACGGCGAGCCGTATGGAATCACACGGGGAACCCGGAAAAATTCATATCTCTGAAAGTGTTTTTCAAGCACTACACAGGACGAGCAACTTTGTAGATTCAGATATAAATCTCAATGTACAATTAGCGCAGGAGAAAAAAATGCGAAGTGGAGATCAATCGTTTGTTTTCCAAGAGCGCGGCTTGGTTGATGTGAAGGGGAAAGGTGCTATGAAAACGTGGTTTCTATTGGGTGTAAAGGAAAACTCTTAGCGATAGCGTTCCGCAAGTATTTGTGAAATGAGGGGATAGTTAAAAGATTAGATGTAACCCACATAAAACAATGCTTCGCCCTGAAACTCTCCCTCGTGTTCAATGCAGTCAATTTCTGTACATTCGTAGTCTGAGAGCCCAAAAGTACGAATGAGGTCTTCTTGAGTGCTAAAAAATTGTGTGTGATAATTCTCTGCATACAAACGGAAACGCTGCTTCGGAACAAGAACCACAACCGCCAAGCGTGCTACGCGCTTCATGGCGTTTACTGTTTGCGAAAGGTCTTTAACGTGCTCTAGGGTGTGGCAACACGTGATGACATCGAATGATTTGTCGGGGAAGGGGATGTTTTCGGCAAAGCCTTGGTGCCAAGTAATTTGCGCATTCTCACCCTTTGCACGTTCTTCCGCCTTGCGAAGTGCTTCGGTACTCACATCCAAGCACGTTACCCCGTAGCCGGCTTTAGTCATAGCAATAGCAAGCGTTCCGTAGCCACATCCTATCTCTAGCACGGTGGAAATAGGCGTTTGAGTGCGCTGGCTCGTTTTGGCAATCGCTCCCAAAATCAAATCTGAATCTGTTTCATCAAGGCAGTCGTTGTGGTGATTTTTCCAAACGTCGTCGTAGGCGCGTATCCATTCCTCATCGGACATTGTGCGAAATTTTTTACGCCAATCCACCTCAAACCACGACCCATACTTGCGCTGCAAGGTGCGTCGGGCAAAAAAACGCTGGTTGATGCTACTCAGTGCTTCTTTCAACGAGGCGGGCAGCAAGTTCTTGAATTTGATATAGGCTTTATGTGCCATTGGAGGGCTTAGGGGAAAGTAACGGTTCTGGTAACAGTATAGCGCCCCTTGCTCACACGCCAAAGGGTGTATGTGCCGCCTGTAACGTCGCCTTTTTCATCAAATTCCACCGGACCGCTCGCGCCGGAGTAATTAATCCGCTTGCCTTTGATAAGAGTTGCTGCTCCTTTTGCAAACTCATTTGGATTGATATTTTCCGCTTGCGGTGCCGTGTTGGCGATGAGTCGAAGGTTTTTGGAAACATCGGCGGAAGCTGCGGAGTTTCCTTTTGTAATGGCGAAGGCAAGTGTATAGACGGCATCGTATGCTGTCGAAGCGTAGGTGTCCATAGTTTCTACATCAACCAAACCATCCAGCACATTAAATGCGTAGTTGCTGGTATCTTTGGTTTCTTGCAAAAACTTTTTGAATCGCGCCAAAAACTTTTCGTGATTGGGATAATTCTGCGGGCGAACATACGACAAACCCAGCATACCCTCAATCACGCTTGGATTCACGGCAAAAAGGAAATCGTTACTGTAATTTGCATCGCAGCCGACAAGTTGCGGTTTATAGTCTTTGGTGTAAAATCCGTAAATCTGCGATTGCATCGTTATTTTGATACCATCTTCAATATCGGAGATGATGTACACTGCTTGTGGCTTGGTCTGGTAGAGAGAGTCAAGTTTTTCTTTGAAATCATAGTCGCTGTAGGATGCCATTGACGGGTACTTAATGGCACTCTTCACTGTCCCGCCTTTTTTGGTGAAGGCATCACGGAAATTACTAAAAAGTCCGTTGCCATAGCTGTTGTCAACGTAGATTACTGCCGCTGTTTTCAAGCGCAAACTATCCAAGAGCTCTGCCACCACGCGACCCTGAAAAATATCCGAAGGAGAAGTGCGCCACACCAAATCATTGTCTTTGAGAGCGGTTACCTCCGGTGAGGTGGAGGACGTTGCGATCATCAGCACATCGCGCACCACCGTAAGGTTTGCAGCCTTGATTGTCAGTTCCGAGCCTTCAGGAATAATGAGGCAGGTAATTCCACTATCAATCAAACGTTTGATTCCCGGATATACTTTGTCATATTGGCGATTAGGACTTGTAGCCAATACCAATTCAAGTTTTTTACCCAAGACACCGCCCGAAGCATTGATTTCTTCTACTGCCATCTGTGCCGCCCGCCATTGAGGGAGGTCAAGCGGGTCTGTTTCCACGAGGCTCATGCCAATTTTAAGAGTTTGCTGGTTATTATCAATGACAATAGCACTCGTGTTTCCGGCTTCCTGCTTTGATTGTGCTGAAGGAGCGATCAAGGGCTTTGTGGTAGATTTGGTATTCTTTTTTGCTTTCGTCTGCGACGATTTGTCGTTCGTTGATTTTTTTTGAACCGCTTTGTTTTGCGATTGAAGCGGCAATGCAAAGCACAACGCTGCAAAAAAGGCAAGCGATAATACAAAAGTGAAGGCGTTAAAGCTATGGAAACGGCGTACAGTGTGCATAACAGTATTTGTTGCTGAAGATGGCGCATACCCCAAGGTAGCATCTTCTCCGTTGAAAGAGTTAAGTGTTTTGTTGTTTGGGCTTGGCAAGCTGCTTGGCTTTACGAAGCTGGTCTTGGCGAAGAATTTTAGCTTTGTCGCGCCGAAGTTTGTTGTAGTTGATAGATTCTGCCAGTTCGACCTCCTGTCGAATCCAGCCACGCGAACGAAGAGAATCTTCGGCGTGCAAATATCGTTCTTTTTGCGGTAATTGCCAGCGAACTTCAGGCGGAATCTGAGAAATAGGTATGAGCGCCTCTTCAACTCCCATCGGGTCTTTGGGCAGCGCGATAAAAAAATCTTTGTTCGATGCCATATCCCACCATGGTCCACCTTTCAAGCGGGAGTAATCGAACATATCCAAAATAATAACCGGTGTTCCGGTCATGGGAATATATTTCTTGGTTGCCGTGTCAATCTTGCCGCCACGTCCCCAATTAAAAAGCCACTCTGCATCGTCCATAAACTGCCTCACGCATGAGTGCGAAGCGGGTCTGCCGGGCATATCAAACTGGTGAAAAGCACTACCGGCAAACAAATGAAAGTTCCACGTAAAGGGCAGCACCCAATTGCTGTCCAGCGAAGAGCGCCGTATTTTGTCTCGCCAGTTGAGCGTGTAGCGCCCCGGAAAGGTAGGTTTTTTCTCTCTGCCCGTGTTGCAAGCGGCGAATCGAACTAATTTACCATTTTCATAACAAGCATATGCTTGGTGAGCATTGGAAATAAGAATGAGTTTGGGTAGCGTGTCTGCCGGCGGATAGAGATGCGGAAAAACCGAATATACACGTAAATCATCGTGAAAAGTGTTCGGCACAATCGCCGTATCGCCGAGACGAAAATACTGAATATCTTTTCGGTTTATGGTCGTGAAAACGCGATAACCAATCATGGTAGAAGGTTTTTTACCAAAGACCCGCCGAATGGAATCTATTTTTCCTTTTGTGTCTAGCGCAAGACGAGTGTAGAGAACAAGCGGAATAGCGGCATTTGCTTTTCGTACAGCACGGGCAGAGGCAGAATCCCGCATTCGCTTATTCAGCAAGAGCGAATCTGCTTGCCGTCTCTGATTGAGAGCTACATCTAGATCATCTTGGTTTTGCGTGCAAGAAGTCCAGAGAAGAGGCGTAATCACCAAGAAAAAGAGCGAGGCACAAAAAGCAAAGTGACGTTGCCATTGTCGGAAAAAATGGGGTTGTACCCCAGTCGAAAACAACAGACTCATAAACAATAGGTCAAAGGGCGAAAGTGCTTGACGGCGATAGTCAGGAATCTATTTGTGGAGTGCCAGCTTGATGGCATCAAGAATATCATCGGGCCACATTGGTTTTTTCAAATATGCAGATGCGCCTGCTGCTAAACCTTTTTGCTCATCTTCTTTCGTTATCTTTGCTGAAAGGAACATAAAGGGTTTGCTAGCCAAAGATGGTATTTGCTTGATTTTTGCCAGCACCTCAAAGCCGTTCATCTCCGGCATCGCAATGTCACAAATAATAACATCCGGTTTTTGCTCATTCGCAAGTCGCAGTCCCTCTGCGCCATTATCAGCAAAATGAACTTCATAGCCTTCGCTCGTCATAAGGCGTTGCAAGCCATTTCGGATTGTTTTATCGTCTTCGATAATCAGAATTTTAGCCATGATACACAAGAAAATGTGAATAAAATGGGGTTTTGTCGATGGTTTATCACACAAACTGTGCAATTTACACATTTTTCGGACTTACAAGAGGAGTTTTTTTCTTCACCAACCTTTATTGAGCAATCGCAATGACGTCCATTTATAGAGAGGCATAATTATTTTTTTGCCACGCTTGATTTTTATTTGCACAGTTTGATAAAATGTCCCATTTTTGCATTGTTCGATTTTCAAAATATACTGACTTTTAATAATTTATATTGCTCCATGAATTCTCAACGAACAATAGAACTTACAGAACTCATTAACGTACTGGTACAAGAATTTTTAGAGATTCATCAAAATCTGAATGATACTTATACCGGTATCAGCAAGCAGGAATTGAACATTATCAGCATTGTCGGACGCTCCGGTAGCGTGATTATGCGAGAAATTGCTGAGCAAGTGCGGCTTGCTGTGAGCAGCGTCACACCAACCGTTGATAAACTCGTCGAAAAAAAATTGGTGCGTCGTGAGCGGAGCGAGGAAGACCGCCGTATCGTTACCGTGGCTCTGACTGAGAAAGGGCAGAAAATCTATCAGATGGAAGTAGAAAGTTACATACGCCTGAGTGCAAGCATATTGCAAGCGCTCTCGGACAATGAGCAAGAGCAATTTCTTCGTTACTTCCATAAAGTTGCGGATTCGTTGCGCAAGGATAATGCTGGAACTCTATAAAACTGCTAATTTCGAGTACCAAAAATGCAACTATCAACTGCTCATAATCAAAGGGCAGTTTTTTTTATCGAAAATTAAATCATTCGATTTTCAAAATTTTTGCCAAGCAAAATTTTTTACAAACAATCTATTTGGAGATGAATAAATGGCTCAAACCGTACTTATCACCGGCGCATCAAGTGGCATTGGCTACGAACTGGCGCGAATTTTTGCCCGCGAGAAATATAATCTTGTTCTGGTAGCGCGAAGCGAAAAAAAATTACACGATATTGCTGATGAACTGACTAAAGCGCACGGCGTAAACGTGCAGGTGCTCGTAAAAGATGTTTCTATGCTTGCCTCAGCAACAGAAATATATGAAACATTGAAGCAAAAGGGAATTGCCATTGATGTGCTGGTGAATAATGCTGGTTTCGGTGACTTTGGCTTTTTCACAGAAACAAAATGGGAAAAAGAATTGGAGATGATAAATCTTAACATTACCGCTCTGACGGCGCTTACCAAGCTCTTTGTGGGCGATATGGTTGCTCGCAAATCCGGTAAAATCTTGAACGTTGCCTCCACTGCGTCTTTTCAGCCGGGTCCACTTATGGCGGTCTATTATGCCACTAAAGCGTATGTTCTTTCATTTTCAGAAGCAATTGCCAATGAACTGAGCGGGACAGGGGTAACGGTAACGGTGCTCTGTCCGGGTCCGACCGAATCAGGCTTCCAAGTTGCTGCTGATATGCAAGACTCTAAACTTGTGAAAGGTAAGAAAATGCCGACTTCAAAAGATGTTGCCGAATATGCTTACAAAGCACTTTTGAGTGGCAAAGTCGTGGCGGTGCATGGCATGATGAACAAAATTATGGCGCAAAGTGTTCGCTACACGCCCCGTGCGGTCGTGCGAAGCCTTGTGCGAGCAATGTCTGAGCGTACGCATTGATGCTTCATCTGGCGTGGTAAGTGGTAGTTCGCTTACTGCACGAGCTAAACAGAGAAGAGCCTTTTCAATCAACACTTTTACTCTCTCAATTTTTACAATCCATGAAACGTTTTTTTCTTTGGGGCGGAATCGGAATTGCCGCATTAATACTGAGCTTTGTCGCTGTCTTCTACGCAATGTTTGGTGGAACGGGAAAGCCATTTCCAAGCATGGCAACGGCGCAAATCCTTCCTGATTCGGCAATGGAAATTGTAGCGACGCTGCCCGAACCGCCCGGAAACATAGCGGTGTCGTCTGATAACCGTGTATTTGTAACCTATCACGCGGAGTCGCGCCCGGAAAACAAAGTGCTGGAAATCGTGAACGGTAAGCCCGTTCCATATCCGAACGAAGAATTTCAGCACGAGCGTCCGAATAATGCGCCATTTTTTGACCAAGTTTTTAATATTCGCATTGACCGCCAAAACCGTTTGTGGACTCTTGACCATGGTTTTCATGGCTCAAAAAAGCCGCGCTTGATGGCGTTCGACCTTGCTACCAACAAGCTAGTCTATGATGTTGTCTTGCCGTCGGAGATTGCCGGAGTCGGTTCATATATTCAGGATATGCAAATTGATTCCGCAGGCGAACACATCTACATTGCTGATATTGGCGTTGTTGCAAAGAAGCCTGCAATCATTGTTTACAACACCAAAACTCGTACCGCTCGTCGCGTTCTGGAGCGCCATGCTTCGGTAATGGAAGAACCGTACGAAATCAATGCACAGGGTCGGAAAATGTACCCGCTTGGAGGCTTGTTTTGGATGCACCCCGCACTTGACCCCATTGCGCTTGATAAACGTGGCGAATACTTGTATTTCGGACCAATGGCAGGCGATAAACTTTTTCGTGCGCGAATAGCGGATTTGAATAATGTCGCACTAACGCCTGAGCAGCTTGCAAGCCGTGTGGAACTGTATGCCAAGAAATCCCAATGCGACGGGCTTTCGATGGATATGGAGGATAACATTTACCTTACCTCTATTGAGGACGGCGCAATAAACATCATTGGCAAAGACCGCAAGCAAAAAACGCTCATCAAACACCCGAAAATGCTCTGGCCCGACGGCTTGAGCTATGGAGGTGATGGATATTTGTACATTGCCGACAGCGATATTCCCGATGTGATGATGAAAAGCAAGGCGCATATCGCAGCAAGCGCACCATTTTACGTCTTTCGCTTCAAGCCGCTTGCAAACAGCGTTGCAGGGCAGTAAACAAGTCAGTAACGGATTATTACGAAATTACTGCATCAATTTCCCGCAGCGCTTGCTCCGGCGTTGCAACGGCGTAGGGAACGTCCGGCAGCAGCTCCAAAAGCTGCTTGTGGCGTGCAGAAAGACTGTTGTTGAAGAGTTGCGAATCAAGGACAAACATTATCCCCTTATCGGTTTCGGTACGTATAAGGCGACCAAACATTTGCCGGAACGCTTGGAACATTTGTGGCTTGTCCACATCATTCCAAGCGTATCCGGCGAATTTTTTGAGGTCAGGCTGCTCGCCGCGCTTGAGTGCTTCCGCTTCATATTTCCGAACAAGATTGTCCTGCAAGCCGCGTGTGAACGGATTCGGAACTGCGTAAGGCATTTTTTCAAGAATGAGGCATTGCAAGTCATCGCCCGGAATATCAACGCCTTTCCACAAGCCACGCGCGCCCATCAGAACGGCAGAATCCGACATCTTGAAGTGTTCGATTGCCTTGTGTTGCGAAAAATGCGTGATTCCATGCGACATAAGTTCAATGCTGCGTTTGCGTAAGAGCGGGAAAAGGGCATCATGAACCTTGCGCTGACGGTCTTTGCTGGTGAAGAGTACCAGCGTGCGCCCGCCAAGGTGTTCCGCCGCATTCGCAATAAATTCTGCCGACATTCTTGCAAAATCAGGATGCGTATTGGCAACAAAATTTTTCAGGAAAATAATGCGTGAGTTTGCGCGGTAGTCGAAGGGCGAAAGGAAGCGGCTTGTGGAGGTTTTATGGTCGGTCAAAACGTGCGAACCGATACCGCGCAAGAAGTCGCCCATGTCCCGCGTGTTGGAAATCGTTGCCGATGTGAAGACCGCAGCATAGCGCTCTTGTAAGATTTCTTCAGCAAATCGCTCACCGATATTAAACGGTGTTGCCACAATAGACCAATCCTGCTTTTCGATACGAACATAGAGGGCAGCTTCTTCTTCGCGCTGCTCTAAAAACATCGTGAGTGTTTGAACAAGAGTCGCCAAATCCTCCATTCGGTGTTGCAACTCTCGCACTGCCGGAACTTCGTTTGGCACAGCACCTGCTTTGGCGGCGGCTTTGATGACACGCTCGGCTGTATTTGCAAGTTCGGTAGCAATGACTTTCAAATTCTCCGCTTCGGTAAGAATTTGCTCACGCTGTGATTGTGAAAAACGTTCTTCGCGCAGAGTGGCTTGGACGGTAAAAACGTCGTCGGAGCGAACACTCGACATGACCATGCTCAAGCGCCCAAGAGAAAGCGCAAAACGCTCGTTCAACGCAGCAGTGGTGCTGGCTTCGGGAAGCTCAATAATGCGCGGTGCTTTTCCGCCTGACACATTCCGAGCCAGTAGGCGAATATCGTGCGCTGCCTGTTCAAATAAGCCGTCAGTGCCGCTCAGATGGCGGTGTAGGTCGTTCATCATGCTGAAGGACGCGATATTGCTAAATGCCTCCACTGCTTCGCCAACAATCTCGTCTGCCTCATCCACAACGAGGCGGTTAAACTCCGGGTATGATTTCGGGTACGTCAGCAAGAGCGAGTGATTTACCGCCAAGATGTGCGCCGATGCCGATTCCCACTGCTTTTTGAAATAAAAACATTGTTCATAAAAACTACATTCGTGCCGAGTACAATCGCGGAAGTCTGACCGTGCCTCGCTTGCGACGCGCTGCACAACGGGGAAGTCGTTGAAAAGAGGTCGCGGAAGTTCCTCAATTTCTCCTTCGCTTGTCGCAAGCATCCACCGCGTTAAGAACGCTCCGGCAAAGGTTTCTTCAGGGTTGTCGGCGTACATGTAATTCTCAAAAAGCGGCAGCGCTTCGTTGATTTTGCGAATACAAGCATAATTATTCATGCCCTTGAGAACAACCGCACGGAGGTCGGGCAGCGAAAAAAGCTGCTTCAAGCGCGGGAGTTCTTGCTCCAAGAACTGATTTTGGAGTGCTTTTGTGTGCGTGGAAATCACAACGGGAGAATCCGCGTCCACCGAAAGCGCTGCGAGTGTTGCTGTCAAATACGCAAGCGTCTTTCCTGTGCCCGTACCTGCTTCCGCCACATACACGCCGCCGTCGTTGAGGGTTTGTGCGGCTTTGGCTGCTAATTTTTGTTGCGCCTCGCGTAGTTGATAATTTTCGTAGGCATTTTTGAAAAAATTTACTTCACCAAGCCTTGCTGGCGCTTGTGCAAGCGATGGGTCAAGCGTTTTTCGCTCCAATTTTGCGAACATTTCTTTGAAGTTTCTGAGCGCCGGCAAATCTCCCTCGTACCCATGCTCATGGCGCTCTGTAAAAAGCGGCTTCCAGAGCCATTTGTCAGTCTTTGCAAACCAATATTCCACAATCGCGCACAGTTCGGCAAATTCCGATTTGTTCAGCTCATCGTCGAGGCAGCGAATTACTTCCACCATATCCAGAGCATCCTGCAAACCGCGATGATGCTCATAATCACGAAGTCCAAAACGTCTGATAAACGCTTCCAAGCTGAGTGTGGGCGCAAGCGGGTAGCACAATGCCAAAACGTGGCACGAGTCCATCATTGGCGAGGCGAAATCATCGCCGAAAATACGTCGCAGGTAGGATTGCTCGAAGGCGGCATTGTGCGCCATAATTGGTGTATTGCCCAAAAATTCGTAGAATTTTGTGTCAATATCTCTCAGAAGGGGCGCGTCTGATAACTCCTCATTCGTAATACCCGTGAGTTGCATTATTTCAGGCGAAACCTGACGTGCAGGGTTGACCAATGTAGAAAAGCGCTCCACTTCTTGCCCGGCGCGGTAGCGAACTGCGCCAATGTCAATGACGGTATCGGTGGCAGAGTCAAGTCCGGTGGTTTCAAAATCAAGAGCGATAAATTCGCCCATAGCGGCAAGGCGAGAATGAGAGTTTGGGGTGCTTTTCATCGGAAAAGGATAAATTTGAAGGCTATGAAAGCTACAAAATACGGAACTTCGCGCTAAAATACTTGCTGCTTTTTGCTTTTTCAGCAGGATTGCTTTTTTTGCCTTGTTTTTTGGCGCTTGTGATTATCTTTGCACGAAGTCATCATCACTGTTTTCTCTTCTTGACCACCATGCTATGAAAACCCCGATTATCCTTGCTGTTGACGACGATAGTGCGGTGCTACGTGCTTTGGAGCGGGACTTGCGCAAGCAATACCGCAAAGATTACCGCATCTTGACAACCCTTTCAGCTAATGAAGCATTGGAGACGCTTCGTGAACTCAAGACGAAGCAAGAAGTAGTTGCCCTGCTGCTTTCCGACCAGCGTATGCCCGAAATGCAAGGTGTGGATTACCTCACCAAAGCGAAAGAATTTTTTCCCAAAGCAAAACGTGCCTTGCTGACGGCGTATTCCGACATTGAGGCAGCAATTCGCGCCATTAACGACGTGCAGCTGGACTATTACCTTGCCAAGCCGTGGGATCCGCCCGAAGAAAAATTGTACCCTGCCATCAATGACCTTCTGGAAGAGTGGCAAGCCTCGTACAAGCCTCAGTTTACGGGCTTACGGGTGATTGGCTATCAGTGGTCGCCGAAGTCGCATACCATTAAAGATTTCTTGACTGGCAATCTTGTACCCTACAAATGGGTTGACGTACAGGCTTCACCGGAATCTGAAGAATTGATGGCGCTGCATGGCATTGAGATGATTGATTTGCCAGCACTGCTTTTTGAAGATGGTTCGATCGTGAAGAACCCGCGTCCGGTGGACATTGCAGAGAAAATCGGCTTGCAGTCGAAAGCCTCTGCAAATGTGTACGATGTCGTCATTGTTGGTGCGGGTCCGTCAGGTCTTGCGTCGGCGGTCTATGGCGCTTCCGAGGGACTCAAGACCTTGCTCGTGGAGCGCAGAGCACCGGGAGGGCAGGCAGGAACTAGCTCCCGCATCGAAAATTACTTGGGATTCCCAACGGGGTTGAGCGGTGCAGACTTAACACGCCGTGCAATCTCTCAAGCCGTTCGCTTGGGTGCTGAATTTCTTGCGCCGCAGAGCGTGGAAGCTATCGTCGTATCGCCTAACCCGCACGAGCACTATAAAACTATCAAGTTTGTGGATGGTAGTGAAGTTATTGCAAAAAGTATTATTATTAGCACCGGTGTTCAATATCGAGAATTAGAAGCTGGAAATCTCAGCAATTTTACGGGTGCAGGCGTGTACTATGGAGCGGCAACAACGGAAGCATACGCTTGCAAAGAAAAGGATGTTTACATTGTCGGTGGCGGCAATTCTGCCGGACAAGCTGCGATGTACCTTGCGCATTTTGCTCGTCGTGTGTTTATTGTCATTCGTGGAGCGTCACTTGCCGCTACAATGTCGCAATATCTCATTGACCAAATAGCAAATACACCAAACATTGAGCTTTTGCAGCACACGGAGGTTGTTGCTGCGTGTGGTGAGGATAAACTGGAAGAATTAGACCTTATCAATAACAAAACAGAAGAACGACGGATTGTTCCTGCGCAGGCGCTCTACGTCTTTATCGGCGCAAAGCCAAGCGCTGAGTGGCTTCCGGAGAGTGTTCTTCGGAATAGCCGTGGCTTTGTGGAAACGGGGCGCGAAGTCTTGCTGCACAGCGACGCAAAACAGCTCTGGAAATTAGAGCGTGAGCCGTTCTTACTGGAAACTTCGGTGCCGGGCATTTTTGCTGCCGGCGATGTGCGTGCCGGAGCAATGAACCGCGTCGCATCGGCTGTGGGCGAAGGCTCGATGGCAATTAAATTTGTGCATGAATATTTGGCGACGTTGTAAAACGTCGTACCCATTTCATTTTTATCTTTCCGAAAGGCAACGTATATGCAATTTGGTGTCCTCGAAAAAGTCTTGCTGCCGCTTTTACTGGCAATCGTTATGTTTGGTATGGGTATGGGCTTGCAGGTCAGCGATTTTCGCCGTGTCTTGCAAACGCCTTTGCAAGCATTGGTCGGCTCTATCGGGCATTTTATTTTGATGCCCATTGCCGCGTTTATTGTCGTGAAAGCAACAGGGCTGACGGGCGGTTTAGCGCTTGGAGTCATCATTGTCGGGTCGTGCCCTAGTGGACCTACGTCGAATTTGCTCAACTATCTAGCCAAGGCAGATGTGGCGCTGGCTGTGGTTATTACGACGCTATCCACGCTCCTTTGCCCGATATTGATGCCGCTTGTAGTATCGTTTATGGGCAACAATCTTGGTTTGTCGAGTAGTCCCGTTGCTGTTCCGGTTGTGAATATGCTGCAACTTGTGTTTGTCATAATAGCCATTCCCATCAGTCTCGGTATGCTTGTGCGGAATAAAGCGCCAAAGTTTGCGACTGCTGTTGAGCGCCCGTACAAGATTTTTTCCGTCCTATTTTTGCTTTTTGTGATTGTCGTGGTTCTTGGAAAAAATTGGGACAGTTTCCTTACGAACCTTCCACTTGTTGGTCCGGCAATGATCTTGCAGAATCTTATTGGTTTGGTGATGGGCTTTTATTCCGGTAAACTTTTTGGATTTGGCACAAAGCAATGTCGCACATTGTCTATCGAAGTGGCAATTCAAAATACCACGCTTGGTATGACAGTAGCAATGACGTTTTTCTCGCCGGAATCGGCATTGCCGGGTGCAATTTTTAGCCTGTGGATGTATGTAACGGGCTTGACGTTGGCATCGTATTGGGCAAAAAATCCGCCCAAAGATGAACTTGCTCCGCAGGCTGCGTAAAATCTTGTTTCTCTGCTCACGAACTGCTTTTTTATGAAGCAAAAGTTCGTGAGCATTTTTTCTCTTATATGGAAAATTTACTAGAACACCTCAAATCCGCGCCGGACCTTGCCAATGTTCCCGACGAGCAGCTTGAATGGCTGATTGCACACGGAGAACCGCGCTCGTTTGCAGAAGGCGAAACGCTCTTCAAACGCGACGACCCGATTTTGTATATGTACGTTGTGCTGGAAGGTGCGTTGCAGTTTCGTTTGGAACAAAACGGGCAATTTCGAGAAATCTCAACCTTATTCCCGGGCGGTATCGGCGGGACGCTGCCGTATTCGCGGACGAAAAATGCAACTGGTTTCGGGATGTTCACTGCTCCAACAACAATGTTCATGCTCCACCGCGACCACTTTCGAGCTATGACGCATGATTGCTTTGAACTCACCCAAGCGCTTGTACACTGCATGACCACTCGCGCGCGTAACTTCACGGCACTCGAGCAGCAAAACGAAAAAATGGCGGCTCTGGGTCGCATCTCGGCTGGACTGGCGCACGAACTCAATAATCCTTCTGCAGCCATTGTCCGTAGTGCTGATGCTTTTAAGCACCATTTTGCTTCTACGCCGGAGCGATTTAAGAGTGTGATGTCGCTTCAGTTGAATCCTGAAAGTGTGGATGTTTGCAATGACCTCTTTTTCCGCAAAGCACAGGCGGGTGTTCGCTACGACCTTTCACCACTCCAAAAAGCGGATGCGGAAGATGCACTTTTGAACTGGTTGGAAGATCATAATATCAATGACGGTTTTGATATCGTGGGGAATCTGGTGGACTTTGGTTTTACGACGGACGAGCTGGCATTTGTATGGGAGAAGATTGGCGAGAAGGGCTTCTTTACGGTACTGGGCTGGCTGGATAACGTTCTGACAACCGAGCGTTTTGTGTCGGAAATTGGCGAGGCATCGAAGCGCATCAATGATATTGTCAGCGCAGTAAAATCGTATTCGCACCTCGACCGCGCCAATGAGCGCCAAACGACCGATATTCACGACGGCATTCGCAAAACGCTGACGATTATGGCGCATAAAATCAAAACAAACGGCGTAAAGATTATTGAAAATTTTGCGCCCGATTTGCCGCAGCCCAAAGTGTTTGTGGGCGAACTGAACCAAGTATGGACAAACCTCATAGATAATGCCCTTGATGCTCTTGACAATGCAAGTACGAAAACCCTGGAAATTGCAACCTCCCATAAACCCGGCTTCGTGGAAATCTGCATGATTGATAGCGGCGAAGGGATTCCAGCGAGCATTATTTCCAATATTTTTGAGCCTTTTTTCACCACTAAGCAAATGGGAAAAGGCACGGGCTTGGGACTGAACGCGGTGCAGCGGATTATTGAGCAACACAACGGTAGCATCAAAGTTTCGTCGGTACCCGGACGCACAGAGTTTCGGGTGTGCTTGCCGATGGAATAAATACATAACTGTACTCTACAATCATTTTATCATGAACACACGTATTCTTCAGGCTTTATCATTTCTTTATGCGGCAATTGCAGTGCTAGAAATTGCTAGCGAGGTGACAAGTAATCGGACATTGCACCTTTGTTCAAAGCCGTTTCTCATCATTCTTGTTCTTATCTTGTTCCTTATTCGGACGCACGGCTTCAAGGGGTCAGTGAAACTAACTGTTATTGCGGCGCTTGTGTTTTCGTGGCTAGGCGATGTGCTGCTTATGTTTACAGAAGACTATTCGTGGACGTTTCTAGGCGGTCTTGGGGCGTTTTTGATAGCGCATTGCTTCTTGATTGTGGCGTATAGAATTGGTAGTAATAAGCATTTTCAATTATCATTTTTTTACTTTGTTCCCGTCTTTGGCTATGGGATTGTGCTGTATAGCGTTCTTGCGCCATATCTTGGCACGATGCTCATCCCGGTTGCTGTTTATTCGGTGGTGTTACTTTCTATGCTCATAGCAGCGTTGGAGCGCGGTGTACGGGTGTCGGTGCTTAGTTTTCGCTGGGTACTCACGGGAGCGGTTTGTTTTGTGATGTCGGATTCGATATTAGCATGGCAAAGTTTTGTGCAGCCATCGGTTTTTGCTCGTGTCGCACTGATGGTACTGTACATAGCGGCGCAGTATGCCATTGCGCAAGGAATGGCGCTGCATATTACCGAACAATCAAGCAAGCAGTAATGAGTACAAGCACCAGAACAATACTTCTCTATGTTGCGTTGGCACTGGTCATTCAACAGTTTACCTGCCAAGAAGTTGCTTTTGCCAATGCGCCTGAAAAACTGGCACCGGGAACCATCTCCGGTACTGTGACGGAAGCGGCTTCGGGTGAGGCTGTTATTGGTGTCAATGTGATGCTTTTTGCCGAGGGAACGTTGCAAAAATTAGGCGCAAAGCCGCTGACAGGCGCTCGCACGAACAAATATGGTTTTTATTCTATTCCGAATGTCGGGGTGGGTACATTTGATTTGGTAGTGCGTGGTATAGGTTTTAAGCCGCTCGTGAAGTCCGTGCGCTTTTCGGAAGGTGAAACGGCAATGCGGCTGAATCTTGCCTTGCAGTCCGAAGCGGCTCGCACAGGACAAGTAACCGTAAGCGCAAGCCGCGATGACGCTCAAACGTCCACTGCAAAAATTAGTGCAGTTTCGCTTTCGCAGGAAGTCATTAAGTCGCTCCCTGCTCTGGGCGGTGAAGCTGATGTTTTTCGTGCTTTTCAGTTGATGCCCGGTGTGCGCACGGGGAATGAAGTTTCCAACGGGCTTTTCGTGCGTGGCGGCTCGCCAGACCAGAACCTAACGCTCTTGGACGGTGTGATAGTCTATAATCCTACGCATCTCGGCGGACTTTTGAGCGTTTTTAATACGGACGCTTTGCGGGATACGCGCCTACTCAAGGGCGCACTGCCGGCGGAATACGGCGGACGTTTATCGAGCGTGATTGATATTTCGATGAAAGAAGGCACGAAAGAAAAACTTTCCGGCTCAGCAGGATTGAGCATTCTGAACGCAAGAGCAATGGTAGAGGGACCTATCAATGAGAATGCAACGTTTATGATTAGCGGTCGGCGCTTGTGGCTTGACCTGCTGGCGGCGGCGTTGAATGAACCTATAAAGCAGTGGTTCCCGCAAGCCGCAAGCCTTATTCCGAAGTATTACTTCTACGACCTGAATGCAAAAATCAATTACAAACTTTCCGACGACGACCGCTTGTATGTAAGCGGGTACTGGGGTTATGATTTGCTAAAAAGTCCGCAAGTGTTTTCATCGGCATCGTTTGATGTCAGTTGGGGTAATTCGATTGCGAATGTGCGGTGGAATCACATCTTTTCGCCGACGCTGTTCGGAAATTTTCAGGCTAACTTCACGAACTACGATTTTTCAACAGACATAGCGACCATCCAAACAAATGGCGATACCTTGCGCTTTGGCTCGGTGTCTCGCATTCGGGATTGGACGCTGAAAGGAAGCGCCGAGTGGACACCCTCCGATGAACACGTCGTAAAATTCGGCGTGGAAGGAATTTATCACCAGTTTCGCGGTGCGGCAGTATCGAATGGTACATTTTCAGGGGGTGGTTTTACGCTGGATGCGACGAACTCCAACGAAATTCAATCCTTGGAAGCGGCTGTTTACGCCCAAGATGAGTGGCAGATTACGCCATCACTAGCTTTGAATGCGGGTTTGCGTGGTGTGTGGTTTCAGAATGGTAATTACTCATTTTTGGAGCCTCGACTTTCGGCGAGTTATGCGCTCACCGATGCCGTTACGCTTCGTGGCTCGTTTGCGCAGGCAAATCAGTTTATTCATCTCATCATCCGTAACGACATTGGCGTACCGAGCGATGTGTGGTTTCCTTCCACAGAGCGCATCAAGCCTGCCAGCGGGCAGCAGTATGTTTTGGGTGGAGAAGTGCAGATGTTTGAAAAAGAATGGCTTCTCAGCGTGGAAGGTTATTACAAGCACCAAAACAATTTGCTGGAATTTAAGGACGACGCGCAGTTCAGCCTCCTCGCGCCTACGGAAGACCAGCTCACAAGCGGTTCGGGCGAAGCGTATGGCGTAGAGTTTTTCCTGAACAAACGTTTGGGAAAATGGACGGGCTGGATTGGGTACACGCTTTCGTGGGCGTGGCGCACCTTTGCCGACTTGAACAATGGCAAGCCTTTCCACCCGCGCTTCGACCGCCGGCATGATTTATCGGTGGTGGTGAATTACAAATTGGACGATAAATGGGATTTTGGTGCTACGTGGGTGTACCAGACCGGGCAAGCATTTACGATGCCGATTGGGCAGTACGATTTTGTACAGCTTACCAATGGGCGCGTCCCTTCGGGTACTCCCAACCCGCGCTACCAATCGTCTGCACGGAATGGCTTTCGGCTGCCGGACTTCCACAAACTTGACGTGACTGCAACGCATCATTTCGAGTGGCTTGGGTTGCCGTTTACTGTTTCTCTCAGTATTTACAACGCATACAGCCGAGCAAATCCTTTCGTCTGGAACATCCGTACCCGTGATGAAAAGCAAGCGGACGGCTCCATAAAAAAAATCCCCTACATCGAAGAAGTATCGCTTATCCCTTTTATTTTGCCAACATTCGGCATAGGTTTTACGTTTTGATTTGGAGACTGCGCTGGGTCTTCTTTGGATTGCACATAAAAATTAAGTGTCGAAGTTTTTTGGCTTTGGTGGCACAGACATTTTTGTCTATGGGGTTTAAAGAGGCTTATGAGGACTACACAGACAGGAGTGTCTGTGCCACTATGAAAGATTTATTAACTTATTTTTGAATGATTCCTTAGTTTGCAGTAACTATTCAGGTTTTTCGTAAGCGAACGCGGATTAAGCGGATTAAAGATGGATTTGTCTCTGGTGGGAAAGCGGATAGGTAAAGCGTTTGTCGTAATCGTTCTCTTCAAAAACCTTCGTGTATCCGCCAACTCCCCGTTGTCCGCGTTCAACCTACGCCGTACAACCTGAACAGATAAAGGTTGCGGTTTTATCTCCTCTCTTCACTCATTTCACAATACTACTTCTCACGCACCATGAATTTTCTGCCACAAGCGGATACCATCACCCTCATAGCGGCTATCTTTCCGCTTGGTGTGCTGATAATGCTGGGTGCATTTCATTTGCTTCTCTTTCTCTCGTATAAACGCGAACGGAATAATCTTTTTTTCGTTATTCTCTGCCTCACGCTTGTTCTGAACAGCCTCTCCATGATGTTGCCTTCAATTGCAGTGCTGAACACGGAGCAGATAGGTCTGGTGAATGTACTTTTTCGATTATCTACCACTGCTTCCGGTCTGACGTTGATGCTTGCGGTATATTCCACTCTGTACAGAGGTATTCCCCAAAAATTCTACGTACTCATTCTGCCACTCATGGCTCTATCACTTGCTAATGCGGTCTTTCCAAGCATTCTCAGCAAGTGGATTTCGCTTGTGGTCGTGACCGTTCTGCTGACAGAAGTGGCAAGGACAGCGTGGTCTGCAATAAAAGGCAGACAAGAAGGCGCATGGATACTTGGCGCGGGGGCATTGCTTTTTATCGGACTTTCACTTTATTACTGGCTCACTGTTCTTCTTCGCTCCAATCTTACCCCGATTGAAACAGCGTTTTTTACGTTGGGTGATATGCTGATTATGCCTGTAACCCTTGCGCTGTGGACGGCGAAACGATTTGCTGCCACGCACAAAAATTTAGAACGGCAAACCGAAGAAGTACGGATTCTTTCGGCGGCAATGCTAAAGCAAGAGCAAGAAAAGCGGGAAAATATTGAGCGGCGGAAGTATGAATTAGAGCAGCTTGTAGAGGAACGCACAGTTGAGCTACAAGAACAAATGGATCTTCTGAGGTCGGCAAACGAGGAAATACAACGTCAGGTAGAGATACAAACAGAACAATCTGCGAAAATTCAGCTTGCCAACACCCAACTTCAAGAACAGAATGTACGATTGCATGACCTGAATCAAGAAAAAAATGAGTTTCTTAGCATCGCTGCGCACGACCTGAAAAACCCGCTCAGTAACATTATGATGCTGACCGAGATGCTCCGACAGCCAAATATGATACAGGAAGACGATAAAAGAGTAGAGGCGTTTGAGCTGGTGATTTCCGCCACGCGGCGAATGATGACTCTTAATGCCAATTAAAAGTTAAAAATCAGAGCAATCAAAGCGGCAGCCAGTCTG
>JACVZY010000112.1 GCA_014654705.1 Ignavibacteria bacterium
TTTACAAAGAGCCTTCGTAACACACTTGTTGCGAAGGCTCTTTGCGTTAGGGGGAAGTGAAAGCCGCTTCCATACTAGCCCCCTTGATAAAGGGGGCGGCGAATGCAGTGAGCGGGGGACTTCCCGAAAGACGCTTCAAATCGTTAATCCCCCGTTCCCCCTTTGTCAAGGGGGCGAATGAGATGGGCTTGTGTGCAAATGATGCTGTGCAATGGAAAATGATGCAAGGATTTATCCCATAAATCTCGTATCTTCGCGTTCTCCAATTACCGTTTTGCCCTTTGCTTCTTTGCCTCACTATGCCCGTTCTCAATACTCGCCAAGCCGCTTTCCAGCGTGAACTCCAGCACTATTTCGCCAAACTCGCCGAATACGACCGCAAGCGTGTTACCAAAGAAACTTCTATTCGCTTCCAAACGATTGACCGACTTCTGGACGAAGCCGCCGCGCAGTTTGGCAATGTTCGCTATGAGCCGCATAAAAGCTCGTCCGGGAAAACCCATTTCGCCGGACGAGGACAAACGACCATCATTCCCGACGGAACAGTACTCATTGACGATATTCCCTGCGGATATTTTGAGGCGAAGGATGCTGGCGATGATTTGATGAACGAAGTCCGCGACAAGTTTGCCAGCGGCTATCCGCAAACAAATATCCTCTTTTGGCAACCCAAACGCGCTATTCTCTGGCAGGACGGCGCTCAAGCGTTCGACCTTGATATTTCTTTGCCCGAAAATCTTGCCACCGTTCTCGAAACCTTCTTTGCCTACGAACCCGCTCACTACCGCGAGTGGCGGCGTGCTATCGAAATTTTCGACCGCGATTTGCCCTTGCTTGCCCGCGACCTTGCCGCACGTGTTCACCACGAAGCCACCTCCAATAAGCGCTTCCAAGCTGCCTTCCAAGACTTTCACCGCCTTGCCCGCGAAGCTATTCGCCCCGACCTTTCGCTCGAAGTCAGCTATGATATGATTGTGCAGCACGTTTTTATTGAGCGCATTTTTCGCACTGTCTTTCGCAATCCCGATTTTGTCCGCAAAAACGTCATCGCCCGTGCTATCGAAACCGTCGTGGATGCGCTTACGTCCAAGTCGTTTTCCCGCGATAGCTTCCTGCAAGGGCTGGAGCCGTTCTATACCGCCGTCGAAGCAATCGCAGGTAGCATTTACGATTTTTCGCTCAAGCAGTATTTCCTGAATGGCGTGTATGAGCGCTTTTTCAAGGCATTCAATCCCAAAATTGCCGATACGCACGGCATTGTCTATACGCCCCGCGAAGTCGTGGACTTTATGATTCGCTCGGTCGAAGAAATCTTGCAGCGTGATTTTTCGCGGTCTCTGGCGGATGCGGGCGTTCACACGCTTGACCCTTTCGTCGGCACAGGTACATTTATGCTGGCTGCCGTGCGGCATATCCACGAGACCGCTCCGGGTGCGCTTCCCCAGAAGTATCAGCACGAACTCCACGCCAACGAAATCACGCTCATGGCGTACTACATCGCCGCGATGAACATTGAGCATGAATACTTCGAGCGCACAGGCGAATACGCGCCCTTCGATGGCATTTGCTTTGTGGATACGTTCTCCATTGCCGACAAAACCGATGAATCGGGAACAATTGGTTTCCACTCCATGACCGAAGAAAATACCGAGCGCATCCGCCGCCAACAGCAAGCGTCCATCATGGTTGTCATCGGTAATCCGCCCTACAATGCTTGGCAGCAAAACGAAAACGACAACAATAAAAATCGAGCATATCCCTTTCTCGACCGCCGCGTCCGCGATACCTACGCAAAAGCAAGCAAAGCAACTCTCAAAAACAGCCTTAGTGATGTTTATGTAAAAGCGCTGCGCTATGCCACCGACCGTATTTTGAACAACGGAGAACGCCTTGCCGATGCCGAAGGTATTGTAGCGTTTATCACGAACAATAATTTTTTGGATGCCATTGCCTTCGACGGCGTGAGGAAGTATCTGGCGGAAGAGTTCAGTCGGCTCTACATCGTCGATTTGAAGGGCAACATCCGCAAAGATTCCATGCGGGACGGCATCCCTCTCGGAGAAAAATATACCGTCTTCGGTTTGGCGGCTATGGTCGGCATTTCCATCAATATTCTTGTTCGCAGCAAACAGCACACCGACATAAAAATTTTCTACGCGGAAGTGGATTGGAAATCAACACGCCAAGAAAAATTCGACTTTTTGACGACGCTGCAACTAGGCGACGAGCATTGGCGCGAACTTGTGCCCGATACCCGCCACGCATGGCTTCGGGACGGCTTGGAATCGGACTTTGACACATTCCTGCCCATGGGGACAAAAGAAGCGAAAGCGGGCGCGGGAAATGCGATTTTTGAAAAGTACAGTTCAGGAATAAAAACAAACCGCGATGTATGGGCGTACAATTTCGGCTCTGAATCTCTATCAAAAAATATGGGCAAGATGATAGAAGTGTACAACGCAGAAATTGTACGGTGGCAGCAATCTTCAAAAGAAAATGAGCAGAGAAATAATGTAGATGAATTTGTCCTTTACGACGACAGCCAAATTAACTGGAGCGGTGACCTGAAAGAAGCCTTGCTACGAGGTCAAAAAGGTGAGTACTCTCAAAGTAAAGTTCGTCATTCATTGTATCGTCCGTTTGTCAAACAATATCTTTTCTTTGATAGATTGATGAATAATCGGGTGTACCAATTTCCACGCATCTTCCCTCACGCCCAAGCAGAGCAGGAAAATCGGGTGATGATTATTAACGGCGTAGGTTCGGACAAGGTTTTAAGCCCTTTTATGAGCAACTGCATTGTTGACCTTGCTTTTCATGGCAGCCAGTCTGTGCAATGCTTCCCGCTCTACACCTACGATACAGAGACAGGCGAGCGACGAGAAAATATAACCGATTGGGGTTTAGATGAGGTGCGCTCTCGGTACGGCGCGGCGGGAGCGGGCATCACTAAAGCGGATATTTTTCACTACATCTACGCGCTGCTCCATGCGCCCGGCTATCGCACGAAATATGCGGCGAATCTCCGGCGAGACTTGCCGCGAGTGCCATTTGCACAGGACTTCGGGGACTTCCAAAGGTTTGTGAGTGTGGGTGAGCGTTTGGCAGACCTACACGTGAACTACGAAGCCGTGCCGGAGTGGGACGGCTTGGAGTGGAGCGGCGCAGAGGACTTTTTGAGTAAAAAACGGACGCACGAGGAACGACAAGCATTTTTCGCACTTGGCTATGAAAAAATGAAATTGCGCGGCGTAAAAGCAAAAGACGGCGAAGAACTTCCCGCAACGCTAACGCTGGAATACAACGGCAACCTCACCATTAGCGGGATTCCGCGCGAGGTGCTGGCGTACAAGCTGGGAACGCGCTCGGCGCTGGAATGGGTGGTGGAGCGCTACTGCATCACAGCCGATGCGGTGAAAGAGCAGGCAGACGGCACAAAGCGCGGAAGCGGCATCGTCAACGACCCGAACCGCAGCGAAGCAATGCTGCGGGAGCCGGAGTACGTGGCGCGTCTCGTGGGGCGCGTTGTGCAGGTGAGCATGGAGACGCAAGCTCTGGTGCGGTCGCTGCCGGAGGAGATAGAGTAAAAATGCTCCCTCACCTAACCCTCTCCCAGAGAGCTAGTCTATGCACAAGTCTTGTAAGCCGCTTCCACACTAGCCCCCTTGACAAAGGGGGCGGCGAACGTAGTGAGCGGGGGGATTTCTCGAAAGCCGCTTCAAACCTTGTTAATCCCCCGTTCCCCCTTTTTCAAGGGGGCGAATGAGATGGACTTGTGTGCATAGACTAGCCCAAAGGGAGAGGACTTCAGAATCCTCTCTGTATCTAGCTTCCTCTCCCTACGCTTCGCGTGGAGAGGATTGATGTGAGGGCAGTGTAAGATTTATCTTCACTTCAAATACATGAAATCGGTTATCATTTCACCAACTACTCAATTTAACGACAACATGAACTACTGGCTTATCAAATCAGAACCCGACGTTTATTCTTGGTCGGACTTCGAGCGCGACGGCGTGACGGAGTGGACAGGAGTACGGAACTATCAGGCACGCAACAATCTCCGCGCTATGGCACTAGGCGACCGAGCGCTGTACTACCACAGTAACATCGGCAAAGAACTCGTCGGCATTGCTGAAGTAACTCGCACCGCCCAGCAGGACCCGACGACGGACAATGCGCAATGGGTCTCGGTGGAGGTACGCCCGAAGCAAGCACTACCCAAGCCCGTATCACTTGCTGCCATCAAAGCCGAACCGCGCCTTGCAAATATGGGACTCCTCAGGCAATCGCAGTTGTCGGTTGTAGCGCTGACGGCGGATGAATTTGTGTGTTTGTGCGAGATGGCGGGGTTGTGATGTTTCTTCCTCAAAAAAACAGCGTTTCTTGACTTGAAAAAACCAAGAAACGCTGTTTTTTGTACCCAAAATAATATCCGAAATGTACTTTCTACACCGCCAATTCGAGAGCGTGATGTTCGTTCTCAGAAGTAGATAATTCCGAAGAAAGTGGCTTGAAAAGCTGCTCGGTTGGTAAGGCAATCTGCGCAAGAAGCTCTTCTTCGAGCAGCGCAGCCCATGTTTCCATGTACAAAATCACGTCTTCACGGCGATTATACTGCAAAGCGCGGCGTTCCTGAGGAATACGCAGCAAAATTTTCGCATTGGAAAGGCGCTCTAATTCGCCAATATCGTGGCGTTCTAAGCCCATTTCAAGCATTTGCGTAATGATGCTGTCCAGATGATGCCCGCTTGTGGCGCAATAATCTTCGGCGTGGTCGTCCCAGTCGCCGTGCCGTTCGATGGCGTAACTATGAATTTGCGTTTTCGATAATTGGGTAATTGTTTGCGCCAGATGTCCGCAATTACAGCTTCCTTGATGACTCCAGTAATACTGAACATCAGTGCGAAGGCGCTTTGCTGTGGTGCGAAGTGCATCTATCAGTTCGGGTGTTGGTCGTGCCATGAGAATTCTCCTTGCAGGTAACGTGAAATGATACGTTGGTGGAAATTTTAACGTCGGTATTGGTCTTGAGCGAAAAAGAGGTTAGATTATCATTTGAAACGCCATTTGTGCGTTGATAGTTCCGTAAAAAAGAAAATGTACGAAAAATTACATTGCGTCCAATGCCCAATATTCCCATCCACCGAAAGCGCTTGCGAGTTTGCTTCATGCTGCGGCATATAAGTATATTCGTGCTTGTATTGACGCTGCTTTGCGGGCGAATTTGGGCACAATCTCCCATGCTGACGCTTGTGAACGATACTACTCTGGCAGCCGCACCACGCCTGCGCTTTGGTTTGGACAAGATTGCGAATACCTTTCTTTTTCGGGGCGATATTGCCGGGACGTTTCCGCTTGCGTGGGGTGCTGTGCCGCTTGGTACGCTGCTTGTGCAAAGCCAGTACAGAGGCACTGCCATTCGCACGGGCGGCTTCGCGCGGCGAGATGATGCCGATGCGCTCTTGCGCTACGAGATGCCGCTTGATTCGCAGTTTTCGGCATTGGTCGCTAGTACGACCTCATTTTCGGCGGATTCGCGCTCCATTGGGCTTAGCCGATTGGCGCAGCTTGGGTTGAGCGCGGGCGTGCAATGGAAATCTCTAAAGTCAGAATGGCAGCCTTTCGAGAACGTAACCATGCGGATTATGGGCGGCGGCGAGTACAACGAGCAACTTGGTATTGTGGATAGAGGTTGGACGGTGCTGGGTGGGATGGCGGGCAGAAACTTGCGTCTGGACGACTACGGGCTGTCGCTGGATGCGGGCGGCTTTTATACAAATCTCGCCAATATCCGCACCAACACGCAGTTCAACACGCGCCTCGCGATGAACCGTACGTTTGAAGGCAATTCGCAGTTGGATATTTCGGCTCAGTATATCGCCTTGGAGCGAGATTTTTACACCACCTTGCAACAGGACACGCTGACGGCGCTTGCTATTGAAACCCGCTCCGAACGCCTGTTTCGCGTGAATGCTCGGTTCGTGTTGCCGATTGTGAGCGGCATAGATGCTGATGTGCAGGGCTTTTTGGAAAATTGGGCAGTCGGGCGGCGCTATAACACAGCATTGGAGCGTGTTCCCATCAGCGCCGTGCAGCGCGATGTTGACCAGTTGCGTTTTTCACTAAACACTACGCTTCGGGCGGTGTTTGCTACAAGCAGTCATGCGGCTGGCTTTAGCGTGGACAATAGGAACGAAGCAAATCGCGTAATCGAGCGCTTTTCGCTGCGCGATGTCGATTTGCAAACACTGCGCACGAGCGAACTTCAGCGCGACAATGTGAGTGCGCGGTGGACGCTCTGGGCGCAAACCGCATGGATGCTGCCCAGTGGCGATTCTGTGAGAGGTGAGTATTCAACGTCACTTCTGCGCTACGACACGCCCAGCAGCCTGAACAACGACGACCGCGACGAACTCGCTGTGAATGCTAATGCCGGTTACACGCATATTTTTTCCCACGTGCTTTCTGGTACGCTTCTTGCGGAGATGCGTTTTGCGCACGTCGTCTTTATCAAGTCCCAGCGCAGTGCGCAGAACAACTGGAATCGCACGATTCGTCTTGCGCCGTCGTTCAATATTCGGAGTGGGAACCTCGAGATGCGACCGCACTTCGAGGTGCTGGCAAACTACACCAGTTTCGACTTTGAAGATGTACTCGGAACGGTACAAAGTTTCAGTCTGCGCCAGATAGCGTATCGAGATTCTGTACGAATTACGCTTAATCCTGAAGCAACGCTTGAATCTCGTATATTATTTCGGTATTTTGAACGCGGAGAATTTCGCTTGCGTGAATTTTCCGAAACACCCCGCGACAAAAACATTGAAGCATTTGTGCGGACGCTGTGTGTAGTTGCACCTTCAGGCTTTGCTTGGGGGCGTACGGCAATGGCGAAAATCGGCATTGGTGCTCGCGTCTATATTCTCACGCAGGAGCCAACAGGACTGGGCACAGTCCGAGCGCCCGCGTTTGTCAATCGTTCCTTTGCACCGGAAGCGCTGGTGGAACTGGATTTTTTCTCAGGTACGACCCTGCGTCTGAACGGTTGGTATGAATTTCAGTTTGATAACCGCTCGCTGCTGCGCAGCGTTCCCAATATTTTGCTGTCGGTGAACATACCTTTCGTGGGCATGTGATGATGGTATATTGTTATTCTTACTTTTTGCTTTAGTAGTTGTTGCACTTCCCCATTTGTATTTGCTTGCGTTATGGCTAAAACCTTGATTCTGCAAAGTAACACGAAAAATTTACGCTATGTCGAGCCGTTTCTGACGGAGATTGTCGTTGGTCATGAAATGGATGAGGCGCGGTATCATAATGCAATTATTGCGCTTACCGAAGGCGTGAATAATGCCATCGTGCATGGCAACAAGCGCGATGAATCGAAATCGGTAACAATCACCGGCGATGTGCAAGGCGGAATGCTCCTGCTAACAATAGACGACAACGGAGACGGGTTCAATCCCAACACGCTCCCTGACCCGCTTGCGCCGGAAAACCTCCTGCGCGACGGCGGGCGCGGGGTATTTCTTATGCGCTCGCTTTGTGACTTTGCCGACTTTACCAATACTGAAAGCGGCTGCCGAACAACGCTGCGCGTAAGACTGCGGGAGTAGTTGCCGCCCCGAAAGATGGGAATGACATTGTAATACATGTCTCAACCAAATCAGTTCGGAGGTAATATGAGACGTAGAGTCGGGAGTTTGCCGAAGATTACCGTACACATTATCAATGGGTAGGGGGCAAAAAACTTGTGCAGAAAGTGTCAATACTGTTTTTAACCCTGAAAAATTTGGGAATTTATTGGTGATATGGTATGAAGCCTGCTTCAAATCTACATTCCTGCTTTTGGAGTAATTTTGTCCAAGCAAGTATTGATACCACCTCTGTACAATTTCCAAAGTTCTCAGCCTGTATGCCCTCAAACCACAATTCTTTCTCTGCTAATTCCGCGAATTTGGATAACTTTGTGCTGTATATTTCATTGTAGTACACTTTCCCCCACACACAACCACATTCTTCATGGACTTTCATCACACGATTGCCATTTTGGGCGGCGGAAATCTTGGCGTTGCTATTGCGCAGGGCTTGATTATATCTGGCTTGCTGCCACCTGAGAGCATCACCATTACGCGCCGTCGCACGGGGCTTCTTGCCGACCTCGCCAAACAAAAAGTAACCGTTACAGCAAGTAATGCTGATGCACTCAAGAACGCAAGTATCGTCATCCTAGCAGTGCAGCCGCAGCAACTCAACGAAGTGCTAACGGATATCAAAAAAGAAGTCAACCCGAAAAAACACACCATCATTTCGGTTGTTTCCGGCGCAAGCATCGCCGAAATCACGAAGCAGTTGGGCAAAAATGCGCCCGTTGTCCGCGCCATGCCGAACACCGCCATTGCGATACGCGAATCCATGACCTGCCTTGCCGCCGAGACCGAGCATCAGAAAGCACTGGGGCTGGCACAGCAAATTTTTGATACCGTCGGCGCAACCGTCGTCATCCACGAAGAGCAAATGACCTCTGCCACAGCTCTCTGCGCTTGCGGTATTGCGTTTTTCCTTCGCGCTATTCGTGCCGCTTCGCAAGGTGGTATTGAGATTGGCTTCCATGCCGACGAGGCTATCAAAATGGCAGCGCAGACTGCTCGTGGAGCCGCATCACTGCTTCTTGCCGGCAGCCATCCCGAAAGCGAAATTGACAAAGTAACCACACCACGCGGCTGCACCATTGCCGGACTGAATGAAATGGAGCATCAGGGCTTTAGTTCCGCTATGATACGCGGCATCACGACGGCTTCCGACAAAGCAATGAACCTCTATGTGGCAAAACCTGCAAAAAACTAACCATAAAAAAAATACCAACATGAACCCGTGTGGCGTCAGCGTTTCTGCGCTCTTCAGCCGTCGGACGGGAGTGATGCTGGCATTGGTTGTGCTGTGTTCGTTTGCGCTGGCTTCCTGCGCAGCACTTGCGGCAGCAGCGCGTTCCGGCTCACTGGCAGCAGACAAGCCGATTCTGCGCGGAATTCGTGTGTATGGCGGCAACACCGACACTTCACCGCCTATTATCACGCGCTCACCGCAAAACGTCTTTGGTTCATCTTCCCAAAACAGCCAAAGTAACGATGCGGCAAACGTGATTGGGAGCAGCTTTGTGACGATTGAAATGGATGTACAGTCCATCGTGCAGCCTGCATTTGCGGCACTGCTTGTCCACTGCGACGCAGAATGGCGTGAGGACAAGAACTTTGTTGTCAACGATCCGTCGCTGCGAGTCGTACAAATACAAGTGTTTCAGGCGAATAGCTTTTCTCGTTATTTTACGCACCGTGCCAAATTCACCGTACCGAACAGCGAAATACAGTTGCGGTTTTCGGGTAATTGGAAAGCAAAGATTTTTGATGTGGACGACATGACGTCTCCGCTCGGCGAAGCACGTTTTTTCGTTGTTGACCAAGAGGCAGAAACCTCGCTTGCTATGACGATAGACGCTTACAGTCCGCGCATTGGCGGTACGAGTCCCGCAGCGTATTTGCTGGAAGCCGCGCTCACGGCTCCACCGCAGTTTTTGGATGAGAATTTTCATACTGTCGCCCTCTACCGCGCTTGGCGCTGGAACGAGCCAATACGCATCACACAAGACGGAACAATGGGGCGCACCGAAACACTCTATAACCGTTCCTCAAAAATGACCGTGCTGGGATTTTCAACGGCTCAAAAGCGCTTTCGGGTTACGGCTATACCAGCAGAAAATGAATATCGCGTGCTGGACATCCGAGATGCGTTGCGCTTTCCTGCTTCCAACGCCCCATTGCGCTTCTCGCTGGCGGATTTGCGGCGCAATGGCACATCTCTTTTGCGCGGGGATGACGGCGCTATGACCACCGACGGCGTATCGCCAAGCACCGATGAATACGTGCTCATGGATTTTATTCTTGACCCCGAAGGCTTGCCGTCGTCGCGTGAAATCTATCTCGTGGGTTCGTTTAATAGCTGGAAACTTTTACCGGATTGGAAAATGCGCTACGACCCTGAACAGCGCCAGTACGTGCTTGCACAGTATGTGCGGCGCGGACGGCATAATTACGTCTATGCGTCGGCTGCGGTGAATAAAGAAACCGGCGCTCCCGAAAGCTACGACTATGAGGAATGCGAAGGCAATACCACATCGGCAAACCAAACATTTTATGCGTTTTTCTATTATCGCAATCCTCAATTCGGCGGCTATGATGCCTTACTTGGCGTAGCGGCGATGAATGCGGCGAAGCGGAGCAAATAACGTTTCTTTTAATGGGCAATAATCATCATTGCTCTGAGTGTTTTACTTCCGATGTATTGTGCCCCAGCTTGCCTGAATCGCTGTTGCAATCGTACAGCATAAACACCGGATGGCAGTGCATCGGTGGCAAGAATATAGTCTTGCGAAAAATTGGAAAACTCCTGCACACGATGTACAACCACATTTCCAAGCATATCAAACACAGAAACGACAAAGCCGGTCTCCCATTCAGGCGGTATACGTAAGTGTATCTCATTGGCTGAGGGCTGAGGAAAAATAGTCAGTTCCTTGTCAACCGAAGACGTATTGGTATAATTTTCAACCACCGACGTTGCAAGACAGGCGTTTGGCAGAGGAAAAGCGTAGTGTAAGCGCAAAAACTCTTGCACAGCCACAGCCAGTGAATCGGCAAAACGGCGAATGGCTGCCGGAGAATCGCGTACCCCCACAAAATTGCACTCTATTTGCAGACCATCTATCGTCCCGCCACGATATGAACTATGCCGTGCGGTATTATAACCGCCATCAAAGTAATCATCTCCGATTCTCGGAAATGGGTCTTGTTTGCTCGGCACTGATGGATAACCACGTTGTCCCAACAGCGTTCCCAATGCCCCGTCACCGCGCAATAACTGCGCATGGCGCATGCCTTGCGTATTCGTTCCCACAAGAGAACGGATACTGCTAAAACCAACGTACCGCACGGTATTGAGGGTGTCGTCGGGCAAATTAAGTTCATTATCACGAAGCAAATATCCAAGTTCCAATCGTTGAATACTGTGCCCATGTCCGTGCATATCCAAGTATAATCCGCGCCCGAAAGACCTGATTACCGCTTGCTTGGCGGAATCAATAAACAGATGAAACTCGTTCCATGCTCTTTCGGCTTGCGGGTTGCCTTGCGCCGCTTCAACAATTTCTCGATTAGCATCCAATTTACGACGATGCAGACGATTGATGATAATATGCGGCGAACAGCCAAATATACGCTGGAACGACCCACCCATCGTGCGGACAAGCTCCTGAGTCGCCGCATCGGCAGTGGTAACACACTGTGGGCAGTTGCGCGTTGGAATCTCCGACGGACTCATATCACCTCCATGCGGTGCCGTAATGATGATGGGTACGTTACCGGCGGTATATTCAATGTAGTTATTCGCCCCAAAATATGTTTGTCCGGGAATAAACATAGTTTGCGCTCCTGCTTGGATGTTTGTCGCAATGCAGGCTGCAAGAATATTCAAGAGCATTTTCACGGTGCTTCGAGGTAAACTGGACATCATAGTCACATGATTGTAAAATTGATAAACATTCGGCAAAAAGCAAAACCCCGTATGGAACAAGTTTCCATGCGGGGTTTTGCTTTTTCAATATACAATATTTAGACAAATGCGCTAAAGCCTGTGATAGCGCGACCAACGATAAGCGTGTTCATTTCGCGTGTACCCTCATAGGAGTAGATTGCCTCCGCGTCAGCCACGAAGCGCCCTACGTTGTGGTCGAGAAGAATACCGTTGCCACCAAACAGCTCACGTGCCCAGCCGACCGTCTCGCGCATCCGCAGTGTGCAGAATGCTTTTGCCATCGAAGCGTGTTCGTCTTTCATCACGCCTGCATCTTGCATTTGCGAAAGGCGTGTGCAGAGTGTTTGGCAGGCAGTGATGTTGCTGTACATCTGCACGAGCAGGTTCTGGACAAGTTGGAAATTGCCAATCGCTTTGCCGAATTGTTTACGATTTTGTGCGTATTTGAGGCTGTTTTCGTATGCCCCCAATGCACAGCCGACCGCCATCCAGGCTACTCCGGCGCGAGTCATGCGAAGAACTTTGGCAGTGTCGGCAAAGGTGTTTGCTTCTTGGAGGCGGTTTTCTTCATGGACTTTGACGTTTTCAAGTTTCAAAATCGCATTCTGCACGATGCGCAGTGCAATTTTGCCTTCAATTTTCTTGGAGCTAAAGCCGGGCGTATCTTTTTCAACAAGGAAACCCTTGACGTTGCCCGTTGATTCTTCTCGTGCCCAGATAACAGCCACGTCAGCAAACGTACCGTTGCCAATCCATTTCTTTTTGCCGTTCAATATCCACGTGTCGCCCTCGCGTCGGCAGGTCGTGTTCATGCCGCCGGCAGTGCCGGAGCCAACTTCGGGTTCTGTGAGTCCGAAGCAACCGATTTTCTCCATGCGCTGCATCGGTGGGAGCCATTTTTGCTTTTGCTCTTCCGAACCACAAAAATAAATTGAACCCATTGCCAAGCCACCATGCACTCCGAAGAATGTAGCAAAGGAGGAATCAACCCGCGCCATTTCCATAGCGCAGATTCCTTCGAGCAAGGTGGTCTGCCCCAAACAACCATAGCCTTTGTACGCCAGCCCGATAAGACCGAGGTCTGCCACTTTCGGCAGAATTTGATGCGGGAACTCATCTTTTGCCCAGTATTCGTTCGCAATCGGATTGATTTCGTCTTCCATGAACTTCCGCACTTTCATCTGAATTGCTTGCTGCTCGGGGGTAAGAAATTCTGCGACGTTGTAGAAATCCAAATTGGGAGCAGGTAATTCTTTTTTCTTACCGTTAGCACCGTTGCTTTTGCCACCACCCATCTGGGACATTAGCATTTGCATCATTTTGGGGTCCATATTCAGGACGAAATCCATCAGGATATTCAAGTCAATTTTCTCGGCAACTTTTGCTGCTTTTCCGAGGTCAATTTTATCAAGCATGGGGCGCTCCTTGAAGTGAGGAGTGAAAAAATAAGGTGATTGTAGGGAACGAATAATCAAAGAATATAACGAGATGCGCCGACAAACACACAAGGGAAGGCGCAGGGGCAAATATAGCACAAAAAGTTTGGTTTCGCGTAGAGGCATAGCACTTTGATGAAAATTTTTTCATTGTCGCCGCACACCAAGCATTTATTGTATATCCGTTATGCCTCCGCGACCAGCAAATGCGGACTTTGCTCTTGTACTGCTGCTCGGATAGCCTCATCCAAGAGCGCACCCTTCAATGACCGCGCCGAGAGAAGTTGCTCCAGTGTTAGGTTCTGTGCGCCTTGCAGATTTGCGCCCGTGAAGTCTGCTCCTGCCACCGTTGTACCCTCGAAATTTGCGCCTACAAAATCCGTTTGCGCTAGGTCGGCATTGGAAAAATTGGCAAATGCCAGATTCGTTTCGGAAAGTGTTGCTCCTGAGAACACAGAGCCGGAGCAGTCTGCGTGATGCAACTCCGCACCTGACAACATCGCACCTGCAAAATTTGAATTCCAAATCGTTGCGTACTCAAGATTCGCGCCCGTCAGGTTTGCACCGTCCAGCATAGTTCCGGGAAGGTTTGCATGGGAGAAATTTGCTGCATCTAAGACTGCATCGGTCAAGATTGCGGAGGAAAAATCCGACTGCTCGGCGTTCACACTACTGAGATTTGCGCCCGTCAAGTCGGAGCTTTCAAAATTCGCTTTGAAAAGGTTTGCCTCCCATAGGTCTATTCTGGCGAGTTTTGCACCGGAAACGTTTGCCTCGCCTAGATTGGCGCACATCATTTTCGCATCATTCAGATTTATGCCTGGCATCATTGCTGCGGACAAGTCTGCGCCCTGCATCTTTGCACCCGCTACATTTGCATCCCAGAGATTTGCACCCGCCAAATTAACTTCCGTCAGGCTTGCTTCAGCCAAATAACACATTCGGAGGTCTATCTTGGAAACGCCGTATTTATTGAGGCGGCGAATGTTCCCGATGATGCGTTGCTTTGCCTCCACACTTTCGAGCTTACGGAAATCGTCAATTTCTTCGTGGTATTTTTTCTGCTCTAAGCGCTTCTCGCCTAACCTATTGAGCCAGAGCATCAGAATGCCCAAAATCAAAATGTCAAAAAGAACACCGTGAATTTCGCTGATGAGATTGATCTGAAAATTGCGGTCGGTGTAAACGCCGTGCCAAAGTGAAATACCCACCACTATCAGTGCCATTATTCCCAAAATAAACCATGCGATGCGTATGGGGCTTGAGAGAATGTAGTTCTGCCACCATGACGGGCGCTGCATTGCCCGTAGGGTGTGGTTTGCACCGGCGGAGAATCGGCGAAGCGCGGCATTATTTTTGGAGCGAGCATCGGTAAAAAAACGTTTCATAGTACAGGGACTGTTCCGTCGGTGAAGAAGGTGGTCATTGGGCACTTGCAAGCGGTGAAAGCAAAGTGCCGCTCTCGTCGTTTCGCAGTTTTCTTTTTCGCAGTCGCGCTAAAATTAGCAAATTGCTGTCTTGTTATCAATTCTTACGCACAACTCGTGAAAATTTTTCGCGGATGCTCTTTTCAACGTCAGATTTGCTATGGCTCACACACCCAAACGCCTTTTTATTTTTTCCGCTCCAAGCGGTGCCGGCAAGACAACAATTGCCAAGCACTTGCTTGCCGAGTACGATTTCATGCGATTTTCCATCTCTGCCACCACCCGCCCTCGGCGTGCGCAGGAAACAAACGGAAAAGATTATTATTTCCTCAGCGTGGCAGAATTTGAAGCCGCTATCGGGCGTGGTGAGCTTGCCGAATACGAACAGATTTTTGGCAATTACTACGGCACACTCAAAAGCGAGATTGACAACGCACTCTGCGACGGAAAAAGCCTTGTATTCGACATTGACGTAAAAGGCGCACTGAGCCTGCAACGCGCCTATCCTGACGATGCACTGCTTATTTTCGTTGCGCCGCCCAGTATGGAAATCCTCGCACGCCGCCTTACCGAGCGCAATACCGAATCTGCCGAACAACTCAAACTCCGCTTGGCTCGTGCCGAAATGGAACTCGCCGAGCAGGACAAATTCGATGAAATTATTGTCAATGACGATTTGGAGCGGGCTTTTGCTGAGGCGCGTGGATTGGTTACGCGATATGCGATAGCCACGACTGCCTCATAATTCCTCTCTTTCCTTGCCGTAGAATTGCGTAAATTTACGCCCACAAATTAGCCCTCAAGCACGATTATTTACCTTCTGATATTTCGATGAGCCTTCAAACCCAACTCAAACGCCTCAAAGCACTTGGCTTCAAAAAAGCCCTTCAAATGAAATGGGAAAATTTCCTTTGGACAAAACTCTTTTCCTTTGGCGAACTCTTTGGTCTGAGCATTCTTCCGGCGCATTTTTACAGCCCCGTGCCGGACACGCGTATCTTGCGCAAGACCATGAAGCGCTGGAACTCACCGTCGGCACTTGCCGGAATAAACATTTCTCTCCCTGCACAAGAAGCATTTCTGCAGAATCTATCTGCCTACAATGCCGAATGTGCGTTGCTTCCCGACTACGAATCCGTAACGCAGCAAGGCTTAGGCGAAGGCTATTCGGTGGTGGATGCCCACACACTGTACCTCACGCTTCGCCATGTCAAGCCCAAGCGCGTGATGGAAGTCGGCTCTGGCGTTTCAACGCTCTTTGCGCTGGAAGCCTTGGCAAAAAACGGTGCTGAGGGTGCAGAAAAGCCTAGCGTTACTTGTATTGAGCCATATCCGCGTCGTGGCTTGTTGAAACTCGCCGATGCCGGAAAAGTACATCTTATCCAAGATTTTGTGCAGGACGTTCCGGTCAAAACATTTCAGGAACTTGCGGGCGGCGACGTGCTCTTTATTGATTCCAGCCACGTGCTCAAGCTCGATAGTGACGTGCAATACCTATATCTCGAGGTACTGCCGCAGCTTCAAAAGGGCGTGGTGATTCACATTCACGATATTTTCTTTCCTTATGCCACACCGGAGCCGGAGACGTGGATTTTCCGACAACACCAGTTCTGGAATGAATCGCCGCTCGTACAGGCATTCTTGGCGTTCAATCCTGCCTTTGAAATTCTTTATTGCGGAAGTTATCTCCATCACAACGCCCCCAAAGCCTTGCAACAAGCCATTTCAGTCTATGACCCCGCAACGACTTTTGCCGGTTCGCTTTGGCTCAGAAAGGTGCAGTAACCAATGATAAGCGCAGTATTGGAGCGGGTTGGAAGCGGTATCCTCGGTTTCGTTCGTGAAGTCGGCAAACTGGTCATGCTTCTAGGCGCAATTCTCCGCTACACACCGCGTATTGTCAGGGACAGGAAACTTGTGCTTGAGCAAATGTCTATTGTTGGTGCAGATTCGCTGCCGCTTGTGATACTTATTGGTGCGTTCACGGGTGCTATTGCTGCTTTGCAAGCAACGAACCTCTTTGCCAAATTTAACCTTATTGGTATCGCCAGACCATTTATCGGTGGTTCTATCGCCACCGTCGTTTTCACCGAACTTACGCCTGTGCTAACCGCGCTTGTGATTGCGGGGCGTGTGGGCGGCGCAATGACGGCACAGCTTGGTACAATGCAGGTTTCCGAGCAAATAGACGCATTGGAAATGATGGCGATTGACAAAAACCGCTACCTGTCTATGCCCCGCGTCATTGCTGCGCTTACGATGATGCCAGTGCTGGCAGTTTTCTCGAATATCGTCGCTATTGCAGGCGCATACCTGCTTACAAGCCTCAAATTTGATTTTTCGGTACAAATGTTTTTTGATTCGATACAGCGCTTTTTTAGCATCGGAGAAATTGCAACGGGAATGTTCAAGTCTGCCGTTTTTGGTGGCGTAACGGCGCTTATCGGTTGTCACGTGGGGTACATGACCGAAGGCGGTGCGGAGGGTGTCGGAAAAAGTACTGTACGCTCCTTCACGCTCGCGGCGGCTTCGATACTGCTTATTGATGCTGTCTTTGGCGCGTTACTCTAACTTTTTGTATCCCTGTCATTTTTGTAGAAAACATTGACTATGAATGCCAATTAAAAGTTAAAACTGGATTGCCCAGATAATCGTGATAGAAGAA
>JACVZY010000113.1 GCA_014654705.1 Ignavibacteria bacterium
CAACAAAATGTACCGTTCAGCCAACAAAATGTACTGTCTATTCAACAAAATGTACTGGATAGCGCTTGTAAGTAATTGTTTGTGAATAGTTTAACTTTGGGCAAAACTCTTAAAACTCTTAAAACTTAAAAAACTCTTAAAACAACATTTTCGACAAAAACGCTTCGTGAAGTACCTTAACATTATTTTCCGTTTTAGGCTTTTTCAGCGTGAGTTGCCTACAAACGTTAGGCATCTAAAACAAAGCTGTTATTCACGAGAAGAAAGCTATCAAACGAAAAAGAAGGAAAGAACGGAAAAGAATATTGTAGGCTGGGGCGGCGCGAGTGCAAATTAAGAACCGTTGCTATTTTGCTTCTGAAGTGACGTGCGAATATATTCGGCTACACGGTCAAGCGCTATACGTGTCGTTGTCGAAAATGCACGGTCTCCGCGCTCCATTTCTGCTATCCGCGATTGATTAACTCCAAGAAATTGAGCTAAATTCGCCTGCTTTAAGTTAAACTCTTTTCTAAAAGCCCGTAGCTTGCCTGCGTTCCATTCACCAACAGTGAAATCACGTATCAGGACTTCTTGTCGTGTTGGCAGTGGGAAGTGTATCTGCTCGTATTCTTGAATTGCTAAGGCAAGCTGCCGGAAATGAGCGTGTTCTTCGGGTGTGAGTTTCGATTCATTCCCTTTCATACGCTCAAGATACGTGTTAATATGAGCGAAAGCTGCTTTATACTCACGTTCATTCAAAACTTGCTTTGAAGAAGTGCTACGTCGGGATTGAGGTTTCGTCTTTGTTGGAAGTGTCTTACTTGTATCCATTGGATGTGTTTTTTCTTGTGCAAGCTCAGGTTTGCTTGATTCGTTCTGTTAAAATACGAAATAATATATTATTCTGCAATGTAAAGATATTATTACTTATTTTTTACGAAGTCGGAATAGTTTTGTAACTTGTTGTAATATATCTTAAACACTCGTTTCAGTATTCATACAGACAAATGAAAAAGTACGTTGCTTATTACCGAGTTTCAACCGCAAAGCAGGGTGCAAGCGGCTTAGGTTTAGAGGCTCAACGCGCTTCTGTTCATTCTTATACACGAAGTCCAGATTCTATCATTGCAGAATATACCGAAGTAGAAAGTGGAAAGCATGATAACCGTGAGCAACTTCACGCAGCAATTTCTCACGCACAGCGCACATCAGCAACACTTGTAATTGCGAAACTTGACCGTCTGTCTCGTAATGCTGGATTTATCTTTGCGCTTCGGGATTCCGGCGTGGATTTCATCTGTGCAGATATGCCGGAAGCAAATACGCTTACTATCGGTATTTTTGCGACTATCGCACAGTATGAACGGGAAATTATATCGGAGCGGACAAAGGCAGCATTAGCAGCAAAAAAAACACAAGGATTCAAACTTGGTTCGCCACAGAATTTGACAGACGTATCACGTGAGAAAGCTGCTGCCGCTCGCCGGAAGCAAGCAAAAGAACACATAGCCAATATTCGCGCATTAGCCTTCTCAAAGCGATGTAAAGCACAAGGGCTATCATTACGTGCCATTGCAAAAGAACTCAACGCTAATGGCTTCAAAACCACCCGCAACGGATTTTGGTCGTATGGTACGGTACACGTATTGTTGCAACGACGATATAAAGAAGGATTAAATAATACGCTCAAATCATTGTAAATCAAATAACTGGAGAAAACATAATGAACACATCAACGAATAAAAGACAGCAAAAACGTATTGAGGATTTTCCCGTTCAGGTAGATGTCGTTCCAGGTGTCTTGAAACTAATGGTCGAGTCGGGAGTTGGTACAACAGAAGAAGATGCACATCGTTTTGTTTTGCAATGCCTTAACAGTGGGCGTTTTGCCTCTGCAAAATTGCGTCGCTTACAAAAGACACAGTAATATCAATACCCTAAGCGCTTGAAAATTAAACTATTCAAAAACATGAACTTTACCGACCTCATTCGTTCTATCGAGCAAACACACCACGAGCTTTCCTCTGAAGCTGTCCGGCAGGTCAATACGTTTCAAACGATTCGTAATTGGCTCATTGGCTGGTACATCGTCGAATTTGAACAAAACGGTGATGATCGCGCCCGGTATGGGCAAAAACTAATCGAAGAAATAAGCCAACGAATGAAGCATATTCGCGGGTTTGGCGTGAGTAATATGAAAAACTTTCGGCAATTTTATCTCACCTATCCTTGGTTCGGTGAAAGTATTTTAGCCGCAATCCGCCATTTGCCCGTGAGCCAAACTATCGGTCAGGCAATTCGCCAGACACCGTCTGGCGAATTGGTGAACTCGCGGGAAGTGGATGAATCTATCACCTTGCCTCACCAAACCTTGCTTTCAACACTTTCATTCTCACATTTCATCGAGCTTCTACGGCTTAATTCCGACCTCAAACGTCGTTTCTACGAAATCGAAACCGTCAATAATGCGTGGAATGTCCGCGAACTTGTACGGGCAATAGACACACTGCTTTTTGAGCGCACAGGGCTTTCGACCGACAAACGGGCTGTTATTTCGCGCATCAAGGAACAACGACCCGCATTGGCAGTGGAGCTTATCAAAAATCCGTATGTTCTGGAGTTTTTGGGTTTGGAAGAAAAAGCAGAGTATTCCGAAAATGACCTCGAAACCGCTATCATTAGCCATCTGCAACACTTTCTTACGGAACTTGGTAAAGGCTTCTGTTTTGAGGCGCGGCAAAAGCGTATCACTTTTGACAACACGCACTATCGCATAGATTTAGTGTTTTATCACCGTATTTTGAAGTGTCATGTTTTGATTGACCTGAAACTTGGCAGGTATGACCACGCCGATTCGGGGCAAATGAATCTGTACCTCAACTATTACCGCAAAAATGAAATGACGGAGGGCGATAATCCGCCTGTTGGTTTGATTCTCTGTGCTGACCGTGATGATGCACTGGTGGAATACACCACCACAGGACTTGCAAACGAGATTTTTGTTTCCAAGTATTTAGTGGAATTGCCGAATAAAGAAGAGTTGTTGCGGTTTTTGCGGGCGGAATTGGCATAGGAAAATACTAACTCAAAACAATTCAATGACTACACAAGAATACTCCGAATTGCGTGAATCCGCATTAGCAATGGATTTTGAACGTGTTGATACACTGCTTGCAAGAGGCTTAAACCTCAACTGTTTGAGCAGTGCAGACAACACGCTGCTTGCTGAAATTCTTGATGAGGCTCTTTTTGATAACAGTCCTCATACTGCTACTATTGCACGAGAATTGCTCAAACGCGGTGCTGACCCAAACTTTAGGAACAGTGAAAATGTAGGCGTATTGTTGAGGGTACTTCTTTTTATGGCGACAGATGTTATGCGCATATTACTGGAAGCAGGTGCGAATCCCAATGATGAAGCGGGGTTTGACGAAAGCGAGAGTTTTTATGACTATGCGGAATTTGATTATTGCTTTCAAGTATATGATTTGCACTTGCCCGAAGAACCTACCCAAGCCGATAGAGATAATCCCGATACATGGTTGCAATTTCTTGACCGTCTTGCAATACAATACCAACGCCGCAGACCCGACCACCTGTTTTTACTCCGGCAGTTTGGCGCGAAAACAATGAAGGAAAGAAGTGCTTAGTCATTTTCCGCATTCCATTCATCAACTTTGAACTGTTTCTTAAATTCTTCATATTCACGAGCCAACGCATCAGCAAACGCTTCCAACGTCGTGCGATTTACCATCATCTGCAACGAAAACCCGTCGCCTTGATATACTCCCTCGCCTTTGAAATTGTACGCATCAACAAAAACAATAATCGTGTAGGAATCATCGGGCAGTTTCCCTCGCTCTTTTTTACGTTGTAGCTGTGCTTCTCGCTCTTGTTTTTGTTCTTCGCTCTCGTGTAGAAGAACCCAATGTGATTTCAAAAATGGAAAGTATTCATCGGGGTAAATTGCGACTGTTACGTCCGGGTCGAGAGATTCCCAGTAATCAGCCTTATCTTCTTCAAGGATTCTTCGTAAAAAAGGCACAAATATCTCTTCCCTGAACTCATCGGCGAGAAAGCCGCCCACTGGGCGTTTATCCCAATAGTCGTTTCCTCGCTTGAGAATTGCATCATTCATCACAGGCTCATCGCGCCACAAAAAAGAGAACTTATAGCGAATGTAACCGTCATCAAACTCGGCAAATTGAAAATCAAAACTAAGATTTCCTGATTGTAGTACAGCCATGATGTAGTCTTGCTTTTAAGCGATTTGAACAAAAAAAAACTGCACAAACAAGGGGATTTCTGACATCTTTGTAACCTTTCTTGCGAAAGGGAGTGAAATGACACAGCTCCTTCACTTGTGCAATGTAAAAATACAGTGTTTTGAGCAGGAATACAAGCCTTCTTCGGCATGGTTAGGCTTGTGATATTGCGTTGCCGCTTTCATGCTTTTTTGTATTTTGGGCGCTGGTAAATAAATGCCGACAACAGCAGAAAAAATTCTCCCCTATACTTTACCCTGCAAATGAATCAAGATTTTAACCCGATTCTCAATAATCCTTACGACGAGCCTACGCGCTATTTCGATACAAGCGGTGATGGCAGGTTAAATGCGACGGAAATTAAATTCGGTCGCCGTCCTTTTGTACCTTCGTTCTCCGCCGTGCCTCTTACTGGCAGACCTCAACAAGACCTCTATCACGTTGAAGAGCTTGCTCAAAATGCGGAACAGCATACCATCAATCTTCTGCGAAAAGAAGTACGTGCTTGGCGCGAAAGCGGCTATGCGGGAAGTATCACGCGGGTAACGAAAGAACTGCTTCAGCATTGGTTTTTGAACGAACAACGCATTATCACGAAAACCTTCTTTTTTGCTCAACGTGAAGCGATTGAGACTGCGATTTGGCTGAACGAACTTGCACCGCTCTCTAATGTCGGCACTGAGATTTTACGACGTTTGAAAGAAGATAATACGCGGGGATTACCGCAAGAAATGATTTTGCCGCGTATTGCCTTCAAAATGGCGACAGGTACGGGCAAAACGACTGTTATGGCGCTACTTGTGTTGTATCATTTTTTTAATCGTCGTGAATACCGCAATGATACACGCTTTGCCGATAATTTTTTGCTCATCGCGCCAAATATCACAATTAAAGACCGCTTGCGTGGCTTAATTCCTAACGAGGAGACAAGCGTAAACGCAGAAGATGATTACCGTCGCCGTGATATGGTTCCTCCGCACCTCCGACAATATTTGCCTACATTGTCCAATAAGCTCGTCATCATCAATCGTCACAAACTTGAGCGGCGCAATATTCAAGGAAATAAAGTTTCGCCCTTGGACGGCAAGGCGGGGCAAAAGCCCGAAGAACGCAAAGAAAGTTACGCAAGCCTTATCAAGCGCGAATTTGGGAAGTTTAAGCCGAAGTCTCGCCTGCTCGTCATCAACGATGAAGCGCATCATTGCTATTTCCCGAAAGAAAACGATACAAGAGCCGGAAAAGAGGAAGCCGCCGAAAACACTCGCGCTGCAACGTGGTACAGGGGTATTCTTGCCTTGCAATCGCGCTTTGAACTGCACAGCGTATGCGACCTGTCTGCCACACCCTACTATCTGAGCGGCTCCGGCTATCCTGCCAATAAACTCTTTCCGTGGGTTGTTTCGGAGTTTGGGCTTGTCGAGGCGATTGAAGCGGGCTTGGTGAAAATTCCCTTTATGCCTGATTTTGATGATTCTTTGAATATCAAAGCCTCCGCATTTCTGAATCTCTACGACGACCAAGCAACAAGAGATGCTCTTGGCAAAATTTCCAAAGGCAAGGCGCAGCCTTTCGCCCGCCCTGTGTTGCCGCCGCTTGTGGTCAATGCACTCAAGCAGATGTATGAACATTACGAGGAACAAGAAAAAGCTATCGGTTCGCTTTTCACTACGCCTCCGGTGATGATTATTGTTTGCCCAAACACCAAAGTTTCTGCGGAAGTGGCAAAGTATGTTGCGGGTTTTCAACTGGAAGACGGTTCGCCGTTTGAAGGATATTTGCCGATGTTCAGTAACTTCGACCAATATGGCGCAAAGCGCCGCCCGCCCACGCTCCTCATAGACTCTGAAGCACTGGACGAAGCCGGAGCGATTGACGAGAATTTCAAAAAAGTCTTTAGCCGCGAACTGGAAGAATTTAAGAACGCTTATCGTGTACGGTATCCTGAAAAATCCGTTGAAAATCTCACCGATGCTGATATTTTGCGAGAGGTCTTGAACACCGTCGGTAAACCCAATACGCTGGGGCAGTATATTCGCTGCGTGATTTCCGTCGGGATGCTCACCGAAGGCTGGGATGCGAACACCGTCACGCATATTGTCGGCATTCGTGCTTTTGGTTCGCAGCTTTTGTGCGAGCAGGTGATAGGTCGTGCCTTACGGCGTTTGAGCTACAATTTGAGCGAAGTCAAAGAGCAAAATCCTGACGACAAACGCAAAAAGCTCACCACAACACGCTTTGCTCCCGAATATGCACACATTATCGGTGTACCGTTTGATTTCATGCCTGCCGGAAAAACACCGCCGCCCGTGCCGCCGCCCAAAACAACAACCATTTTCCCCGTGCGCGAGCGGGCAGAACAGTTTCAATTATTCTTCCCAAATGTGGAAGGGTATCGTTTGGAACAGCAGCCTTCAGAAATTCTTGCTGATTTTTCCTCCGTACCAAAGTTTTCGCTCAATAGCGCGGATTTGCCGACAAAAGTGGAAATGCGCACTGCCTTTAGCAATGAACTTCAAGACCGATTAGAACTGAAAGACTTCCGCGATTGCCGTGAGCAAGAGCTTCTTTATGCTCTTACCGCCGATGTGCTGGAGAAAAAATTCAACAACGAAACGCATTATTTCGGACAGCTAAAGCCTATCGTCCAAGAATGGCTTGATACCTGTGTGGACCTGCAAGGAAACGCTTTCAAAAATATGCTCTTTTTGTACTTGCAATCCGGTTCGACGAAAGTGAGCGAACATATCTATCGTGCTATTCAGCGCGGCACGAACAGCGACGACATCAAACGACCAATCTTGAATCATTACAAAGAAATTGAATCTACTGCCGATGTGTTTGGTGTAACCCTACGCGAGACCTATGCACCGCGCAAGTCTCATACAAACCTTATCGTTGCCGATACAGGCTTGTGGGAACAGCAAGCCGCAAAGGTCTTCGACATCTTGGATGAAGTCCAAAGCTACGCCAAAAATGCCTTTCTGAATTTTGCCATTCCTTACGTTGCCGACGACGGCGAGACGCATAAATACTACCCCGACTACCTCACGCTGTGCAAAACGCCAAGCGGCAAAATGCTAAATCTCATCGTCGAAATTTCCGGCATGAACCAAGACAAAGTTGCGAAAAAACATTACGTGGAAGAGTATTGGCTGCCGTCGGTCAATAACGTCCGCCATACCTACTCGAACACCATTCAGCACGAGTGGAGTTTTCTGGAAATTACCAACCCACAAACCATGCAGACCGCTCTTAGTCAGCACTTGGCGAGATTTTCATAAATGCACCGTCATTTCTCCGAACAATACAATCATTACCATTTTCATTCTGCCGTATGCCCAAAACCAAACTCCGCGACGTAGATGCGCTCAAACACGCCGAAAAACGTGCCTTCATCCCCTCCACCGAAGCCGAAGGCTCAGAGAAAGGGAATCCTCTTGTTCAGCAAAAAGCAATACTCGAACTCCCCAAAAATCCTATCGTCGAGCGCGGACAAGACCCCGAACTCTACTGGAAGGATAAATACGGCGTGGACGACGACAGCCGCGAGCCGCTCCGCACAGCATCGCCGCCGCTCTACCGCCATGAACACATTGAACCCGAAACGCTCATTCACCAATTCTATCGCTTTCGGGAATCTAGCGACACCGCCGAACAGGAAAGCCTCTTGGAATCCTTTGGCAATCTTCGGGATTTGGACGCGGAGCAGACCGTCGCCGATTATTACAAACACTCCGACACGTGGAAAAACCGCCTTATTCTGGGCGATTCCCTGCACGTGATGGCTTCCTTGCTCAATTTGGAAGGCATGGCAGGAAAAGTGCAGTGCATCTATATTGACCCGCCCTACGGCATCAAGTACAATTCCAACTGGCAAATGAAGATGAACGACCGCACCGTCAAAGACGGCAAAGACGAACATCTCTCGCACGAACCCGAACAAATCAAGGCATACCGCGACACGTGGGAACTGGCTATTCATTCGTACCTCTCCTACCTGCGCGACCGCCTGCTCGTCGCCCGCGACCTGCTCACCGAAAGCGGTTCTTGCTTCGTCCAAATCTCTGATGAAAACGTCCATCTTGTGCGGTGTCTGATGGATGAGGTTTTTGGGAGTGGGAATTTTGTGAGTATGATAGCATTTAGAAAAACAGGTAGTCAAGCTGCAAGTAAAATTGGCGTAATCACAGACTATTTAATGCTTTATGCTAAAAATAATGAATCACACAAATTCAAAAAATTGTATAGAGAACTTTTGCTTGAAGAGGACGATGATTATGAAACTGTAATGTACAAAGATGGTACGCTTAGAAAAGAAAAACTGAATTTGAGTGAAAGACGTAATCCAAGCCTGTTACCTGAAGGCTCTCAAATTTTTCAAGCTACTTCGTTACAATCTGACGGACGCTCCGAGAATGTTGATTATCGATTTGAGTTTAAGGGAAAAATATATGAACCCAATAAATCATCACACTGGAAAACATCGGTAAACGGCTTACAAAAATTAGCTAAACAAGGCAGAATAATTCAAACACAAAACGGTAAATCTATTCGCTACATAAGGTTATTTGAAGATTTTCCTTTTCGTGAATTAAACAATATTTGGATGGATGTATATGCAGCATCAAACAAAGAAAAAGAATATGTTGTACAAACATCTTTAGAAGTTATCCAACGCTGCCTGTTAATGACCACCTGCCCGGGCGACCTCGTGCTAGACCCGACGTGCGGAAGCGGCACTACGGCATTCGTAGCGGAGCAGTGGGGACGGCGATGGATAACGATAGACACAAGCCGCATTGCGCTGAACATTGCCAAAGCGCGGCTTTCGACGGCAGTGTTTCCGGCGTATTACCTTTATTCGGATGTGAGCGTCGGCACGGAGACCAAAAACGGGAAAATCAAAAAGACTGTTGCCTACAAGCCGCAAACGGAGCGCGTGAGCGACGTGCGGCAGGGCTTTGTGTATGAAGAAGTGCCGCACATCACCTTAAAATCCCTTGCCAACGACGAACCGCCGGACACCGAAACGCTCTACGACCGTCCGCTTCAGGACACCAAAAAATTCCGCGTTGCCGGACCCTTCACCGTCGAAACACTGCAAAGCCTTGATGTGCGCCCCTTGGCATCACTAACGACCATTGCACAGCGTTTGGACGAAACAGCGTTCACGCAGCGCGTGTTGGAAGGTTTACGCACAGCCGGCATCAAAAATGACCGCAAAGACGAGCGGATGCAGTTCACGCGCATAGACCTCCGCGAAGGCGACGCACGACTCCACGCCGAAGGCTTTTGGCAAAGCAGCGACGGCGAATGTAAAGCGTATATCCACATCGGACCGCAATTCGGAGCGGTGAGCAAACTTGCGGTCAGCGAAGCGGTAAAAGCCTGCCGTAAACGTGCCGATGCCGATGCGTTGGTGATATTGGGTTTTGCCTTTGAAAGCGACATCGAAGGCGGCGCACAAACCACAAGCCAAGGCACGTTCGACCTTATCAAAGTTCGCATGAACGATGATTTGCTGCAAGAAGGTTTGCGGAAGGATGCCAAAGCAGGTTCGTTTATCACGATTGGCGAGCCGGATATTGCGCTTGTGCGCTCCGAGGACGGCACAACAGTACACGTGGAAATTCGCGGTTTGGATATGTACGACCCGATTCGCCGCGAAGCACGGGCGCGGGATGTGGAGGACATTGCGTATTGGATGCTGGATGACGACTACGACGATGCAAATTTTGTGGTACACTCCATGTTTTTCTGTGGTGGCGACAAGGATGATTACGACGCATGGAAGAAAAAACTGAGCGAAGCAGCAGAACGAAACCTCAAAGAAGCCGCCAAACGCAAAGCAGAAAACACGCTGCGTATCGAATTGGACGATGAAATGTTCAGTCGCATCTACGGGCATGAATCGCAGCCGATTGAGTATCGCAAAGGCAGACGCATAGCGGTCAAGGTGATTTCACAATTCGGCGAAGAGGCGATGAAAGTGCTGGAGATGACTTAGGTTCTTTGTAAAATGCTATTAAGTGTATAAAAATGAATAGAATATGCACTGCGTTAGAGGTTCAAGGCAGGAACTAAGCAAAGTGTTCACTTTTTAGATAGCAGCTAACAGGAAGTTTGCTAACACTTCAAAATCCGGTGATTATCTCGCCGATGAAGGCGATTCCTTCCGGGGGCAGCTGGTGTACCTCACAGCACACATTCTGTTAGCGCTCTACAAATCTATGATTTTTCGCATGAAAACCAAATCATGCACTTCGTTTGAGTGGCGTACTGGTATAAATAGCGCTTGTTGATGATTCTTGGTACTCGCGGTCTTTTTTACGATGCAATTTTTCAATATATTTGCTCCTGAGAAACTGCCCGACTGTATCGGCACGTTGTCAAGAGGTAGTGAGTCGGCACTACGGGATCTTGCCGCTTTACAAGCAACGTGCCTTGCTCGTTTTTTGGAATCTGTACTGCTGATAAATCATCTTGGGACGCTTGCCGTTTCTTTCTTTTCCTGCCATATATTTTCTTTCGTGTGACGTGCTACCTTCTTCAACAAGTTTGGGATTCATTTCTGCTTTTGTTTTACTATTTTACATAACGATACGTATTGAAACGTATGTTACGCATACACCGTTACGTATCATTTTTATCAAATTTTACTCATAATAACACATACTTTCTTCTTTTATCGCTACAATTATGAAGGGTGCAACAGCTATTTGTCCTACCTGTGGGACGCAATTTGTCAAGAGAACCTATCACCATACACACTGTAAAACATCCTGCCGTGTGAAGTATAATCGCAAAAAGCATGGGATTCCTGAGCCTGATTTTGGTGGTATGAAGCGGCAAGGTATCGCAGCCAAACTTCACCGTGAAGAAGTGAGAAGTCAGGAGAAATTGCTTGACCTTCTTCAAGAACTTGAGGTGCTGGAACAATTTCGCCCGGAAGAATTGCAGGATTTGACGCAGACAATTCTTGATAATCCGCTATCCATGAGCTTTTATCAAACGGGTAGTGATGCACCACTTTTGGTACGAGAGCTTGGCTCTCAGGCGCTTAAAGGCAAGCGTTTACTTGTCAAGGACAGACAAAATGCTGATAAACTTGATACCGATAAGTTGCCTATGTGGAAGATTTTAACGGATGGCGAGCAATTTGATTATGTTAAGCGTGCTGCTCGTTTCTGCAAAACATTCTATGATTACCAAGACGCAAAAATTGATCGTGTGATGCTGGAAATAGAAAGAGAAGATATGGAGAAAGCACGAAAGAAATTTATCAATTACTCAAATGATATTATTGCACGAATAGAAGATGAAATTGAAGAAATTCCTCTGGAAATAGCACGTATTCAGAACGCTTCGGCACGAAGAGCAAGAGTGTTCGGTCTTCAAGCAAGCACACCTGAGATAACTACGCCAAGCACTATTCCAGAGAATATCATTATCACTACTGCTGCGGAACTTGAACAACAGCATCCGCGTCCATCTATACAGCTCCCAGCTCCATTTAGTGAATTGTTGGGGCAGATACCTTTCAATCCATATATCATTATTTGGGGCGATGCGGGAAGCGGAAAAACAGGTTTTACGCTCCGTTTCTTGAAAGCACTTGGAAGGACAAATAAAAGTGCTTTGTGTACATCGGAAGCGTCGCTCACCAGTGCTGATTCGCCGCTCGTTTCGCTGGCTCGTTTGACTAAAACGAAGAATGTACCACTTATTCAAACCCATGGCATTGCTGAGGCAGAACAGATCGTGATGAGCAAGCAGTTTCAATTTCTTGCCATAGACAGCGCTTCACGTCTGGGGCTGACACCGGATAACGTCGCGAAGTGGCGCACTGCATCACCGAATACAATGCTTATTCTCCTCATGGAAAGTACGAAGGGTGGTGCTGAGTTTAAGGGAAACAATGCTTGGAAGCATCACTGTAACATTATGATTCGCGCGGAGATTGTTAAAAACGAGGAAGGTATTCGCACACATGGGCGCTACTGTACAGAAAAAAATCAATACGGTACGTATGCGGAAATAGAGTTTTAGTGGCGATGTCGCTCAACATTTTTACCTACACTTGAAGGAGTCTATCATGTCTAGCAAGCAAATACAACAAGATACTACGATAAAGAACGATAAAACTTCGTTACGCGCTCGTGCTCAGGCTTTTGATGAAAAGATGCAGCAAATTAAAGGCTCGCGCCCGACAATGCAAAAAATCGTAGAAGAATGTCGGATTGTCCGTGAAGAAATGTATAAGGAACGTTCAAAGGATCATTCTCAAAGCTAAAATTGGTGTTTGGAGCGAAGAAGCCGATACTTGCAACAAACTGTAACATAAACAGTCAAATTCAGAATCTTTGTGATTGGGAAAAGGTTGCAATGCAACCTTTTTTGTCTGTCCTCGCACGATGGATATGTGATTTGACGGTAATTTATTGCTTGCCCCGTTTCTTGTACAATCTCAGCACAAGTTCACATTATACAAAGCAATATAGCGGCGTGAGGAATGATTATTAAGGTTGCTGACTGACAAGAAAACGTTCGAGATTCTGACGAAAGATGCTATAAACGCTAGGTACTGCTTCAATCGTTGGCTTCATTTGTAGCCAATCAAGATTCATTGCGTAGCCGTGTGCGATGACGTGGCGAAGTTTCCTGAGTTTGAGAAGATTGGTATGAATATCATCGGTGATGAGTTGCGGGATAGCTGGAAAACCGCTTCCTGCGGGGTCTGCAAAGCGCAAGGCTAGTTCAGAATGCCACTGCTCGCCTTTTGGTAAAGGCACGACGCAATATTTCGTTGTTCTCTTCAGGAGATTTTCAATGCCGTTGTAAAAGGAAAACACGAAACTTGCGGCAGCAGCACGGTCTTTCAATGGAGCAGTATCGCCTGTGTTTTCGGCAAGTAGGGATTCAATCGCCTGCACGACTTCGGCTAAAAATTGAAGTTCAATCGTACATTCTTTGCGGTATTCTTCAAGCAGCATAGAGGACGCGCCCTTTTTGCAAAATGTGCTCAATAAACGGCGTACCGCGTTGAATCGGCACAACATCCACCGAACAGGACAAATGCGCATCCAAATCTACGGCGAAGGCAATAAAATCTGGAGCGTCAACAGCAATATCAATATCCTCTGTATCGTTCGGATGCTCCAATGCGCCACCAAAGAGAACGACCTTACGAACGCCGCAGCGCTCGGCTCGTTCCACGATTGTGGCAAGATGTTGAGGAGTTACTTTCATTATGTAGAGGAATGAAAAGAAAATAGAATGTGAGCAAACTACTGATTTTTTGGACGTTTTCAAACAACGACCATTCACGATAACAACCAAGACAAAACACCGTATCGGTGCGGTCAATCTGCAAAACAAGCAGTCAAAATTTAGAGCGTGGACAAGACAATTTCAAGATATCGGCGTGTTTTTTCACGCTCTTCCTCATTCATTGTTTCTGCTAACTGCTTGACCTTTAAGAGATATTTTTGAGCAATAGCTGAAGGTGATTCACGTTCAGAATCTTTGTCATTGGAAAAAGGTTGCATTGCAACCTTTTTTTTGTCTGTCTTTGCACGATGGATATGTGATTTGACGGTGTTTACTGCTTGCCCCGTTTCTTGTGCAATCTTGGCAATAGTTAAACGGTCATCGCCTTTTTTTGTTCGTCCTTGGCGCACACGGCTTTCCTCAAGCAAAAACGTCGCATCAAAATCAGGGTAAAGCATCTGATAGAGCGTAATACGGTCGTCATTCGACAAGTGGCGGCGCAAGAGGTTGTCGCGTATTAAGTATTTGCGCTGCTCATCATCAGTCATCGGTGTTTCAATGTACTGGACGGGAATTTGCTTCAAACCAAGTTCCATTGCTGCACGTAAACGGGTGTGTCCCGCCAAAACGACGTTTGTTCGCAATACGTGTAATGCCGTCGTTATGCCATGCTCAGTTATATCCGCCTTGATTCGGGCAAAGTCATGCTCTGATGTTGTGAAAAGCTCTTTGTTAAGCGGGTTGGGCTTTAAGACCGATGGATGCACAAATGTTACTGCCGAAAATTTTGTGTTCCCGTATGCCAAGAGTGAAGCACTCGCGGCATTTGCCTCTTTTTCATCATCGGGAATGAGAATTTTCCGTGCCATTGAAGAGTCTTTCAAAAATAGTATTAGTGATTGTTTGGTATGCGTCTAGGGAAGGGTTTTTCTTTTTGCCGTTGTACTCAAAAGCCGTTTGTGCTTGCGTAACAGCGCTTGAAAATATGCGGCTTGTAGGAATTTGCACATCCAATAACGCCGCCGCATAGTTCGCTTGTAACTGCTCCAACCACGCGGATTGATTCGGACTTGTCCGCTCTATCATTGTCGGGAAAACGCCAAGAATTTCGATGCTTCGTTTTTCAATTTCCTGCACTAAACGCCGCAAACCCATTACTGAAAGCCGTTCCAGATGTGTCGGAATAAGAATATGACTTGCCACATCGAGTGCTGCGAGTGTCCGTGTTTCTAGTGACGGTGGGCAATCTACCAAAATTACATCGTAATCTTGTGCGTAGCGTTGAATTGTCTTGCTGTATTCGGTTTGTGTTGCTTCCCAAAAAGAGAATGGCAAAACAGCAAGTGTTTCGGAGCGCTTGAATACTGTCACTTGAGCCTCCGATGTACCCATTTCTTGTGCAGTACGAAGTATTTTGAAGGGGAACAAGTGAGCAAGCAAGTTTGCTTGTGTGTCCATATCCACACACAAAACCCTAACGCCACGCTGTGAAAGCAAATATGCGATGTGAACAGTTGTTGTTGTTTTTCCTACGCCGCCTTTGTTATTGGCAACGGCAATGATAGGGGTCATAAATACCTTTCTTGGATGATTTCCGAAATAGCCTTGTTCATTTCCTCTTCATTTGGGTTAATGGGGGTGCGTTTTAGCGCTTCCATTTGGATTCTATTGCGTTCAATACTGTTTAGACTTTCCCATGCTTCTTTTACACTGCGCGGTAATATCTTCGGTTTGACTACGGCACTTTTCCGCTTCATGGTAAATTTAACGGCAACAACCTTTCGCCCACGCCGTTTTAGTTCAACTTTAATTGTGAAATCTAAGTCTTTTAGTCTTTCAAGAGGTTCATAGATTAGCCGTCGCTTAATGTTCATCCAATCCGAGTAATTTGTACCAAGTAGTCTTTGGAAAAGCGGTATAGGAATCCATGGCGTTTCACCTTTACCAAGCCGAAGCGAGTAGTAATCAGTAAGTAACTCATAAAGAGTGAGGGAATTGATTGAATTAAGACGGTTCTGTAAGCCAATATCAAGTTTTGCATACGGCATCATGCTTTCGGGATGCTGTAATTGTTCAGCTATTGCGAACTGTACTAAATCGGTTTCCTCATCAATCTCGACGCTTGCCAGAAGCCCTGCTGCTCCCCATCTTCTACTATCCTTGCCGAGAATATTCCATTGTACCGATGTTTCTACAAGTTCAATCAGGTGTTCGCGTAAACGTTCATAATTGGGTATTGTGTCATTTAGTGCCTTCATTAGCGCTGGTAGAGCGATTTCGTGCTTTGGTACTGCGATATTGTCAAAGGCATGAGCATATAAAATAGCGAAGAGCTTACGTGCAGGGGCATTAAGTTCACCTGTTATGGCGATGGTTACACTTGGCTTGAGTACAAACTGTTTATTAAATGAGTCAGGGTCAGAAAGCATTAAATTCACTTTATTCCTTATCTCTATCTTGTCGGAATTTGCTTCCTCGGCTCTTAACGACAGAGCATTAGTCGTATCAACGTCATCTTTTTTATTGTTTATCATGTGTTGCCTCCGGCGCACTTTGGTCAGGTCGTATTTCTCTGTTTCGTAACCATTGCTGGACAAGACGTGTTTGGCGTTCTACTTCCAGTTTGTTTCTGTCATACTCCTCACTGCTTTTTGATGCCCAGACATTTTCCAGCGCTTGAAGAATATCTACATCAGGAAAATCTTCAAGTGCCTGCTCTAACGCAGATTGTTCTTTATGTTCATCCATAAAAACCGTAATAGATTGATAAATAAGCTATGTATATGATTTTTTTTGACCTGACCAACAAAATGTACTGTCTATTCAACAAAATGTACTGTCTATTCAACAAAATGTACCGTTCAGCCAACAAAATGTAC
>JACVZY010000114.1 GCA_014654705.1 Ignavibacteria bacterium
TGATTGTTGGGTCAGTATTCCCATTGTCTTCCGTTTGAGGTAACAGAATTGTGATATTTTGAACGGTGTGATTTTTTTTAAGGCATCCAAACGGCGGCAGAGCCAGTTTTGCTCATTCCTCGTTTTGCTCTCGTGAAGGATGCAAGCCGTTGGACACGAAGAATGACGGGCGATTGGCTGCTTGACGAGAAAGCGGGGATATGAGCCATAAAAAAATAGAGGTGGCATACATTTTGCGGTAAAAAGCGCATAGCCTTCAAGAAGTTGAACCATCGTTCACCGTGTATTATTATGAAAAATATTCTCTTCTTTCGTTGTCGCGTGTCCTCACAAATATCGTGGCATAGAATGATAATAATGCTGTTATTGCTTAGTGCTGGTACGATAATTATGAGTGCGTGCAGCTCATCAGTCCGTTTTTCCTCGGCAGGTAGCGCTGCGCCGCGCACTGTGGCTACGGTCAGTGAATCGCGTCCGGCGGTAAAATCGGCAGCGAACAAAGCAAATAGTTCATTTGAGGCGACAGATATGCTCTTTCGTGGTATGGCTTCGTACTATGGGAATGAATTTAACGGGCGCAAAACGGCGAACGGCGAGCGCTACGATCAAAATGAACTCAGCGGAGCGCATAGAACATTGCCTTTTGGAACAATGGTACGAGTGCGCAATACTGCTAACGACCGCAGCGTTGTTGTCCGTATCAATGATCGGGGTCCGTGGAAAGAAAGCAGAATCCTCGATGTTTCATTTGCTGCGGCACAAGAACTTGACATGACACGAGCCGGAACAGTGCCGGTAGAAATTACCGTTTTGAAATAGTATGAGCGCAGAGGAAAAAATCTCGATAAAACAAAACGCCCGATTGCTACAAGAGCAATCGGGCGTTTTGGTATTACCATAAACTGACTGGAACACGACGAAAAAACGTTCTCAAAATATAGAAGAATCTATCAATGAAGCCGCACCGTCGAAATTTTCAGTACAATCACGAAAAAACGATTTCTAAGAACTGCACCGCTATCGCAGCGGAGGGTTCATTAGAAGCGTTCGCGCTGACCATAGCCACCGCCACGGGGGCTGAATTCGCGGCGTGGGCGCTCCTCGCGTGGGCGAGCTTCGTTCGCTACCAGTTCACGTCCATTATACTGCATACCGTTGAGTGCTTCGGTGGCAGCTTTTGCTTCAGCATCATTGCTCATTTCAACAAAGCCAAAACCACGAGCTTGACCTGTAAATTTGTCCATCACAACGGACGCAGAATCAACCGTGCCATATGCTTCAAAAAGGGTGCGAAGTTGATCGCCACCAACGGAATACGGCAGGTTGCCGACGTAGATATTCATAACAAAAACCTAAAACAGCGCAGAGAATCAAGAAAAATCTCACACGAACTTCTAAAACTATATTACTGGTGAAGGGCGTGTTGTACTTTTTGCCGCGCTAAACCAAAAAGCACGATGCAAATTACAATTTATTAAGTGCTTTACAAGACTATTTCGCACAACGCAATAATTATTATGAGAGGATGCAGGTTCTAAAGGTACAATTTTTTCTGCTTAATTCGATAAAGATGGCGTGAAAACTAGCATAGACTAAAAACAAAAGCGCATAAATACTAAAAAAGTAATTATGCGCTTTGATAGAAAATAATCCGGCTGGAACACGACGAAAAGACACTCTTCAGAACATAGAAATATCTACAACTGAACTACCTACGTCGAAATTTTCAGCACCACGGCGAGGAGCAATATCTAATGAATGTACTGCCTTTGCAATAAAGCAGGACTTCATTAGAAGCGCTCACGACGACCACCACCACCACCATCGCGTTGGCCACCATAGCCACCGCCACCATTACCACGCGGGCGGAATTCGCGACGCGGGCGTTCTTCGCGTGGGCGAGCTTCATTCACGACCAGCTCACGTCCGTTATACTGCATGCCGTTGAGTGCATCGGTCGCAGCTTTTGCTTCTTCTTCGTTGTTCATTTCAACAAAGCCAAAGCCACGTGCTTGACCGGTAAACTTATCCATTGCAACAGACGCAGAATCAACCGTGCCATATGCTTCAAAAAGGGTACGAAGTTGGTCACCACCAACGGAATACGGCAGGTTGCCGACGTAGATATTCATAACAAAAAACCTCAAACAGCGCAGAGAATCAAGAAAAATCTCACACGAACTTCTGAAACTATATTACTAATGAAGGACGTGTTGCACCTTTTGCCGCGCTAAACCAAAAAGTACGACGCAAAATACTACTTATTCAGCGCTTTGCAAGATTATTTTGTGAAAACTGACAATTATTTTGTGCCCTTTTCGTAGAAGTCATTTTTCAACTGAAACTTTTTTCCCATCACCGTCGTAGTAAAGCATACTGAAAAAACTTGGCGCGGCAATTATTCTGCACTATAGTGTCTGTCAGGATTCGGCAATTTCAGAGTTCACATATTTATTTCATCGATTTTTTTTATAGGTGATCCCATGATACGCACCATACTACTAGCAGGGCTACTGGCTTCAGCCGTAATTTTATACGCATTCAATAGCAAACACGACGGTTGGTGGGGCTGGGGCAAGCGTGGAAGCGGTGTGGAACGCACCGACACACGTGAAGTCGCTAAATTTACTGGTATTGACGTGGGTGGCGCTTTCAATGTAGATGTTACGTGCGGTCAAGAAACAAAAATTGAAGTTACTGCCGACGATAACCTTTTGCAGGATATTGAAACATCTGTTCGTGGCAATACCTTGTATATCGAAACAAAGCAAAATATCTCCCCTCGTACCAAAGTCCGCATTCATATCACAACGCCAAACATTGATGACGTGCAAAGTTCCGGTGCAAGTGATCTCGTGCTGAATAATATCATCAACGAAAAACTGCACATTGAAACCAGTGGTGCAGGCTCGGTGAAGGCATCGGTAAAAACAGGTAAATTGAGCGTAGAAACAAGTGGCGCGGGCAATGTCCTGCTCTCCGGCAATGCCGATACCTTCAGCGTGGAAACAAGCGGCGCGGCAGAAATTAAAGCCCGTGACCTCAAGACAAAAAATGCACGAATAGATGTTTCCGGCGCAGGCGACGTGGAACTGAGCGTAAGCGATGAACTGAATGTTTCTGTTTCCGGCGCAGGCGATATTCGCTACTATGGCAATCCCAAAACAGTCTCGAAAGAAGTTTCCGGCGCGGGCAGCGTGACCAAAAAAGGCGAATAAAAGACAGACAAAATACACTAAACTCCTTCCAGAGAACCAAGAAGGCTACACAGCTCTTTAATGCTTGTGTAGCCTTCTTGGTTTATAGTTGTTCGGGGGTTGGGCGGAATTTTTATTTTCGTGTCACGCTTATGATAAGCACTGGTGGGGTGAGTGCTTGTCCGGCTGCGGGTGACTGATGAATTTTGCGAACAATCTCCATACCTTTGGTAACACGCCCGAATGCTGCAAAGCCCTGTCCGTCGGGATTGCGTTTGCCACCGAAGTTGAGTTGCGGCTGATTGCCGATGCAAATAAAAAACTCATACTGTGCTGTGTTGGGTTCGTCCCGTGCCATTGAAAGAGTGCCGTCGAGGTGTTGTAAGCCTGATTGGGCGGTTGTTTCCAGCTCAATGGGCGGCAGTGCATATTGCGCATAAAGGCTGCCGACGGTGCCTTGAACAGCCTCAATTTTGATACTGTCCGGCTTGTCGGGTTGATTATTTTTTTTAACAGTGCGGTGAATAAAACCGCCCGTGTAGTAACCGCCGGAAACATAGCGTAGAAAGTTTTCTACGGTTGCCGGGGCTGCACGGCGATAGAGTTCTGCTTCAAAAGAACCTTGCGTGGTGCGGAAGACTACGCGAATCACTGCGGCAGTGTCAGTCAGATTCGGACGGATGACGGATGCCGTTGTTGTTGATTGCGCCGATACGCGAGCCATACCTAGGAACATGAGTACCACCAAAAGAATTGGTGCTGATACAGAGCGTAGTGGAAACAGCCCAAAGCCCGCAAAACGGCTTTCAGGCTTTGTAGCAGGAGATATTGCAGGTGATATATTCACAAATTCAACGGTCTTTGGTGAAACAAATGCGTGGAATGTTCGCCAATATACGGTTTTGTGTCGTATTTTTGCGTCTGTTTGTTCGATGTTAGATTCACCAAGGACTATGAATGGATTACATGAACGTCATTTTTGCTTCGCCTCAACGACTGAGCGCTACGCTTGGCAGCACTAGCCTTGGTAGCATTGTGCATGATAGCCTTGCTCTTGGCGGTCTCTTCTTGTGTAGTCGCCACCTCAGGCTGATGCTCGTCCTTACGTGTGCCACAATGTTTTTTCTCACTTCCTATCTCACTGCGCAAACAAAGCAAGTTCAAAAGTTGACACGTACACCGATGACTACACCTGCAAGCACCACCACTGCAGACATTCTTGCCAGCACATCGGCACAAAGTGTACTAAAAAGCACGATAGCCAGCATTTCTACAATCAACGTTGCTAATGTTTCGGGCGCTTCGCTTTCCCTGCGTTCGCTCATGCAGGAAAAACAGAATGCTACTACGGCGAATATCCCGCTTTTTGCGCCCTTCCGTCCGCACGGGCGCTTGTTTATGACCTCCACGCAAGCATTTGTAACGATTGACAAAAACAACACCCAATGGCAAGATTATACGGGCTTCCCTGACCTCCTTGCCGAGCGCCTTCCTGCCTTTCCCCTTTTTCTGGGGCTGCAGGGCTCATATAATCACCTTTCGATTTTGGGCGCAAGCCCGCGTGATGTTGCTGTAATGATGAACGGTCGCCCCATGCGAAACGTTGCCTTGGGTGCTACCTACCTTGAACAGTTGCCGCCCGAAATGGCGGAGCAAACAGAAGTGTATCTCGGCTCCGATGCTGTACTTCTGGCAAATAATGCCTCTGGCGCGGCGATAAACATCCAAGAAATCCGGCATAATACAAAGAACCTCTATACCCGCATTTGGTATCAACAGTTTGGCGACCAGTTTACCGCCGCCGATGTGGATGCAAGCTACAACATTGCGCCAAACCTCAATCTCACGCTTGGTGCGCGAACGCAAAAGGCAAGCCGTATCTACAATAATACCGCCTCGTCGCTGTGGAACGCACGAATGATTCTTCGGTGGAATCTCTCTTCGACGGCGAGTATTTCGTTTTCGTACCTGCTCACACAGCAGCGCGTGACCGCAAACGGTGGCTTGCAAGTAACAACAGCCACGGCAAATGTGGTCAATTCTCTTACACTTTTTAATGAACTTCAAGAAAACACACTGCGCCACGACCTGACGCTTACAGGAAGTGGTTATCTGACACGGGATTCCAGTATTGCCGCGGCGCTCTCTGCTTATACAACATGGGACGGGCGGGCGCTGGAGCGGGCGAGTTTACAGGGCGATTTCGCAGTAAATGGGCAGACATCCGGTGGCGGTGTTATCGCGCCCGATGAAACTATTATCCAATCAACAACCACAAACGTAAGCATTGGTGCGACGGGTCGCATTGAGACGCGCGTTTCGCTCTTTTCCGTGCTGGAGGCCACCTTGCTGGCGGGTGGAAATATTGCCCTGCATAGTATTCCTGAAAGCATCTATTGGAGCGCTGCTGCGCGTCAAGGAAAATCAATTACGCAAACTCAAGGTGAACTGTCTGCATTTGGGCGTTTAGGATTCACGCTTCTCAAAAGTCTGGACGTGAGTGGTGGAGTGCGGCTGACGATTGTGGGGAAGCGCCCTCAAGTAGCATTAGGTGCAAAAGGCGCATTGTATCTTACTCGTTCAACCACGACCAGTGTTCAGCTTTGGGGAGATTTCTCACAGAGTTTTCGTTTGCCCAGCCCTAGCGATGATGATACCGCAGCATCATTTGGGATAGCCCTGCAATCTGAATTGCATACGCTGGGATTGGCAGGGTTACGGTTTCAAGCGGAAACTGTTCAAAGCACGTTTTCATCGGATATTCTGGCATTTGGGCGCTCAATTAAGTACCCGATTTTATATGATACATTTAATATTCCGCAGAGGTTTTTGAATATACCACCAGTAATTGCTTCTTCCCGCGCATACAATGATTCGTCCCGAACAATCTTTGGTGCATCGGTGAGTGCGAATTGGCATGGAAAAAATATGCTCTTCGGCGGCGGTCTGGTTCTGAGTGGCTTTGCAAATCTCACGCTCTCACAGACGGATGGCAAACCCGATGGGCGTTTCCCACTTCTCTATGCCGGAGCAACAGTGCAGTATGAATACGTTTTCGGGCGCGACGTGCTTCGTGCCGGGGTACGTGTGCGCATGACGACACCCTTTGTGGGAGAGCGCTTCTCACCGATGCTCTGGTCATATCTGCCTTCTTCCGTCGAACAAGGACTGGCGGGCAATGGAATTGATATTGTGGCGGGCGCAGAGGTGTTTGGAAGCCTGAACATTCGCTTGACGTATCAAAATGCCTTGAATTCAACGGCTTTTACGGTTGCCGGATACCCACAATACCCGACTGTGCTACGTTTTACAATTTCGGCGACGATATTGGGGAATTAGTCTGCACTTTTGCTTCTGGCAAAAAAAGCACACTCAAAAAAAGTCGTATGAAAAGCGCATACCAAAAAAGCGAAGAATTGTGTATCTTTAGTACCAAATAATTATTTCCGCATCATTTGCAACCGTGTGTGTAGGACAACACTATGAATCCAGTTAATACGCAGTCTTCCGGCAATGCCATGCAAGAAGGTAAAGGTTTTTCATCCAGCATTTTTAATGCAGCCGTCATCGTCGCCGCGCTCGGCTATTTTGTGGATATTTACGACCTCGTGCTTTTCAGTATTGTTCGCGTTCCTAGTTTGAAAGGACTTGGTGTGGCGGGCGGTCAACTGATGAGCGACGGCTTGTTTCTTATCAATATGCAAATGTTCGGAATGCTTGTCGGTGGTGTATTCTGGGGCATTTTGGGTGATAAAAAGGGGCGGCTTTCGATTCTTTTTGGTTCCATTATCACCTATTCACTGGCAAATATTGCCAACGGCTTTGTTACGTCCATTGAAATGTATGCAGTGCTGCGTTTCATTGCCGGAGTCGGGCTTGCAGGCGAACTCGGTGCGGGGATTACGCTTGTGGTGGAGGTAATGCCCAAGGAAATACGCGGCTACGGCACGATGATTGTCGCCGGGGTTGGCGTTTCGGGTGCAGTGCTGGCATATTATGTGGCGGAGATGTTCGATTGGCGTAATGCGTATTTCATTGGCGGGGGCTTAGGACTGGCACTGCTTGTGCTGCGCATCGGTGTGTATGAATCCGGTATGTTCAGTAATATCAAAGACGAAAAAACGAATCGCGGCGATTTTTTCAGCCTTTTCACCGACCGCAAGCGATTTGTGCGATATGTGCGGTGTGTCTTGGTGGGAGCGCCGCTCTGGGTGGTAGTTGGTATTTTGGTAACGTTTTCGCCGGAATTTGCCGTTGCAATGGGCGTAAGCGAGGTAGTAAGCGGCGGACGAGCTATAATGTTCTGCTATGTCGGTATCACACTCGGCGATTTCTTCACCGGTTATCTCAGTCAACGCCTCCAGAGTCGAAAAAAAGTGCTTTTTACATTTTTAGTGTTTGATTCTCTCTGCATTGCTGCGTATTTTCTTATCGGAAAAGTGATAGCGATGCCGACGGCAAATACGGTCTATTTCGCGGCACTGATGCTGGGCTTGTCCTCAGGCTATTGGGCAATTTTTGTGACCGTAGCAGCAGAGCAGTTCGGCACCAATCTTCGCGCGACTGTTGCCACCACAGCTCCGAACTTCGTACGTGGTTCACTTGTCCCGATGACATGGCTTTTTCGGATGTTCACCCCGGGGCTTGGACTTATCGGTGCAGGCGTGGCAGTCAGCGCGCTGGCAATGGTAATTGCATTTATTTGCCTCTGGGGGCTGGAAGAGACCTTCGGCAAAGAACTCAACTACTTAGAAACAATTTAATTTTTCCTCAATATGACTTGTCATTCGTAATTCTTTATTCGTAATTATTTTCCTTCGGAGAGTATATGAGCAACCAAGTGTTTACCATTTTGTGTTTGGCGAGCTATGACAAAGGCGGAGAATTTTTGCGTGAGTGTAAGCGTCAAGGCTGCCGCGTACTGCTTTTGACCGCACCGCGTACGAATAATGCGGCGTGGCCCCGCGAGTCTATTGATGAGGTTTTTGTTCTGCGCGATGTCGAAGGGCGCTGGGATGATAATGAGCTTATCAACAGTGTTTCATATGTGGCGCGAAAAGAAAAACTGGACGCTATTGTCGCATTAGACGACTACGACCTTGAAGCAGCAGGTTTGCTGCGCGACCATCTACAAATACGGGGCTTTGGCGAAACAGTAACGCGTAATTTTCGGGACAAGCTCGCCATGCGTCGCCGTGCGTGGGACGAAAAAGTACTGGCACCTGATTATGTGCATTTGGTGAATGAAAGCCAGGTACAAGCCTTCACGATGCGTGTGCCGCTACCGTATATTGTTAAGCCCCGTGGCGAGGCTTCGGCGATTGGCGTAAAAAAAGTGACCTCCCACGAAGAACTTTGGAAAATCTATGAAGAACTTGGAGACCGCCGTTCTACCTATCTTGTAGAGCAATTTTTGCCCGGCGATATTTTTCATGTGGACTCGCTTATGTACGACGGAAAAGTTGTTTTTGCTGCTGTGAGCAAATATGGCAAGCCGCCGTTCGAGGTGATGCACGGCGGCGGAATTTTTACGACTCGCATTGTTGAGCACGGCTCAAGCGACGAAAAAGATTCGCTCAAAGCAAACGAAACAGTCTTGAAAGCAATGGGACTTCGGCACGGAGCCTCGCACACGGAGTTTATCAAATCTCACGCCGACGGCAAGCTCTATTTTATGGAAACCGCCGCCCGCGTGGGCGGTGCCAACATCGTGGAAATGGTAGAAGCTGCTACGGGCGTGAATCTGTGGGCGGAATGGGCAAAAATCGAAATCGCCTACGGCTCAAAGCCCTACAAAGCCCCCAAGGCACGGAAAGATTATGCGGGAATCATCATTTCGCTTTCCAAGCAAGAGTGGCCAGATATGTCTGCCTACAACGACCCTGAAATCGTTTGGCGCATGAACAAAGCGCAGCACGCGGGGGTCATTGTGCGTTCTCTGGACTATAATCGCATTACGGAGCTTTTGGATGATTATCAGTCTCGATTCTACCACGATTTCCACATGTCATTACCCGCACCCGACAAAGCAACATCATAAATTTAATGAGGAATGGCGAATAACGAACATTCTCGCGCATAGCGTCGAATGGGCGTTCTTGACTTCTTACGAACAGTACATTCGTCCTTCCTAATTCGCACTGCACTATGTTTGAACGTGAGATACAGCGAGCAAAAGAGCTTCTGACGCAACGCTTAGCGGCTGCGCAGCAGTTTATTTATTGGCAAGAAATTCGTGAACGGGCTGATATTCCGGTCTTTTATCGAAACTTTTTCGGTGCTGAGGCTCAGTGGTGGATTTTTGAAGAACAGCTACAACGTGCTGCTAATCCCCGTTTCGACTACGCGCATGAGCAGCTCGCTCTGCATACCGTTGAAGCTGACCGTTATCGCATGGAAGCCGCTCGTTTTGACCATCAAGACCTCACCTCTGCGATTGACCTTGCCGTTAAGACACGCTTTAATTACATCCTGCGCCCGCGCACCACACTTAAATGGTTTGTCTATCGCGGTGAACCAACGAAAACCTTGAGTGAGGTGCTACTCAGGATGGACTATTTCTTGGAATATGATTATTTGCTTGACGGTTTCCGTAGGTGGATTGCGGCGAAGCAAAGCGAAGCCCCCACAAAGCACGTCGTGAAGCACACGTCGCTTGTGTCAGTTGTGGAGTTTGACCGAACGCTTCAGAACGTGGACAATGACGTGATTCTGGAGTATTCTCCTGAGGAATTTACCGATTTGCTCACACCGATTTACGAAATGTTCGACGAAATCCATGCCACCGACCGCGCTTTACAGCAGTATCGCGGCAAAGTACCAATGCCGGCTATTATTGTTTTTCTGGACGACAAAGGCATTTATCGTATTGCTCAAGAGCTTGAGGACGTGATGAAAACACGCTCCCTGCGGTATGTGGGGCAGCGTGAGTTTCTTCATTTGCTGAACGGCATTGTGAGCAAATTAGAGCAAGAAACACCTCTGCCGCCTTCGCTCCACGCCGACCCAACAACACTACCGCTTGCCTTCGACGATGAACCAATTATTAAAGCCGATGATACTATTGGTGAACTGGCTCTCGGTGCTGCAAGGCGTACGCCGAAGGCGTCGGCACCGGCAGAAACGCCCATGGTGGGAGATGCGTCTGCATCAGAAACTAGTACCACTGAGCCACAAGTTACCGAGACAATAAGAGTCTCGATTCTTGGCGAAGCAGTGATGGAAAATTCTACATCAGAATTGGCGCAGGCGGAATATGAAGCGGAGACGCATCGCGATGAAAGCGCAATACATAGTGAACACGCACTGAAAAGCACCGCAGCAAACACATCAACTGAAAATCAAGAGCAAGACTTACCGCAGACATTCGGTACGGAATTGCTCGGTTTGGCGGCAATGATGCAGGAGCTACAGACAAGCGAAACCCAACCGGAGATTCACGATGTGGAATATGTGATGATTCCGCCCGATGAAGAAACGCCCAAGATTGATGGCTCACTGTCGGAACCACCCCACAGCATGACCGACACCACAAACACTGCTGAAGCAGAGCAAACAAAATCGACTCTTTTCTCTCGGTGGAGCAGCATTTTTGCGCCACGCACGGAGGAATAGCCATCGATGGGGAAAGACAACAAAATTGGCACTCCATTTGCGATAACCATCAAAAACACACTCATTTCTCAAACCTTTAGGAATTTATCATGCAAAGCTGTGATGTATGCGTTATTGGGGGCGGACCGGCTGGGTACGCAGCCGCAATGCGGGCGCTGGACTTCGGAAAGCGCGTTATTTTGATTGAAAAAGACAAACTGGGTGGTGCTGCAATCTATAATGGAGCGCTATCCTCCAAAACGCTCTGGGAACTCTCGCGCGATGTTCGGCGCTTGCGCGTGACCGAGCGTGGATACACGGTCTTCGATTACAAACTAGACTTTCCGACCATTATTAAAGTAGCGAACCAAGCCGTGCGAGAGCGCCACGAACAACTCGCCAAGCAGGTTAATGAACTCGCTGAACACATCTGCTGCGACCGTTTCCGCTTTATTCACGGCTTCGGTACACTCAAGTCCGCTAATCAAATCGAAGTAACAACGCCTAAAGGCGTGGAAATGATTGATGCCGAATATATTGTGCTTGCCACAGGCAGCATTCCACGCAAGTTGCCGAATGTTATCATTGACGAACAGAGTATTGTTACCAGCGACGGTATCGGTAATTGGACAAAATTTCCTGACAGTATGGTGATTTTGGGCGCGGGGGTGATTGGCTGCGAGTTTGCATCTGTCTTCTCCAATTTTGGAATGACCGATGTACGCCTTATTGACAAAGCTGACCACATCTTGCCTTTTGAGGATAAAGATATTTCCGAAATGATTACGGAAAACTTCATTGCAAGCGGTATGACGATTCACCGTAACGCTTCACTGGAAAGTATGGTTACAGACGAAAACGGACGTGTAAATTACACACTCAAGTATAAAGACGGACGCAAGGAAACCTATAATGTCGAAAAAGCACTCATTTCTATCGGGCGCGTCGCGGCTGTCGATGGCTTAGGTGCACGCGAGATAGGTCTTGCGCTGACGGATGCGAATAATTTCATTGTTGACAGCGATGGGCGCACGAATATTCCAAATATCTTTGCTGTCGGCGATTTGACGGCAGATATTTGCCTTGTAAATGTCGGCGAACTGGAAGGGCGGCACGTCATTGAAACAATGTACAACCCAGGCAATAAGCACCTCAGCTACGAGAACATTTCAACGATTATGTTCCTCATGCCGGAGTCGTCGGGTGTAGGCGCAAACGAGCAGACGCTTATGGCAAAGGGTATTCCATACCGCGTGGCAACCTTTGCGTACAACTACATAAACAGGGCAATGGCGATGCGGAGTTTGAAGGGATTATACAAAATTCTTGTCAGCGACGATGATGAGATGCGCCTGCTGGGGATGCGTATTGTAGGAGAGCAGTCCTCAAGCGCTATCCAAGCCGCGGCATTACTTATCCATATGGGCAAAGGGATTGCCGAACTTTCGGAGTTGATTCATCCACACCCGTCTATTGTAGAGGGAGCGCAAGAATGCGTGCGGATGCTTCTAGGCAATTCCATCCTAAAGCCGCAGGTATTCCCGGGCGACTTGCGGTGTGCACGTGTGGCAAATGGTGTCACGACCGAAATCAACTATTTTGTCAATGGTTCAAATGGTGTAGCAAAGGCTGTCTAAAAAACGATAAAAAGGCTTGTGTCCTCCTAAAAAAGACCCAACAAAAAGCCCTGTATGAACAATTTTCATGCAGGGCTTTTATTTGAAACACTACTTGTTATCTAGCTAGCCTTATTTTTTGCCTTTTTTAGCACCTTTAGCGTCAGCCGGAGCAGTTCCTGTGCCCGCACATCCGAGGGCTTCCAGTTGTGTTTCCAGACTGTTAATCATCTTTGTATCCGGCGCAGGGGCAGCCTTCATACGCTTGATGGTCTCTTGGTAGTATTTGCAGGCATTTGGGGTATCTTGCAGATTTTGTGCTGCGATGGCGGAATAGAACCAGCCAAAAGCATTATCGGGGTCGAGTGTTGTCCATTCCTGAGCATATTTTTTCAACTCAGCCCAGCTCTTTGAGCCATTGGCAATACGGCAGAGAGTGCTGATGGCATTCGTTACATCACGTTTGGATTTCACGGGGTCTGCTTTGCCGGCTTCAAGAATTCTGAGGAATTCCTCTTTGGCTTCCTTTGTCTTTTTCATCTCCATGAATGTACTAGCAAGCTGGCTGCGAACGTAAAGTGCTTTGGGGTCGAGCTTGATGGATTCTTGCAACGCAGGAAGCGCCGAATCCAGTTTGTTTTTCGAGAAAAATGCAGCGCCGATGTAGTAGTAGGCACGAGCATTCAAGCTATCTGCCGGACAATTTGCGGGGTCGAGGCGTTTACGGAAAATTTCGATAGCGTCATCGTACTGCCGCCACGTGTAGAGCGCCGTACCGATGGACATCATCAGTTTACAGCTTTTGGGATTTTTGACGAAAAAGTCTTTGTACTCACGCACGGCTGTTGTTGTGTCACCGCAGTTAATGGCAGCACGGGCATAAAGCTCAATATCTTCTGCCTTTAAGCCTTTGTTTGCTTTGATTTCCGCAAATTTTTCAGATGACTTACAGAAAAGACGTTTGTAAAGAAGCGTTTTAGCAATCATCAAATCCGCTCTGTCAGCGACAGTATCAATCGCTTTTTTTGACATTTCGAGGTAATCCACAAGCGCTGTATCATATTCTTTTTTCTCAGTTTCGAGAAGAATAAATGCCGATTGAGCTAAGTACCAGCGTGATTGCGGAGCATCGGGCTTCAGTTTCAAGTAGCGTTGGAGCGTAGGAATAGCTTCGGCATATTTTTTTGCTAAAAACTGAATCTTACTTTTGTTAAAGAAAGCCTTTGCGTTATTCGTATCTGCTTTGGTAATGATGTCCCATTGTTTCAGCGATTCATTAACCAATCTGATGTTGTCTTCTTTGCTCGTTCCCGGGTTATTTGCCATACGGAAGTATGCCTCAGCCAGCTTGCTACGGGACTCAAGCAAGTTCGGGTCGCGCTTCAGTGCTTCTTCGTAGTTGTCTTTAGCAAGCTCGAAAACGCGCTGTGCGAAGTAAATATCACCACGAGCCACATACGTAGCAGGCAGTTCTTTGTTGATGGACTGCGCCTTAATCACGGCAGCATCGGCTTTTGTGAGCGCGTCTTTTGGGAAGCTGGGAGCTTCATTGCCCGCGACATATACTTGGCTAAGTGCCAAAAAACTCTCTGCATCTTTCGGATGCGTTTTGGTAAGTTCCTCTGCTTTTTTCAGAGCTTCGGTGTGCTTACCGACTGCCGATAAAGCAAGCGTGACTTTGCGCATGACTTCAGGTTTCCAGTAGTCCACATCTTGTGCTTTCTGGTAATAGGCAAGCGAAGAATCTTGCTGATCCAGCGCGTCATATATGTCGCCCAAGAGCAGCAAGGATGCGAGGTCGCGCGGGTTTTCTTTCACAGCAGCCTGCGCAAGTGGCAGCGCCGCAGGATATTCTTTTGCGGTGAATTGTTCTTTCGCTTTTTGAAGGTTGCCCTGTGCGAAGATAGGCGCAAAAGCAAGCATGAAGCAAGCTCCAAGCGTGAAGAATCGTTGAAGAGAACGTCGTTTCATAGTACGTTGCAATGATGATGATGATACGGAAAATGAGTGATTTTGCGTCATAAACTACCTATTGGAAAAGGATAGAGGAACAAAAAGTTTAATGAAGTATGCACCCAAGAATTAGGGGACACAAATGGCGCATTTAGTCTTCTTCGTCAGTCGGTACAATATCAAATTTTGCACCTTCAGGTACAATACCGGACTTGAGGAAATATTGCTTGGCACGAACATCGTTGCGCAAAAAGGTCATAAATCCCCAAGGAAGATTGCGACGGTCTTCTAGGACAATTCCACGAATACTAATCGCAAGCGGGTATTTGCCCATCACGACATATCCTTGATGAACGGGCTTGGGTCTAATATATGCGCCTGTCGTATCTTGGAAGCCAATTTTGAGCATTTTGAATTGTTTATCGCCTGCATACTGCCATAAATATCCCACACCGATTGCATTCGGGTTTGCTGCCACAAGGCGGCGGGCTGAGTCGGCATTCTTCACAAGTGTCATAGCACGTTGTGGAGAGGTATTTTTCGTGAGGGCAAGAAGTATATTGCCATATTCCGACGAATTTGCATCAGGGCTAATGAACGTAGGTTCTGTCTTGAGCTGCGGGAACATCCCGCGAAGTGATGCAGACTGGTCGGTAAAGAGTTTTTTCAATTGGTCGAGCGAAATAGTATCAAGCGGGAAGTTGCGCTGCACGAAGAACACAAGCGCATCGGTTGCAATAATCGTCGTAGCATGAGGCGGGAGCTTGTTTGCTCTTAATACCGAGTCTTCATCCGCCAAGTATGGACGCGATATGATGACACCACGTGCTTTGGTGGCAAATAATTGCGACATTCCTTCGCGTGCCGAAACAGGTACTACTTCCACTTTTGCTTCTGAATATGAGGAATCAAATAGCGCAAACGCAGGCTTCATACGTTCTGCTATGCTTTCGTCGCAGAGAATTATTGCTTTGCCTGTGGTAGCGGTTTCGATCGGTTCGCCATTTTCTTGTCGTTTCTGTTCGCAGGATGCAGCCACAAAGAGCATTGTGCAGCAAGACACAAGTAATAGAGCGAAAAGTAGTGTAAGTCGCATAGTATTTCGAGAAAATAGTTGTTGTTAGTCGTTATCGTTATTGTAGCGTTTGTACTCTTGATGCTGCGCCCAAAACGTCGCAATGCGATAGGCACCGAACAAAATAAACACCACACCAAACATTCGCACATTCGGGTCGAAACTCAGTGCCGGAATGAGTCCGGAGACCCAAGCCAAGCCGATGATGACCACCATACTGCGCGTGGCGTAGTTCAAGATTACAACATATTTGTTCATCATAACAATGTCCTTTCGTGAGCTGACTATCAAACAATGGTCTCTTCTCAAGTCTGTCATAAAAAATAAAGTAGAGACGCGCTTCCTAAGAACATACATTGCAGAGTGTGCAATGCAGAAGGCGCGTCTCTACTGAACATCGTTGTTCCGAAGAGGCGTGAAACTACCTCAAACGGAAGACAATGGGAATACTGACCCAACAATCG
>JACVZY010000115.1 GCA_014654705.1 Ignavibacteria bacterium
TAGTGCAGAAAACTTATCTACACTACCTGTCCAAAAAATGGGGGGCAGCTCACACATTCTTATGGTTTTTTCAAACTTAATTATTGTTAACAGGTTGTGGTCTCTCTGCAACAAGCGGTACATTGATTAGTTATTAATTGAGTCTGCGGGCAGGTCTTACCGCTGTTTTGCATATTAATCCCTATGGTGACATTCTCTCCGGTAATAAACGAAGTAACTTCCAGATCCTGCAATATCAACGCGTCTATTTTTACCTTCTTTTTTGTAGCCACTGCACCTTGCGGTGCGGTCATTGTATCGGTCATGCTGCTTGAACTTACAGCAGCATCTGCGAAAGTATCCATGTACTTGCTCATAAAAACTCCAAAAAGTATTGATAAAAAAGTGATGGGATGTGAAGCCCATTCTTACATACAAAATAATTGAGCAGCTCTTCAGCAAGAGTCGGTCACTTGACCACCAAACTTACACTGCTCTGCTGATGAAGTGACAGTATTTCCATACTGTTTCGCTCGTCGTGCGTTTCGGAGGCAAAGGTAGTTCACCGTAGAAGGAAAAAAAAGGAGCTTTGAGTGAAAGCCTTTTTTCATTGAGCGAAAGAAGGAGGCTTTGAGCGAGATCCCCAAACACACTCTTTTTCGTGAGAAAAGTCCAAGCGGAGAAGTACGTTATCGCTTCTGAGACTGCAGAAAAGCTATTGCTTTTTCTTTGTATGTACCTTCCACATAGTGAGCCGTGCCGTCGGGCAGAATCACCGTCACATCATTTCGCCCTTCGCGCAGAACGCGGCAGAGCTGCGGATTCACCACCAGCGACCGCGAGATACGCAAAAATCCATGCTCCAATAATTTTTCTTCATAGCGCTTGAGCGGATGAGAGTCCATAATCGGTTGCCCCGTCTGCCGATGAATGAACGTGTAGCTCCCCGATGCCATACAATGGGTAATCTCTCGCACTGGCACTTCTTGTGCTTGAGCGCCCGTGTGCCGTACTTGTATGTGCGCAGGGCGCTCGGTCATTGACGGGAGTTCTTGCGATGATTGCTTCTCCGGCAACGGCTGTGATTGCTCACGAAGTTCCAGTAGGGAAAGAATATCTGCCGTGGGGTTTGCCGCAATACGTGTGCGAAGTTCTTCCCGAACTTGCTTTTCCAATGCTTGGCGCTCCAGCACTTTTTTGATTCCGCGTTCGATGCCCCGAATAAACGGCTTTGTCAGAATGGGTTTATCAACATAGTCCACCACGCCATATTGCATTGCTTGCTTGACGTAATTGTCGAATTGCGTTATCATCACCACGGTAAATTGCGAGCGTTCCTCGTCAGTCAGCGTATCAAGAATATCAAATCCGGTTCCGGTCATGAGTTCTATATCCAATAGCAACAAGTTCGGGCGCAGTTGCCGAATGATTCTAACACTATCGTTCACATCCTTGCCTTCGCCGACAACGACGATACGACCTTCAAAATGACGGGTGAGATACCGCTTAACATTTTCACGAATACCCGGACTGTCATCAACCAAAACAGTACGAATAGGAGCATGAGATGGCATCAAAGAAGAAGGAGAAAAACTAGACATAGAATCGCGTAAAAAAATATGATTGGCGCTACCAGACAACACGATAAAATGGAATGATGATATACGTATCAACAGCAAGAGAGGTATGTATCGTTTATCCCATGTAACTATATGCACACAAATAAAGGTGGATATATTTCTTTTGACCCCAAAGAAAAGAAAGTTTACAAAAAATGCCGCACCTATGCAAGGCTCTCAGAAAGTATTCACAAAAAAACTCTTACGCTAAAAACCATGACATAAACCGTCTCAAAGTAGTAACAAATTTCTTGTGCCGTTCCTCACAAAAAAGAAGAATATTATAGCGAACTGACTGCACAAACATCTTCCCGTTTTATCGTTATCGCTCGCATTGCCTCGCGGAATCGCTCTTCGTACTCCGCGCCACACACACCACATTCTGCCACAAAATCTGCCAGTGTTTTTGCTTGGATACCATATTCGTCATGTCGAAACGCATAATAGCCGCCGAAGGTTATCGTGCCGCTCTCGCTTACCTCCCGCTCGCGTTTGTACTCCACATGGAACAGTGCGCTGACGAGTTCGCCCGCTCGTTGTTTGGTTAATCGGAAAGCGTCATCGGTGAAAGCGTTCACACGTTGGGCGAGGTCATCGGCGCGGTGGAGGGCAAATTTGATGTGGCGTTTTGCAGAAGCACAGACAGAAATGTCTGTGCCACCAAGAGCATCAACACTGTTTTCCATTGTGGCACAGACATTCTTGTCTGTGTACTCAGATGTATTTTCTCCATGTTTGGTCGTTCCCTGAAACTGAAAGCCCACCGTCGCAGCATTAGCAACAAAGTTCCGAACTTCCCATTCGCGTTCCAATTTTTTTCGGTCATGCGGCGTGAGCGTCTGCGTGTGGAGATTCAGTCGTTTGAGTTCTAAGCGCTGGTGCATTGCCAAGTGTTCGGTGAACCGCGCCCACGTCCGGCTGTCGGTGAAGCGCTCCAAGATAGTGATTGCTTCCGGGTGTGCAAAAAGTCGGCGACGAAGTTCGAGATACCGATTGCCAAACGTGTCGGGTTTGGTCGTGCTGAAAAGGTCGGCGCGTTCCAAAAGTAAGCGCGAACATTCTTCCGTTCGTCGTCGATGGTGCGGTTTTCCTTGAATTGTTGGGAAGAACGTTGTTATTGCACTCCGAGTTATTCTCGACTCGGTGGTGTGATAGAGCGCTTCCATGAAGAGTTCGGGCGCTTCCGAGAGCATGGCTATAATGACGCGCTCGTCTGACTTTGCTTGCTCTTTTGCTTTTTGCGTAAGTTCTGCAACAGTTTCTGCGGAAATCATTGTTGTTGCTGTGGACGAAGTTTCATCAAACAGTTCTTCGCGCTGAACAATCGTCAAGCCGTAGTCTTCCAGTTCCCGTTGCAATTCCGCCCGAGTGAGTGTGGAACGTCGAATGTCGTCCAGTCCCGCGATAATTCCCGCTACGTCCGCTTGCCAAACTTTGCGCACTTCGTCAAACATCATCGAGCGGTCGAAGCGGCGGAACGCACTTTTTTTGCCGATGGCAGTGTGCAGATTTTTGCTGCGCATTTGTGGAGATGCGTTGTATTCCATCGCCCGCATTTCGGCTTGAAAGATATTGCTTTGGAACATCTGCACGGGCGAGAGTGGGAAAAGGCGATGCTGTTCAGTTTTGGTGGTGTGCTTATGGAAGAGCATGATGCTCAAATTTTCCACGCGGCGGAAACGGCTGGCAAACTGCACAATCGTTGCGGGGTCGCGCTCATCGAATATCAGCACGGCGCGAATGTCGGCATTGAGAATGTTGACACCACAGTCCAACAGGGAAGTGGTCAGAATGATGCGGCGCGTGATGCGGCTTTCTTTGGTGATAGATTTATATTCGGTCGAAGTCGTGCGGCGACGCGAGGTGATAAGGTCAATGTCGTCCGTGCTGACACCATGTTGCAATAGCAGCGTTTGCACAGTTTTGAGTGCACTTTCGCTATTAATGCGCACGACGACCGCGCCGTGTTCTTTCTCGCGCAAAATAGCATTGACGGCTTCTTGTTCGCGGCATTGGTAGGGGCAGAAGGCAAGTCGGCGTATGGGCTGTGCAATAGTGCGGAGGTGAAGATACTCAAAACGCAGACGTTCCGGCGCAGCATGAAGGAAAAGATTCGGCGTTGCGCTAATGCAGACAACGCGATTCGTCGTGCTTTCTTCGCCCACGCGCTCGATGGCGGACATCACGCCGCGCATGGCAGCATCGCGGTAGGCGTAATCGCTAAAAAGTTTGTGCGCTTCGTCCACGATGAGGAGCAGATTTTCTTCGTGCAGAAGGCATGGACTAGAATTTTTGGTAGCACAGACATTCTTGTCTGTGTAATCTGTATTAGCCAAAGACTCACAGACAGGAATGTCTGTGCCACCGAGGGCATTTGGAATATTCACTGCAAGATGTGGCGTAGAATTCATGGTGGCACAGACATTCTTGTCTGTGTAATGTCCGCGAGTGCCGGACGGATACAAAATTTTCGGCAAGCTGTCGGCGGTGCAGACAATAATTTTTGAACTGGTGCGAGCTTCCAAGAGCGAAAGCGCAGTATCGCTTCCGGTGATGCTGATAAGCGGAAGGTCGCGGTATTCTTGTTCGATTTGTTCGGCAAGTGCGATGGTCGGCACAACAAAAATAGTTCTTCCGCCCGTGCGCTGGTGGTGATTCATGGCAACGTGCCGCAGCATGAGAAACGTTTTGCCCGAACCCGTCGGCGCAGAAAGAAAAAGGCGTTGCGTGTTAGTGATGGCTTTTTCGATGGTACTGATGGCAGCAGGAGTTTCGGCGCAATGTTTGGTGATAACAAGTTCGCGTGCGGGAGCCGTCACGCCACCGCGCGTGAGCAATATCGAAGCAAGCGGCACGGGAACGCAGAGCGCAGCACGAAGTTCGTCGTCATAGCCGTAGCGAACAACATAATCTGCAAGGTCATTTTCGGTTGGCTTCGGCGCGTCTTGGGTTTCTTGTCTCGCAAGGCGGGGAAGCTCAAGAATATGCGAAGAAATTTCATCGAAAGGTCTCTGACTCCCCCTTGACAAAGGGGGCTGGGGGGATTTACCGTGCGCACCATTCACGAACGCAGCAAGTTTCTTACTACTCGAAATCCCTGCAAAGTCCGTATCAAACAAAATCGCCAGCGAATTGTCATTCGCAGCAAGACGCGAGCGCACTGCATCCGGCAAACGTGTTTGCACACCACCCAATGTAAAAGCATTCAACCCCAACGCCCGCGCAACAAAAAAATCTTTCACCCCTTCGACGATGTACGCCGCTTCATTTGGACGCAGCGTTTCCAAGCCCAAGGAAAATTTTACATCGCTCGTGTACGCATGGAACTTGAGGTGAAAGTTCTTCGCGCTTTGTGGGAACGTGGAATAGGTGTCGGACTTACAGTAGCAGTAGCCGTAATAATTTCCATCGGCTGCGGGAACAACAAGTGTGAAGCGCGGATGCTTTGAGCCATTGTACGCATTGCCCGATTTGTTCACGCCTTCGTAATCGTACCGCCGGAGCGCACGAGCGCCGTGTTCATGCAAAACGTCGCTTGTGATGAAACCGCCGGAAAGATTTGCCAGCACCGAGAGTTCTTCGTCGGAGAAAGGAGCGGTTTCGAGTGCGGTGATGCGGAAAGCATTTTCGTTTTGTGCGCTGGCTGCAATTCGTTCGGCAGTAGGATATTTTTTTGTCTCGGCTATCGGACGGGGAAGGGTGCGTTTACCAACGCCAACGCTTGCGGAATCAAATCCATAGAGCGCGGCAGCAAATTCGAGTTGGCTGCGAAAATCCGCGTAGCCGTAGAGTTCGAGCAACTTGAGGAAATTTCCAGAAGCCTCATCACCGGCAGCAAAGTCTTTGAAGTAAACTCGTCCGCGTTTATCAGCAAAGACGGAAAAGTTTTTGTGCGTGGCATCCGAGCGGAAAGGGGAGACGTACCGCGAGCCAACGTCAAAACCAAAATGATGAAAGACGCGAGCGCCGCCATCAGTTTGAAAAATTTCGTGGAGAAGATTGCCCGTTGTGCGAGGGGAAGTGGAGGAGAAATTAGAAACGCTTTGAGCGGAAACGTTTTGGGAAACGAACGCGGGTTGTGAAGAAAAACGCATGACAAAAAAGGATGCGCTTTGGTTGCGTTTTTGCTTTTTCAAAAAAAATGCGGATTTTTTCGCAGGTTTCACTTCATTTTTTTTCTGAAGTGTGTCGCTCAAAGACTAAGTATAGAGCGGACTTAGAGTCAGTCACCTGAACGAGAAAAAATTACATTTGTGTTGAAATGTTCTTCACAGTATATTTGTGACGAAGCTTTTGCGCAACTAAAGCAAATATTATCCTTTGATTTTTGTCAAGGTCGGTCAAAACTAAGAGCAAAAATCAAAGTAGGAATTGAAGAAGCCACATTTTAGTCGATGTGGCTTTTTCGTTTTTTAAAAGTCGAAAGAACGTGTCGATGTTGTCGTAGTCGTAGGATGCAAATATACATGGCAGAAAGGGGAATGACAATGAAAAAAGTGCGTTGTGTATAAAAAGATATTCGGGTGTTGAAAAATTATAGCCAGCCATACCACGCAATAGTTTCTTCTATCACCTCTCCAAGAGTCGGTGCATCAGTTTTGAAAATTGTTTGGCTACCATCGCTCGTAGCGGAATGTTTATGCTCTTTGAATGGTAACTGCGGTTTATGAGCAGCATTGTCATAGCGAAAAACGAGTGCGTGTATTTTGTCTTGGAGATGATAGCTGTATCGGAGTTTTTTTACCGTGCTTCCTTCCCGGTCGCAATATTCCATCCAGTGAAGTTCACTACCGTTCATCCATTCGATGCGACCATGAATGTATGCTTGGTCAGGCGGTCTTTTCTCAAGGGTATATTCACAGGTCAAAACGTGCGGTAAGGTTGCGGTGCGGTCACATATCGTGCTTATTGCTTGGCAATACTCGTCAATAGTCATATCGAAGACTCCGAAGGTTTTCCCATCGTTCGCGCAAGCGCTCACGAAGTTCATATTCTCCTGCCCAACGAATATATTCATTGTCGCCGCCGGACAAATCTTCTGCGGTCATCGTCGTATAGAAAACTTCGGAGGTGATGTGATAGCGCTCCTCGAAAGGTAATAATCGGCGATCGGCAGCAAGCAAAGCCATTTCGAGGCGTTGGACTTCATGCTCGACCGCTGATGTTACGAGTCGAAGAGTTTCTTCGCCTCCACGTTGAGCAGAAATATGGAGAGTTGCAGTCATAAAAATAGTGAAAATAGAAAGTATCGAATGTTGTAAAGAGGCTGGAAGGGATGTTGCAGACCATTTTTTTAGCGGATTTTCGTAGAAAATGTTTCCTCAATTTTATTTATTCCATATTCTCACAAGCGGTCATGTTCTTCCGGTTCGTTACCTTCGCCATATTTTCGCATGAGTGCAATAGCATCTTCGGGCGAAATAGCTTTTCCTTGTAAACGTTTGGTGAGTGAACGATTGAAAACATCATTCACATTCTCGCTCAATAAAAGACCAATGGAAGCCGGAGAACTATCACCATGCTCTTCTTCGGCAATACGTGCCAAATGTTTATAAATGGATTCGGGAACATCAATGGTTATCGTCATGGCTTTTTCGTAACAAGTGAACAAATTCTTGAGGTTGCAAAACAGTGATTCCGTAATCGTGTGCTTTGCTAAAATGCTTGATATTATGAGTTATGATAGTTGCCTGAGCTTTGATGGCAAGTTCTAAAAGCATTGCGTCATCGTCGTCGTGAAGTACACCGCGAAAGAGGAAATAAATTTCGTGCTCGTCCGCAATTTCAAGGAGTGTTGCCAGAAAACTCTCAACATCACCTCGATTCATAGAAGTTTTTTGCAGTAATACTTCTTCGTATTCCAAGAGTAACGGCGTAGAAATGTGCATCGTGAAAGCATTGTGAAAAGCAAGTTCCAACGTACGGAATGATGCTCCGGTGCTGGAGCGCGCAGCCGACACGATAACATTTGTGTCCAGAACAGCATTCATCATTTACACAAAATTCCTTTCACGCGCCATGTGATTCCGCTCCGTCACCAATAAATGCCGCACCGTCGCCGGAAAAAACTCTTTGCCGCGCACGGTGCGAAAGCCGTTTTCGTTCAGATACGCCGCGATTGCTCGCATAGTCATTTGCTGTTTTCGTAAATGTTCAATCATTGCTTTGGCGCGGCGGTTCGATTCGTTTTGGCGGGCGTTTTCGCTTGTGCGTTGTGCGCCGAGCAAACGTCCTTCTTGCGTCAGATTTGCCAGTGTGCCGAGCGTATGCCCACGTGCTTTTTTTGCTGCCAGTGCTGCTTTGGTGCGCTGGGAAATCAGCTCGCGTTCGTGCTGGGCGAGTGCAGCGAAAATGCCGATGGTGAGCGTGTTCGCGTCCGGCATATCGGCGCAGGCGAAATCCACACCCGAATCGCGCAGCGTGAAAATAAACGCAACGTTGCGGCTCAGTCTATCCAATTTTGCAATAACAAGCGTTGCGTTTGCGCGTTTGGCATGGTCAATAGCGCGTTGCAATTCCGGTCGCACATTATTTTTACCGCTTTCGACTTCGGTATATTCCGCCAAAAGTTTGCCCTCGCCGATAAATTCCGCCACGCTGTGCTGCTGCGCTTCCAAGCCCAAGCCGGAAGCACCTTGTTTTGCGGTCGAGACGCGGTAGTATGCGATGGCGCGTTTGGTAGCCATTATTCGGAAAGTAGTTGTACACCAAAATCTGTTTCCATGCGAGAAAAATGTTTGCGGTTGAGGGTTGCTATCGGAATTCCAAACCGAAGCGCCGTAGCAGCAATAAAAATATCGTTCGTGCCGATGAGAGCATTTCTCTGTTTCAATGTCCGATGAATTTCAATGGCAATGTGTGCCACGTCGGAATCCAGCGGAATAACAGGAAGCTGCGTCATCATTGAAGATATAAGTCTTGTATTCTGAGCATTGCGTCCGATACAAAACTCAAATTCAGTGACTGCCGCCACGACGGGCATAGACCGCTCAAACAATTTGTGCATCAGTGTTTGGTCTTTTTGAAGTCGCCGCACGTAGTCAATCAGTACCGAAGTATCGGCAAGAACGTGAAAAATATTATCCATTCTCCCATCCTAGCGACGGCAGCGAACGCATGGTGGCAATTTCTTTTTCCCACTCAGCAACTTCTTCGTCTGTCATCGTGGTTGTATCCTGGCTCAATCTGAGTGCAGATGCTCGCTGCTCAGGAGTCCACACAGGAAGTGGTGGCGGTGCATCATTCTTGTTGCGCCATGCTTCGATGTGCGAATGGAGGGAAGTGTTCGTTTCCGATGCACCATCAGATGGCAAAATAATTACTTCGATATGTTTCGCATCGAAGTTGTCGGGTAAATGCAACAGAACAGTTTTTCCCTGAACAGTGTAGTATTGGCGAAGTGCTTGCATGAGTGTAGAAAAAATCGTAGAAAAGATTGTTCACAGCATTAACGTTTACAACAATTCCTCAATCCGCATCTTCCGCGTTGCCACGCCAAAAATATGCACATCATCGAAGTCCGAAAGTTTGACGGGTGGATGCCGAGGATTGTCGGGAATGAGCGCCATTTCAATCGTCTTTGTGCGTTTGTTCGGTATCATCTGCAGACGCTTGAGCGTAATTTCTCCATTGACTTCTGCCAGCACGATATTGCCGTGCTGCGCTTCCATTCGGCAATCTACCACCACCACATCTCCGGCATGAATCCCCGCGTTTACCATCGAATCGCCCGTTACTTCAAAAAGAAACGTCATCTTCGGATTACGCGACAGATACTCACTCAGAAGTTTGCCTTGCACTTGGGAAAAAATCGGAGCGGGCGTGCCACAAGGAACTCGTGCGCAAATCCGCGTGTGTTCCATATCGAAGCGCACGGGAGTAAGATTGTTCAGATGCAGATGTTCCACATCAAAGGCTTCAGTGAAGATGTCCATCATGGGAAAGCAGATTTTTTTACGTTAAAGTCAATTATTGTGCGAAAAGTAGAATGTGTGGGACACGGATTGGATGGAAAAAACAGATAATCACGGAAAAAAAATCCGTATTCAATCTCGACCACATCCGTCACATTCGTGTCCTTTCTTTTATTGGCGCAATCACTTCGCCGACTCGCGCATGAAGGTAATAAAATTCTGTAACATTGCCAGATTATTTTGGTAGTCGTCAATCTTGATAACTTTCGTTTCTGCAATGTCTTCATGCGCTTCGCGGGGAAGGAGCTTCACGTTGTTCATGGTGCGTTTGAATTCGGCGCGTTCCTGCCTGAGGCGTTCGCCTGCGTCGTTATCGGCGTACATTTCGCTATCGTCGCCGCCTTTGAACAGCCAGTTGATAGACATTCCCGCCTCATAAAACCGAAACAAAACTTCGCCGCCCGGAACACGTCCGCGCCCGACGTAGTAACTCATTTGCGTTGCATCAATGCCGATAACCTCGCAAAAATTGTTTTGCGTTCGGTAGCATCGTTTCGCAAAGTGCTTGATGCGTGGTCCGATGTCGTTAATAGTATTGCCCTGCATAAAACGAAGAAAAAGGTATAAAAAAATTGCAGGAAAATTATTGTTAAAGCAAAATTATTGTGTGTTTTAGATACGATTGTTATTGCTTTTTGTACCAATAATAGATGTTAAATTAAAAAAATAACCACGACCATGCAAGAGGTTTTTATGATTCCTTCAAGAAAAATCTTCAGGAACATTTTTTCCTCTTCGCTTCATCATTCATACGTTACTGTTGTTCTATGCCACGCAAACACCATACATCTCTCCGTCCGCTTAGAAAAAATGCTCGCTTGCGTGAGCGTGTTCAGCTCACGACTGCTTTTGCGCTCAGTGGAGAAATTACACCGCATGAAAAAATGGTGTATTTGGTTTTGGCGGCATATTCCACCGACGAAGGGCGATGCGTTCTGAAGCAGCGCACGATAGCGGAACATTGCAAACGTTCGGTGCGTTTTGTGCGACAGATACTTGCGCGGCTGAGGCAAAAACAGTGTATTCGCACCGTGCGGCGTTTGGGTGCAACGGAATTTGAACTTTTGCAGTGAAAAAACTCATGGAGCAAAAATTGATGATAACGCTGATTTTTGAGGTGCAATTTCCCTTTTCATCACCTCTTTTTCACGCCATATTCCCTCAAATCGGTGCTTTTCCTTTCAAAAAAGGGCTTTTTTACGGCAAGAGAGGCGCATACCGACCACACGCATCCGTGCAGGCGGAAGGTTTCGTTCCTCACACTGGTGCAATCCCCAAAGGCACATTCTCAATTTCGCATTTAGAAGCGTTCTAAGCGATTTTTCACCCAAACCCATGTTTTCATACACCTGAAATATGCTGAATTACCCACACATTAGTCTCACGCTGGGACTTGCCACGCCGAAAACGTGTCGCCGACGGATTCGCTCGAAAGTACGTGGGCGAAAACTGGTGGATGTGCGCATTGCGCTCGCGGCAATCTTGCAGGAACGCGGCTGGACATACAGCGAAATTGCCCGCGAACTCAACCGCGCACCATCGCTGGTGCATCATTACACCAAAGCGCACGAAACGCTGTTGGATTCCAACGCCGACTATCATCGGCTTTTTTCGACGCTCTACCATTCACTCAAAGAATCCGTCTGAATACGCAGCTCCTTTTAGTAGCCCCCTTGATAAAGGGGGCGGCGAACCGCAACCATGGTTGCGAAGTGAGCGGGGGATTTTTGGTGATTGTAAATCCCCCGTTCCCCCTTTGTCAAGGGGGCGAATGAGAATTCGAATGCGAGCGCGAATGTATAATTTCTCAATCCTTTCCACTCATCATTTTTTTACCATGAACATTTCCCTCATTCCCGATGGCGCAGGCTTCCACGTTGATGCGTTTTTGTATGCTCCTCTGGGGCGTACCTACACGCTCCAAATCTGGCGCGAAGAAACCGAAGGCGCTGCCTTTGCAATCAGTAATCATTCGCTTACGCCGACGCTTTCCTATCCGGGTATCGGCGTGAAGCACGTTGTGGGCAATATTCCCTTTTCACCGTTGCCCTTCAGTGCGCAGTTTCATTTGTTCATCAATGGCATTCAAGATGTGGAATCCATGGGGCATGATGTCCAGATGTTTTTTCAGCAAGCGGCGGTAAACACAGGCTACATTCCCCAGCGTCGCAACGCGCAATATCTCATTCGGGACTTCACGAAGCTGAACGGCATCCAAAAGTCGGCGGGCGGAACGTACCGCGTGTGGGATATAGATTTCATCAGCACCCAAGCACTTTCGATGGCACAAGCCGCGAACAAATGCCGTGAACTCGTCACAGCCGCCACAGCCGACCCGACGTTTTCCTTGCAATATCGCACTCGTGCGTTATCCAACGAAGAGTGGACAGCGCAGCGTGACGTTACCTTCAATCAAGCCATGAGTGAAATCGCGCGGGTGATAGATTTTGCGGTAGATGAGGTGCAGAACAAGCAGAAGTTTAATCTCGTGAATCCGCAGCTTTTGAAAGTGGTGGGGTAGGATATGCGGCTGTTCCCTTTTGTGCGGTATTGGCTGTTTGTGTGCGGGTTCTTCGTGGCGCTGCTTGCGCTTTTGCATCCGGCATCTATCGTGGTGTTTGTGCTAACGCTGGTGTGCGTCACTCCGGCGTATTTGCTTTTTGAGCGTAGGCGGATGTGGTTGGGTGTGGTGGTGTTTTTTGTGGGGATGGTTGTTGCGGCGGTGGTGTGTTGGTGGGCTTTTTAAGAGGTCAGTTAGTCGAACGGTTTACCGCTTGCCGCAGTGATGAATTTAGAAGCACTTCACTGTCAACCCACTATTAAAGTTAAATTGAAAAACTGCACTTGAATTTACCACTGTCACCCCGCATGACGCAAAACCCGTATTATGCTCTGTTATTCTTTTCATTGCTTGTCATTCTTAATACAGCATGTAATGTTGCTAAATAGTAATAGAAAATCCAACTATACCAAATTGCCTTATCGTATTCAGTTTGTTGGTCTTTGTTGTGATGTCTAATCCCAAAATTGTTAGCGATATTAAATAGGTCGCTTTCGTCTTTCTTGTTTAAATGTTCTTTAATTGCAGGTCTAAGAAATTCTAAAACGTCCGCCAATTCTCTAATTGCTTCTCGTCTGTCGTCAAGTGTTGATTTGTGTCGTCTAAATTTTAGAATAGCGGAATTTATTTTATTTGAAATATTTTCTTTGTCATTTGTGGGAATGTCTGCTTCAAATAGATTTGAAAGTCCATTCTCAGATAGAATCAATATTTCTCCACTTTCCGAAATTTCAAAACCATCTTTGTATTCTCCAAGAATTGGGTTCAGTAACTCTCTAAAGTATTTTTGTCCTTCAATATCATTAAATTCTTCATAGTGATAGCCACAATTGTTCCAACTATGATAGTATCCCTTTTGTCCTTTGGAACAATGATCGTGAAGAAATTCAATAACATCAAAAAAGTCGTCCTCTGTATAGTTTGGTAAGTTTTTGTAAATCGGATATAGATTGTCCTTTCTTAAATTCACAAACATTATCGCTTCTACTTCTTTCCCTAATTCACCTGGAATATATCCGTCCATGCAGTCAATGCCAAAATACTTTTGAAAATAACCATCAGCGCTTAATTTATTATATGTGACAGAAAACAATTTCTTAAGCACCTCAAAATTTACTTGTTGGTCTGGGGTGATTTTTCCTGTTCTTACTGAATAATAGTCTCTCTTTTTCATTGTTTAGTATAACATATCTTAGATGCTGAAAAGATTAGCTCCATTTTTTTAGTGCATAAGTTTAATACCCTTTTTGCCACCTATTATTGTGCATTGCCTTATTTTTTTGGGATTTTTTTCAATCATCTTGAGCAAATATTCCTGAGTAAATTTAGGATGTACTCTAAGTCTGATACTAGCAAAACTCATGGCAGACCAGTTGTTATCTGCAAAATAGGTTTCAAGGATAAGCAAATCATTTTTGTAATCCTCCTCTTCCTCTCTTGTATTTGTTGGGAGATCAATCGAAGAAAGTGAATCTAAAGTTTTTGACTTAACAGTTTGTAAGGTTTGATTTTGATTAAATCCTCTTAATTTTTCTCTGACCTGAGTACAAAATGGAGCAGTTGCCGCAACAATATTACCATCTTGTCGATTAGCATCATATTCTCCTGCAATTATTCCTAACAAATCAGATGGGAGGTGTAGTTCTCTTGTTCTTGGTTTCAAGATAAATACATTCTTTATGCCAATACTACCCGCAAATAAACCAGTTTCAAAAATAACATTATCTCTTACAGCATTCATAGTCTGACCTCTCATTTCTAAAACATCATCTTCGGAAAACACAAAAATTGCAAAGTCAAAATTGTTAATAGCTTCTAGAAGACCCTGAATAACTGTTGAGGATAATTGAAAACTATTTTGCGTCCATATTGTTACCTCAGCATCACGGTCTAAATTGATTTGTAGAGCTTCAGCAATTCTTAAACCTTCAGTTGAAGAACCAATAAAAATTCTCGGTTTATTCATTTTATAACCAGCAAATTGAATTTAGAGATTGAAGTTAATTCTAATGTCGATAACGATATTCTAAGTTTATGAAACTGTATTTATTATGCTTTTTGAATTTAGGTCTGTAAAAATTCACGTAAATATACAACCCCCACCCCATACCGCGCTAGTGTCGGATGTAACGGAAAACCCGTTACAATCATTGTTGCAACATCTACTTTTGCCCATTTTTTTCTCGTAAGTGCAAACGAGAAAAGTATTTGACCAAAACACTCTTCCGAGAAACTTTTTTTCAAATTTGTATTTTTTTTGCTTTTTTTTGGCTCTCCGCTTCCATAACGTTCATTATCATTCAGTTTTCCCGTGCTTCCCGCCTTCCTATTTTGCATCCGTTCACGCCATCTGCCACGATAACCGTGGAGACGATGGCTCTCATCTTCACCACCACATTATTGAAAGGATGCACAATGGATATTGCATTGTCGCAAATCACCAAGCTGGAAGGCATTGCCACGCAAGCCAACGGCAATTACCGCCAGTTCACCGAACTCCAAGATTTCGTCGGCGCAGTGCGCTCTATCGGAACGCTGGAGAAAAATTGCACCGACGCACTTGCGGCGTTCGATGTGCTGCAAGCCGACGCAGACGGCAAAGTTATCGTCTTTGCTAAAGGCGTTGACGGCGAAGTACAGTTCACGCCCGATGCAGCGTTCCGCACGGCATTGGACAGCATCAAGACCGCGCTGACACAGGCGAAAACGTCTGTGGGTGCTGTGCAGCTGCCTCTTCCGTAAGGTTTTCATAAGCGGTAGAACGGTTTCACGTTACCGTGGTGACCGTTCTACCGCTTCTTTTGCGAAAGGACACCAATGAGCAAAGCAGCTTTCGATATTGCCATGAAAGAGCTTGGTACGGCAGAGATTTTCGGTGATACGCATAACGAGCGTATCGTGGAGTATCACGCCGCAACAAGCCTTCGCGCCACGAGTGATGAAATTGCATGGTGCGCCTCATTTGTGAATTGGTGCTTGAAGAAAGCATCCATCACCGGAACAAATTCCGCACGAGCGAGAAGTTTTCTCACGTGGGGCGCAGCGGTTTCGCTGGAAGAAGCACAGCGCGGCGATATTGTTGTACTCTCGCGTGGCGTAAATGTACAGTTCGGACACGTTGGATTTTTTGCCGGACAAGAAGGCAAATCTGTTCTTGTGCTTGGCGGTAACCAGTCCAACAAAGTTAGTATTTCATCTTATCCCCTTCACCGCATACTTTCGATAAGGAGAGCAATCATGCCTTCAGAAACAC
>JACVZY010000116.1 GCA_014654705.1 Ignavibacteria bacterium
GCTTGATGGCTTCAAGGGATTACTTGTTCGCTACGAAACAAAGCTCAAACACTGGACGGCGATGAATGTCATCGGCTTTATCATCATTTTTATCCGTAGAATCCTCAAATTTCAAAAATGCTAAACAACTTCATAGTGTTCAAAAAAAAGTTGATATCATACTTAATAGACAAGGCAGAATTATAGTTTGTTCCATTTTGTCAACTCAAATAGAACACTACCGTTATACACTTTTGACGGCAAGCATCACCAACTCGCTCATGCTTGATAATGGCTGTAAGTCTATGTATATGTATCGAATAAAGCACAGCAGGCGCTAAACTCAAGATTCGGGCAGATGCGAGGATATACAAATTCAGGGAAAATTACTCATCCTGTCATCGAATTCCAAAATTTTTACGTTATTTCAATCAGTACCAATAAACACAAGAAACGTCACTCGACGACGATAACGTACAAGCAGTCCGACAACAACGAAAGACCACCAGGTTTGTCGCATATCGTTTAATATACAAAGCACTAATTGCTCCACAGAAACCGTAAGCCTTATTCCCGTTGTACCGACATACGCTCCAAAGTGCTGAAAGGCGCTTCACGCCAAGCTGTCACGGTAGTGAATAGCAAGCGTGTGGATGCCGGAATCAAGGTCGGCAGCAAAAAATATATCACGGCGCGGCAGGCGTTCATCAAGGCTGAAGGGGGTAATAGCTCGTCCGTCAAGCCAGAGCGCGCTTTCACCAAATTGCCTGTGCATCCAAAAAAGGAGATGTTTGGTGTGGGGGAGAATACTGTCGGCGCGAAATTGCGCCACGAACCATCCTTCACCCCTCCAATCCTTGCTTTCTCGCCCGATGCCGCGCACTTGCAGCATCGAACCCAAAAAAGTAAACTCCTTCACGGTGTCGCCCTTGCTGAGGTCTGCGGGTAGAGTTTTTCCCTCGAAAAAGCGCCAATCCAGACATGAGAGATACCATGGAGTTTTCAGTATTCCCACGGGAAGCTGCCTAATTTCGGGCGGCGCTAACGCTTCTCGTGCTTGGATGGGTAAGGCTACGATGCCACACGAGACGAGAACAATTGTCACGGTGTAGAAGATGGAACGGTGGGCAAGCGTCATGGCGTGTGCGGGAAGGCTGTGTGGGATTTATGAGCGTTTCAGGCGATAGAGTTCTCGCTCAATATTGCGACGTAAACGGCGTTCACCGGGGTAGTCTTTGAGGGATTGTGCTTGCTCTAATGTGTCGAGAGCATCAGATTTCTTGCCGTTTTTTGCTTGCGCCATGCCAAGATAATAGAAAAGCGATGCTTTCATCAGTGCATCGTCGCCGGCAAGCGGTATTGCTTGGGCGTAGTAGGCTTCTGCAAGTTTGAAATCACTTTTGGCAGCAAGCGCTTTGCCGCCCAAAAAGTGCATATCTGCTCGCTCTTGGTTCGTTAAGTCCGTGCGTTTCAGGCATTCATTGATGAGCGAAATAGCTTTTGTGTCATCGCCGCAATCAAATGCCCATTCTGCTTTCATGAGCTGTTGCTCTTTTTCAGAGAAGGGTGTTTTGATGCGCTTTTGAGCATTTTCATTGTCTTTTGCTTTTGTGTAGGATTCGATTGCCGCAGCGCGATTGCCTTGAAGCTCTTGGCAGATGCCAAAATTGTTATGAAGAAACTGTAAATCTGATCGCAAAGCAAGTGCTTGTTGCAAGACCGCGATTGCTCCGCTAAAGTTGCCCTGAGCCATGAGGATACGTGCTTGATTGTTTCCCGATGCAGCCGCTAAAAACTCAACTTTGCGTCCTTTGTCATCAGAAGCGGCGCTGTATTGTTTGATTGCATCTTGTGAGCGACGCAAATCATCATACAGCATTCCGGCGTAGAAAAAGCGAATAAGTGTATTCCCCGGATACAAGGTTAAAAACGAGGTATAATGCTGCTCCGCACGGTCAAACATTCCTTCGCCGCCTGTAAAAAGAACACCTCTGCTGTAAATTTGTGCGAGCCATGATTGAGCTTCCGCACGAGCATAAACGCCATTTGCTGCGGCATATTCCAACTGCTTTAAGCCTTCGACGCGATTGCCCGTCATTCCGGCAAGTTTGATAACACTTTGCGCAAAAGGAGGGACTTGCGAAATGATGTAGTTAAATAGTCCCAAACCCATTTGTGCATCGGCATTTGAAGGGTCTATGGCTAACGAGCGCTTTAAGTAGTCCACGCCTTTTTGAGCATCTCGCGCTGCGGTCAAATAGTCGCTTGTTTTTGTGGCATTAAAACCCAGCGTGAGTCCTCGATAGCCGTGCAAACCCCCAATATAAAACAGTGATTTGCTATCGTTTGGGTTTTGCTGAATAAATTTTTCACAGATTGAAATGGTTTGCTGCGCATAGCCCAAAAACTTTTGCTGTTCTGCATCCTGCTCGTTTTTGGGTAAACGGGAAACACGAGAATAGAGAAAGCGGTAATAGTAGGTCATTGTGCGAAAGAAGTACCCACGTGGGTCTTGGGGCGCAAGTTTGATAACTTCGTTTGCACGGGCTTCGGCTTCCTCGAAATTCAGATTGTAGAGCGATTCGATAGAGGACATCGTAACGGTATGAACCTTTGCCCAATCGGTCTGTTGAGCACATAGGTTAGTCATGGGCACAAACAGAACGATAATGCTTACGACGAGCGACGGGAAGAGTAAATATGCACGATTCATTGTATGCGGTCGAGAGAAGTGGAACAACAAATTTTCAGTACAAATATTGCACAAAAGAGAGCAAAAAAATAGAAGTAATGGCACGAACGGTAAAAGGAGTGGTATGAGCGGCAAATGGTGAAGAAATAGTTCTTAACTATTCCCGAATCCCAGTAATCATCTTTATCCCAAACAATCCCAGTTCAGTATGCGTTCCCAAGAAAGGCACTGGGCAAAATCCCATTTGGTAATTCTCGCAAAGAGTGAGATATTACGGGTCTTCGTAACCGATGTATTCCTCACACTTTACTCATAGCGCTGTGCTTGATTCCATAACATCATTGCTCAAATCCAAAACCTTTCCGCCCGTTCTGCTCATGTTCGGCGAGGAAGATTTTTTGCTGGATGAAGCATTGACGGCACTTGTGGGCGTAGCGGTAGAGCAGAACGGTATGGAGCAATTTAATTTCGACAGCTTCGACGGCTCCGACATCACGCCCGAAGCACTGGTCGAGATGGCAAGCGCTTTCCCGATGATGGCAGACCGCCGCGTGGTAGCAATACGCCACTTCGAGAAAATGAACACCGGACGGGGCAAAGATGCCGAAAAAAAATCTCCACTTGCCGCGTATTTACGCAATCCGTCGCCCTCCACGCTCCTTATTCTCGTCGCCGAAGCCGATGAACTGAACGGCTTGAAATCAGCACTCAGCAATCCGAAGCAACAGGAGAAAGCAAAGAAGAAACTCGCTGCCGCCAAATTTCCATATAATATTCTCTTGGATAAATGCGAGTGGATAGAATTTCCGAAACTCTACGACCGCGAATTACCGTCGTGGGCGGCAAATCGCTTCAAGGCGCTGGGGCGTGAGATTGCGCCGGATGCGTGTGAATTGCTTGTGGCGCAAGCGGGTGAATCCCTGCGCGACCTGCACAACGAGATCCAGAAAATTATCACCTTCGCGCCGGAGAAGACTCGCCTTACACGTGAGGATATTGCTGAGGTTATCGGTGTATCGAAGAATTACAATATTTTTGAGTTACAACGCGCCATTGGTGAACGGCAGCTCTCGAAAGCACTGGAAATCACGCAGCGAATGTTGGTGGTGGACAGGCAGGAACTCCTGATTATTTCTATGCTTACGCGGTATTTTATGATTCTCTGGAAACTCTCCGAAGCTGTGCAGCAAACGCAAAATAACTTTGAACTTGGCAAAGCGGTGGATATCAGCCCTTTTTTCGTGCCGGAATACCTCGCCGCTCTCCGCCAATACTCCCGCAGCGCCATAGAACGGGCTTTCTATGCGCTCTGCGATGCGGACGTGGCGATTAAATCATCGTCGTCGGAAGACAGCGACGTGGTGCTGCAAAAAATGCTCATGCGCGTTATGGCGGCGTGATAAGTTCGCAAGTATCCGAACTATTGTTATAACTTTGTATCCGCAATCTCGAACTATCACCCTTTCAAAAACTATATGGAAGAAGAAATACCCTTTACCGGATACCAACGATTTGTCATTGGTATTTTGGCAACCACGCTTTTTACGGTCATGCTGGACTTTATGGTGATGTCGCCCTTAGGTGATATTATGATGAAATCCTTAGCAATTTCGGCATCCCAATTTGGCGTTGCTGTCTCGGCATATGCGTTTAGTGCAGGCGTTTCGGGCTTGCTCACCGCAGGATTTGCCGATAAATTTGACCGTAAAAAACTGCTGCTGTTTTTCTATGTCGGCTTTACCATCGGCACTCTCGGTTGTGCATTGGCGTTCGATTTTACCACGTTGGTTATTGCTCGCGTGGTAACGGGTATCTTTGGCGGGGTCATCGGTTCGATCTCCATGGCAATCGTCGCCGATATATTTACCCTCCAGCAACGCGGCAAAGTAATGGGGCTGATGCAAATGGGCTTTGGTGCAAGCCAAGTGTTCGGTATTCCTTTCGGGCTATACATTGCCAATCAGTGGGGCTGGCACATTCCGTTTTTGTGGATCGCTGCAATGGCGGGGCTGATTGCTTTTACGCTGTTCCTTCAGTTAAAGCCGCTCACCGAGCATCTTTCGCTGCCGCAACCCAAAAGCGCTCTAAGCCACCTCTGGAACACCGTCTCGCAGAGCAATTACCGACTTGCGTTCCTGACCACCTCGCTGCTCTCGATTGGCGGTTTTATGATGATGCCCTTCGGCAGTGCATTCGCTATCAACAATGTCAAGGTTTCTATGGCGCAATTACCCTTGATGTTTATGGTTTCGGGCGTTGCGTCATTAGTTACCATGCCGCTTATCGGACGCTTCAGCGACAAAATCAATAAGTTCACGCTCTTTACGGCTGCGACGCTTGTGGCTGTGGTCGTTATCAACATCTACACCCGTTTTTCGGCTACACCGTTTTGGATTGTGCTTGTTGCCAATGTAGCGATGATGATTTCTATTTTGAGCCGGATGGTTCCCGCAATGGCGCTCAATTCAGCCATTCCGCAGCCGCAAGACAGAGGCGCATTTATGAGCATCAATTCTTCGCTTCAGCAAATAGCCGGTGGCGTGGGTGCGGTGTTTGCGGGCTTGGTGATTGTTCAAAATGATAAATTTTCGCCCTTGCAGCACTACGACTGGTTAGGCATGATTACTTCGGTCGTGATGGTGATTTCCATTTATTTCGTGTATCGAGTGCAAGCCGTTGTTGCTAAAAAAGTGAAAAGCTAACATTAACTAAAAAATTCTTTTTCTATTCTTATCCGTTTTCTTCCATGAACAATCGTTTCCGTATCGTTTTCATAGCGCTTCTTGCAAGCGTTAGCATCTGTGCGGCGTTGCTGCCGAGCGTTCTTTCTGCCCAAACTGCGCCCTTTACCACTGCCACCTTCCGCACTATCAGCGAAGCCCGCAAGCAGCCGTTTGGAACGCTGCTCTACGTGGCGGGGCGCGTAACGGTGGCGGCGGAGTTCGGTTCGCAAGCACACATCCAAGATGGCACAGGCGGTTTGGCAGTTTTTGATGCTGCTACTGCTCGTGGCATTGCGCTTGGAGACTCCATCGAAGTCAGTGGTCCCTACGCAGAGTTCCAACCCCGCACAGGAGTTCCCGGCACAGGCTTGGGGCAAATTGCCGGCACGAGCACCTCACGAGTATCGTTCCGTATCATTCCGACGGCACGTATCGTACCGGTGGCGCGTGAGGTCTCGCTTTCGGAACTTGTCGGCGCAAGCGGTGAAGCGCTCGAAGGGCAGTTGATTCGTGTATCGGGAGTACAGTTCCGCGATACAACTTCCTTTCGGAGTGCCACGAACTACGTGATATTTGATGCGACCACCACAGCGCAAGTCCGCATCACCGCCGGAACAAACTCCATCAATCAACGAATCCCGCGCGGCTCGTCGCTATCGCTTGTGGGTGCTTTGGGGCAGTTTCAAGGCACATATCAGTTACTGCCGCGCACAGCAGCCGATTTAGGGATAACGCTTTCGGTGAATCCTGCCGATACGGTCGCAAAAACGCAAACGCTTGACGTAACAACGTGGAATTTGAAGTGGTTCGGCAGACCGCTTGACAATGATGGCGTTACACGCTTGGGTCCTGCCGATTCGCTCTTGCAGTTCCGTAATGTCGTGCGGGTGCTGGATAGCATTGATGCTGACGTATATGCGCTTCAGGAAGTCTCGAATAATGCACTCTTTATGCGCATCGCCGATTCGCTTCCGCGCTATGGTGCTGTGATTGCCACCTTTGCACCGCCGCAGCCACAGTTTGTGCCGCAGCGCACGGCGTACCTTTTCAAGCGCTCGGTGATTGACACGGTGCGTACGGAAATGATTTTGACCAGTAGCCAATTTGCCGCAGGACGGTTTCCGCTTCGCTTGGAGTTCGACGCAACGCTGCAAGGCGTAAAACGCCGCTTCCATGCGTTTGTCATTCACGCCAAAGCAGGCTCCACACAGCGTGATTACGATCTTCGCACGAGCGACGCACGGCTTCTCTACGATTTCCTGAACACGAACTACCCGACGCAAAATGTGATTCTAGCTGGCGACTTCAACGATAGCCCGACGGCTTCTATTTTCCAAAATTTGCCTACGCCATATTTGCCTTTCGTGCAAGATACTGTGCGCTATACGACCGTTACCGCCTCGCTTGCGCGGCAGGGCTTCTCGTCGTTCAATAGCGGTGGCATGATTGATAATATCGTTGTGAGCAACGAAGTAACGCGCAGCATTCTGCAAGGCGGGGAGAAAATCGAATCGCCTTTCACGTATATTACAGGCTACACCACGACCACCACCGACCACTTTCCTGTAACGGCTCGTTTCCAACTTGACCGTATTACCAGTGTTCAAGCGCCTCAATCAGTACCGCAAACGATGAGCATTGCTCCCAATCCGGCGTTTGGCGTGGCAACCATACGTTTCACACCAAAAGCAAGCGGGGAAGCGCTCTTCACAGTAAGCGACGTGCTGGGCAATACGCTCTGGACAGCGCAAGCAACGGTGCGCGGCGGTGAGGAATTTTCACACAGCATTTCGCTGGAAAACGCTGCTCGCGGCGTATATGTATGCCGTGCGCAGGAGCGTAGCGGCGCGGTGCAGAGCATGGTGTTTATAGTGAGATAATATTGCCGACCGAAAAACCCCGCCGTCGAAGAAGAATGATGTACGAAGAAGTACGGCGGGGCTTTCGGTATGCAGCACACAAGCAAAGTGGAAACCTATTGTGAAAATACAACTTGTGAAAATACAACCTATGATTTCCGTTCTCGAAGCCACACAAATCATTGAGCAGCATACTCCTAAGCCCCAAAGCACCATCAAAAGCCTTTCCGAAGCCGCAGGACTGGTGCTTGCACGAGATTACGCCGCAAGTGAGGATTCGCCTCGCTTCACCAATAGCGCAATGGATGGCTTCGCGGTGCGCTGTGAGGACAGTTTGTCGGGAGCAAGATTACCCATTATGGACGAAAGTAGCGCCGGAAGAGAAGCGCAAAGCACTCTTGCGCCTCGCACAGCCATTCGCATTTCAACGGGTGCGTTATTGCCCTTGGGCGCAGATACAATCGTTCCGGTGGAAGATTGCACGGTGGAGAACGGCGCAATAACGATTCAAAAAACTCCTGTGCAAGGGCAGTTTGTCCGCCGACAAGCAAGCGAGTACGCCTGTGGAGCACTGATATTGCGCACGGGACAAGAACTTACTCCTGCACGAGTGGCGCTGGCGGCGCAGCACGGCGTGGCAGCGATAGAAGTCTTTACGCAGCCCACAGTGGCACTGCTTTCAACGGGGAATGAGCTGGTGGATGTCAGCGAAACACCCGCCGGAACACAAATACGAAATGCAAACGTACCAATGCTGACGGCAGCAATCCGGCAGACAAGCGCCTGTCTGGTCTTCACGGCGCACGCAGAGGATGATTTTGAGCAGGTTTGTGCAGCGCTAGACAAAGCGGCTTCTGCAGCAGATGTGGTCGTAACGACGGGTGGTGCATCCGTAGGTGAACATGATTTTATCAAGCAAGCCGCACAAACGCTGGGCTTTGAGACAATGTTCTGGCGTGTCCGCCAAAAGCCCGGCAAGCCGATGTTTTTTGCAACGCGCATTCTGGAAGGCAGAACAACACTGCTCTTCGGCTTGCCCGGTAATCCCGTTTCGACGCTGATGACGTTTTTGTACTATGTGCGACCAACGCTTGCACGGATGATGGGGAAGAGCACAATGGAGCGCAGTGTGCAGGCGGTTTTGAGCGCTGATCTTGCCAATATGCACGGCAGAGCAGAGTTTGCGCGTGTCCGCTTGAAATATGAGGCGGGAAGCGAGATTCCAGAGGCAGTACCGCTTCCGAAGCAAGACTCAAATATGCTTACGTCGATGACCGAGGCTGACGGCTTTGTGTTTTTAGACATTGATGCTGCGGTGCAGTCCGGTTCACGTGTGAGGGTGGTGCTTTTTTAGGATGTGTTTGCAGGAGTGACAAAAAATAAAGTGTCGAAATTTTTTGGTTTCGGTAGCACAGACTGAGCGCGGCGCTCATCTTGTCTGTGAGGTTTGAAGCGGCTTTCAAGGACTACACAGACAAGAATGAACTGTGCTGCTAAGAAAGATTTATTCACTTATTTTTGAACGATTCCTAAGGATAAAAATCTCTTCAACAATGCACTCTTCTAATCCACAGTGTTCGCTGAAATGTGGTGTTATTCCTCGTCATGCTCCGGTGCATGAACGCTTTCGAGGTGGCTGGTTATATCGGCGGTTTGTGGCAGTGCCTGAGCTACAAGTCTTTCGGCGCGTGTGGCTTGGGCGTGTGCTTCTTCTATCGGAACGCCGTTGGGAAACTGCAAATGAAAGTCAATGTAGATGCGGGTTCCGCTCTCACGCAGACGCAGACGGTGGTAGGTGAGGAGTTCTTCGGCACAAAAATTAGTGAGTGCGGTGCTGGCAAGCGCTTCCAGCTTGGGATTGCTTGTGTCCATGAGTCCTTCAACGGCATGGTGGACAATTTGGCTGCCTTCGCGGAGGATATAGAGCGCGGAGAGAATCGCCACAAGCGGGTCGAAAAATGTAAGTCCCGTCCACCACGCCAAGGCAAGCCCGCCAACCGCACCGGCACTTGTCCATACGTCGCTTAAAACGTGTTTGCCGTTGGCGCTGAGAATAACTGATTGTTTTAAGCGCCCCTGCCGCACAAGGTATATTCCCAGCACCGCATTGATACTTGCCGCCGCCAGCAGAAACGCAACTCCCGTACCGATTTCTTGCAAATGAATGCCGGAAAGCCAGTGCTGGACAGCTTCGTATATGATGACTAAGCCCGCGCCCATCACTAGCACACCTTCTGCTCCGGAAGAAAAATACGCAATTTTGTCGTGCCCAAAGTGGTGATTGCTGTCCGGCGGACGATAGACCACACGCAGGCTATAGGCGGCAAACATCACTGCAGCCACGTGAACTACTGTTTCCAGCGCATCCGAAAAGGCAGCTGCCGAGCCGGTGATGAAATATGCCGCCCACTTCAGGGCAAGCATCAGCACGCCTGTTGCCAGCGAAAGATTCATCGAAAAAATTTCTTCACGTGAGGCTGTTTTCATCTAAAAAATCCTACGGCAAAGTGTGTAAGTGCAGTGTGTGGCGATTCAAGAGAATAGCGATTGTCAATTTAGCGGAAATAATCAAATCCATCAAAGGTTTTAGCAAGGGATAATTTGAAACAATTCCCTCATATCTGTATCTTTGCATCCGACAACAACGATGACTTCCTCTTGCGCGATTTTCGTACACAATCTACCCGCTATGCCATTTTTTCGTTTTCCCGATACGTTTCTTTTTGGCGCATCCTCTTCTGCACACCAAGTGGAGGGCAATAATATTCACAACCAATGGTGGGCTTTTGAACAGGAAGAAGGGCGCATCAAAAATGGCGACCGCTCCGGTCTCGCCTGCGACCATTACCACCGCTACGAAGAAGATTTCGCGCTTTTGAAAAGCATGAACCACCAAGCGCATCGGCTTTCCTTTGAGTGGAGCCGTTTCTTTCCTGAATCTCCCACAAAGCTGAACGCCGAGGCAGTACAGCACTATCATCGTGTGCTGGACACCCTGCGAAGCCTTGATATTGAGCCGTTTGTAACGACGCTTCACTTCACTATTCCGCAATGGTTTGCGGCATTGGGCGGCTTTGAAAAAGAAGAGAATTTGCGTTACTATCTTGATTTTGTGCGCTTTCTGGCGGATGAATACGGCAGCAAAGTTCGATTTTGGTGCACCATCAACGAACCGAACATATACGCCTCTTTTTCCTATATCATCGGCGAATATCCGCCCGCGAAAAAGAATGTTCGGCTCGCTCTAAAGGTACTGGCAAATTTACTCAAGTCACACGGCAAAGCGTACCGGATTCTCAAGGAATCCCGCCCCGACGCACACGTGGGAATCGTCGTGCATCTGCCTGTTTTTGCGCCACTTCGCAAAGGGAGTTGGCTGGATAAAATTTCCGCGCGAGTGGCAGATTGGATGTTCAACGGTATTGTGCTGGAAGCTCTCAAAACAGGCAAGATACATTTTCCGGCGGCATGGCGCGAACAGCACGAGTATTTGCGGGATTCCAACGATTTTATCGGCTTGAATTACTACGTGCGGATGTTCGCTTCGCCGAAACACGCTGTGGCAACCGCGCTCAATCTTCTTCATGCCGATGTAGGAGCGTTTCAGCGCACGGGATCGGAACGCCTGACGCAATCAGGTTGGACGGTGTATGCGAAGGGGTTGTATAAATGTTTGAAGCGCCTGCATCGCAAATTTGATTTGCCAATCTACATCACGGAAAATGGTATTGCCACCGATGACGATGAATGGCGCAAAATCTTTCTCCGTAAGCATCTCCGACAGGTGCATAAAGCAATTGGGAAGGGAATGGACGTGCGGGGATATTTTTATTGGTCGAATCTGGATAATTTCGAGTGGTCGTATGGTTTCGAGCCGCGTTTTGGCTTGGTTCATGTTGATTATGACAACGATTACAAACGCACCGTGCGCCAGAGCGCTTGGTATTATGCGGATATTATCGCAGGGCGAGGCTTTGCGCAGGATGAACAAGCCAGTGAGGAAACACCGAAGCCGACAGCAGATACGGATGTTGTACAATAGTTTTATGCTTCGCCTTTATTTATTTTTCCACACAAGCGACAATAAATTTTAGAATATCTCAACTGCGTTGTAAATTACGCGCCACTTACATTTCGCGTACAACTATGATGACAACGCCAACACAAGAGGAAAAAGAGCAACTTCGCGGACGCACCAAAGAAGAGCGCCAGCAGCAATCCCGTCAGGAAGACGCGGATTTGATTCGCCGCGCCTCGGCAGGGGAACAGACTGCCTTTAAGCTCTTGGAAAAAAAATATCGCGGGGCTATCACCAGCCTCATTCGCAGGATGATGAACAATCACCCTAACGATATTGATGATCTCGTGCAAGAGACGTTTATCAAGGCGTTTCAAGCAATCGGAAATTTCAACAATGAATATGCCTTCTCGACGTGGCTCTATAAAATTGCCTCCAATCATTGCATAGATTTTCTTCGTAAGAAACGCCTTAAAACCTTCTCTATTGACCAACCTATCGAAACAAAAGAGGGTTCGGTCGAGTATGAAATCTACGACGATTCCGCCACTCCCGACTTAGAGCTTCACAGCCGCGAACGCGCCAAGCTCATCCGCACAGCAATCGAAGAATTGCCGGAGAAATACCGCGTGGTTATCCATATGCGCCACGAAGAAGATATGGATTATCAGGAAATCGCCGATAAACTGGAGATTCCACTTGGTACGGTGAAGGCGCATCTTTTCAGGGCGCGGGCAATGCTGTACAAAAAACTCAAGGGCGAAGTCGTGAATTTTTACGAATAATTGACTACGCCAGACAAGTCCACCACCTTCAGCTCTTTATTCTCCCTCACTTTTTGTGTTTCAATTTCTTGCCCGACGCTGCTGCACCTTCGGTGTAACCGCGTTCTTGGTCGTAGAGTGCGATTTGCTCTTTGGATAGAATTTTCTGCGCTCTGATGTGTGCGTTCAAATGTGCAAACCGAATTTTTGCTTGTAATTCGCCAATACGTGCTGTCAGACGCTGAACCGTACTGCTGTCTGCCATTCCGTTTGTAAAAATATCATCCAAAGCCTGTTCTTCATCAATAAGCCTATTCCCGTTGGTGACTGCTTCGGTATGCATTGCTTCAAAAATGGCTTGTAGTTGTGAAGTTTGCTCCTGAGTGAGTTTCAATGTCGCTTTCATATCCAGAATGTGCATCGGTCCCGGGTAATGGTTCAGTTCTGCCGCCTTTGCCATTCCCATACCGCGCCCCAAGCGATAGCCGTCTATCATGTCGTCGGACAAGGCTTTGATGCTGCGCTTTTGTTCGCCTGCATATTGCGCGGTAGTTTGTTTTGGCGAGACTTGCGAAGAGGTTTTTGACGCGCTGTGTCCAGTGTGATGCTGTGCCGATGCCGCAGCGATTCCTGCAAGAAAAAATAGAGCAATGGTTGATTTCATTCTGTGCGAGGTAAAAAAGTGAGGAAATATGACGTTGGCTGGCAGTTCGTTTATGTTTTCTTGATGCAATAGCAGTAGATAAAGGATTGTTCTGTGCCAAAGGGCGTGTGGTGCTGCTCGTGTTCGCTGTGCACGAGCCTGAAATTTTCACCGAACTCGCTGTGAAGCTCATCCGGTGCGTACCGATTGACTTCCAGTCCGCTGCACTTTGTGGGACCATCAGGTGCGAAGGTGGCAACGATGATGTGTCCGCCCGGCTTGAGTGCATGATTTACCAATTCGATATAGCGCCGTCGGTCGTTGGCATTAGTCAGAAAATGAAAAACAGCTCGGTCGTGCCATAAATCATAGCTTTGCGGGGCGAGCGGAGCGGTCGTAATGTCGGCAACAAGCCATTTCGCCACACTTGCTTTGTTTCCAAGCCGTTCTTGAGCCGTTGCAATCGCAGTGGCAGAAATATCCAGAACCGTAACATTGCCGTAGCCCTCTGCCAGCAAACAATCCACCAGCGTCGAGGCGCCGCCGCCGACATCAATTATCTGCTGCTCGTGCGAAATACCTGCTTTGGTAATCAGTTCCAGCGATTTTTCCGGTGTGGGTTCGTACCAGCTTACCTCCGTAGGAGATTTTGTTTGGTGCACCTTTTCCCAGTGGTCTTTGCGTTCCATAGTCGTTGTAAAAAAGGGGCTTGAATTTAAGGAGCTAGTGTTTGAATTACTGCTTTGATAAGGTATTGAACGAAATTATCTTACATTATCTACACAGACAAGAATGTCTGTGCTACGGCATAAAATCTGGCTTCGGGAGCACAGATATTCTTGTCTGTGTTCCAATATATTACCGTCCAGATGCTTAGTTTTGGGAATGTTCAAGCGTGACGCAAAGTTTTTACTTTGCGCAGCCACCATTTATGCCGATACATCGTACTCAGAGCGGGCGGACTGGCGAGTTTGCTTGCGATAGAGCGGATAAATGAAGAGTACCATTCCAGACAGCAGAAGCACAGCAACAGCAAGCGCAGACGGAAGAAAAACAGCATACTTGGCATATTCGTGAAAAAATGAACCATCATGCAGGGATTCAATCACGTCTGAGCGCCGATACGCGAGGTGGAGAACCGACCCCGTATGCATATCAATTTGTAATTCCCAGTGATTTTTGGTCTGTATTTTTGCAATACCTTTGCGTGGTTGAAAGTCTATACGCTCAATGTCATTCCATGACTGAATTTCTAGTTCTTTTGTGTTGTGAGAAATATTGTAAATTTTTTCAAAACTAAGAACGGGAACACGTGCCGAACCTTTTTGCGTGGGCGGCTGCACCCACGCCCAGTCTTTTTTCAGCAAAAGCAGCACTCCTGTCAGAACAACCACCGTGAAGGGCAGAACGACAGCGAGCGAGAGCCAATAGTGAATTTTTCGGTTGAGAATGATAAATTTTTTCATGCTGCGTCGGTGTTGGATGCCCCTTGAGATGTTAGCGATTGCGCTTCAATGAAAACGTGCTTTACGTCGGGATGAACCGAGCGAATGGCTTTCTCAACGCGGTCAATCGCAGCGGCAACACCATCGGCAGAGAGAAGCGGGTCGAAATGAATTTCCATCGTGAGCAAAACGTCGTGCGGACCAAAGTGCATCGTCATCAGCCTTCCAAGCCGCACTATCGCCGTGTCTGCTTCCGCAATGCGGCGAATGTCGTCTTTGACATCGGTGTTCACGCTTTCGCCTATCAGCAAACCCTTGCTTTCATATGCCAAAAACACCGCCACCATGCCCAAAATTGCGCCGATAACGACCGATGCCGCACCGTCCAGCTCCGGAATGCCGAAAACTTGCCCGCAATAAATACCCACCAGTGCCACCACCAAGCCCAGCATAGCGGCAATATCTTCAAACAAGACCGTAAAGGTGCTGGGGTCTTTGCTCGTACGAATCGCCTCCAGAGTGCCCATAGAGCCTTTCATCTTCCGAAATTCCTTGATAGCAACAGCAGTGGAGCCGCCCTCAAAAATGATAGACAAGCCCAAAACAATGTAATTGAGCATCGGATTCGTAACGGGTTCGGGATGGCGGATGTGCTCAATGCCTTCGTACATCGAAATGCCGCCGCCAAGCGCAAAAATGAGAATTGCCACAATCAGCGTCCAAAAATACAACTCCTTGCCGCGTCCGAAGGGGTGCAGGTCATCTGCGGGCAGATTACTGCGCTTCAAACCATAGAGCAGGAGCAGCCCGTTGCCCGTGTCCACCAGCGAGTGAACGCCTTCGGAGAGCATCGCCGAACTGCCCGTGATGGCAGAAGCAACAAATTTTGTTATCGCAATCGCCGAATTGCCCGCGATTGCAGCATAAATCACGCCTTTGGAACCGGAAGCCATAGATTTTTCCTTGAATGTAGTATCAAAGTGTTGGTATCGTGGAAGGTGGTTTTTTAGGTACATACAGCATACTTCCTAGTCATCACCTCTGTATCAATCTACGACTTTTTTGGAAAACGCGCATCTTTGTTCTGAAACTCTTGAACAACCTTGTAGCAATTCCTATCTTCATAGCCTTGATTGGTTAAAAGTAGTTATGCCAATTAAAAGTTAAAAATCAGAGCAATCAAAGCGGCAGCCAGTCTGCCG
>JACVZY010000117.1 GCA_014654705.1 Ignavibacteria bacterium
GCAGACTGGCTGCCGCTTTGATTGCTCTGATTTTTAACTTTTAATTGGCATAATTAGTCATTGGTCATTGGTGAGCGGCGCATATTTTCTCCAACTACAAACAAACGACCAAAAACTACAAACCATTCCCTTACAGGTGATACGATGAAAACAACCTTGACATTTTTCCTTATTCTCCTTTGCACTGCGACGCTGCCAACGATTTCTTCCGCGCAAGTACGCTGGCTTCCCGATGAAACCGTCCGCACTCAAGCGGGAACGGGCATGGAAGTTAAAATGGGCTTTAATAATGCTCATGCTGTTGCCAGCATCGGTACACGCCGCTTTATTACGTGGATGCGGTCGGATTCGCTGTTTGTGTCGTCATCGGAAGGCGGTTTGATAGGAAGTCCTTGGAGCGCACCACGCCTTGTGTTTCGCGGTGCAAGCGTGATGAATTTACCGACGATTGCCGCCACAAGCTCAGGGCAACTTTGTATCGGTTGGAACGACCCGCAAGGCGTAAAAACAGTTGTTTCGGGTGATGGCGGTAATTCTTGGGGAACAGTGCAAAATCTGGCTTCCAAAGGTGGCGGACTCTGTCTTGCTGCAGGGGCAAACGGCATACTTTACGCGCTTTGGCATAGCGGCAATGAAGACGCATCGGATGTGATGTTTGCCACGTGGCAAAACGGTTCATGGTCGCAAGCACGAGCGATTGACGCTGCTCCGGCAGACAAAAGTGCGATTTGGAGTTCGCTCTGTGTCGTTGGGAATAGATTGTATGCGGTTTGGCGAGAAAACTCCATCGGGACAAATTTTCGTGTGTTTATGGCGCGTTCGGAAAATGGCGGCACGACGTGGGACACGCCGCGCAATATCATTGCCGAAGACCGCTCCGGCGACCCGACCGTTGCTGCGGATTCTAAAGGCAATGTTGTTGTGGCGTATCAGCGTAACTCGCAGGTCTATGTAACAAATTCCGGCGACGGCGGGGCAACCTTCAGTACGCCTAAAAATGTCGGAGGTGGCTTGTTTGCTCGTGTTATTGGGAATGAGTCGGGTTTTTTTGCGCTTGCATGGGAGCGTTTTTCCGGCAATAATGCGCAAAATGATGCCGCTAAGCAGACAGGATTTGTCTATTCCACCGATTACGGTTGGACGTTTTCTAAAGATTCGGCGTTGTCAGCACAAGGCTCTAAGCTAGGTTTGGTGCAGTTTACAGGAACGAATGAACTGACTGCCTCGTGGTTTAATGTCAATAACGGTGGAACGATTGTCGCAAAGCGGGCTGCAATCACCACGGCGGTTTCTGTACGAACAAATGAAGTAATTCCCTTTGCAATCGCACCCAACCCCGCACAAAATATTGTTACTGTAAAATTTACATTAACAAAATCAGAACGAATTTCGCTCAAACTCTTCAACGCACTTGGTCAAGAAATCGCTCAAATCCTTGATGGAAACTTGCCTGTGGGGAAGTATGAGAAGTCATTGGACATTGGAAATTGGTCATTGGTGAACGGCGCATATTTCCTCCAACTACAAACTAGCTACCAAAAACGACAAACTATTCCCTTTCAGGTGATACGATGAGAAAAACACAACTACTAGGAATTGCCTACATTTCGGTTTGTACCGCATATTCGCTCTCGGCTCAAACCAAAATGTTTTCCGTTGATTTTGCTGCGACACAAGAGCGTATCAAGGATTTGGGTGGTATCAATGTCGGACCGGAAGCACTTACCCCGCGAGGCAGCACCGTCACCCCACCACCATCAACGCTGGGCTACAAAGAAGGCGGCGTCAGCACGGTGCGTGTTCACGATGTTGCAACCAATCAGTATTTTGAGTACGCGCCAAGCTTTTGGACAAGCGGGGCAAATCCTCGCATTAACACGGCATTTGATCCGAATTCCACCGCCAATTATGCGTGGGCAAGCCTTGATGCTCAAATGGACAGCATTGCGAATCTCGGTTTTACGCCGTATTTCCGCTTGGGGGTAAATTTCGGCGCGACGATTCCCTATCCGCCTTTTGACACCGACAAACAAGGTTTTACCAAATTTGCGAGTGTTTGCGCTAATACTGTGCGGCACTACAATCAAGGTTGGATGAACGGGCGGCGGTTTGGTATCAAATATTGGGAAATTTGGAATGAGCCGGATAGTCCCGGTTTTTGGAAAGATTCAGCATCTGCGCGAGGTATAGGCGATTCTGCGGCATTTGTGCAGATGTTCAAAACTGTCGGCGACTCGTTGAAGCGCCTCGACCCCACGCTGAAAGTGGGCGGTCCGGGCGTTCTGAGTGGTAGTATTCTCACAAAACGGCGTTGGGTGCCGTATTTCATCAATGCTGCCCGCGATGCTCGCGCAACCATGGACTTCTTTTCGTGGCATCTTTACGATGCCTTGAACCCCTATTCAGTAAAAATTCAAGGCGACTATGTACGCGGGCTCTTGGACGCTGCGGGCTTCACCAGCGCAGAAAGCCACATTACCGAATGGAATATCCGTTTGGGCGAGAACGATGCGCGATTCCCTACGTCGCAGCAACTTATTAACCGCCCGAAACACGCCGCCTACACTGCATCGGCAATGATTGCCGGTCAGATGGGCAAAGTGGACAAAATGTTTGCCTATCGCGGCACGGCGTTTATGAATCTCTTCAACAGCGATTCGTTGGGCAAAGGCTCTCCAACACTCTCAGGGCGCGGCTTTGGTGCATTTACCAGTCTCACGCGCTTTACGCCGCAGCGTGTTCAAGCCGATGGTTCAGAGTTTATTGATACCGAAGCCTCCACCACACGCGACACGACCAACGTGATGATTCTGGCAGGGCGTTCCGACGACCAAAAGCGCCTTCAAATCTTGCTTTCTAACTATAACAGCACGTATAATTCTGCAACGGTTACTCTTCGTAATTTGCCCACACAACCCGCCGGAACAATGCTTCGTCTGACTCGCACGGGAACAAGCTCAACAGGGCTTGCTTCGGAGACAGTAACGATGCTACAACCCGCTTCTACACTTGCTCTCACGGTGAGTAATTTTACCGCACCTGCTGTCGCATTGCTGAGTTTAGAATACGTTATCCAAACCAATGTCCACACACAGCAATCGCCACAAGAGACTTCACTTTCTGTGAGTCCTAATCCCGCTTCAGAACTTGTTACTGTACAATTTACTCTAACAAAACCGGAACAAATTTCGCTCAAACTCTTCAACGCACTTGGTCAAGCAGTGGCTCAAATCTTTGATGAAACCTTGCCTGCGGGGAAGTATGAGAGATCATTGGACATCAGTCATTTGTCATCCGTATCGGGGACACTTTTCCTCCAACTCAAAACTCAACATTCCATACTCAACACGATTCCATTACAGGTGCTGCGATGAAACTCTTTACAACTCTTTCCTCTACTACACTTACCATTTGCCTCCTGCTTGGCATGAGCGTAAGTGCTTTTGCACAAAATTCTTCTCCACTTGTCAGCGATTTTGTTCCTCCGCGCGGTAATGCACCTATTTCGCCGAGCGAAAGCCCGGGATATTTTCGGCTAATTACAGCTACATCAAGTGACGGTTTGACATTTACCAGCACAGGCAAAATTCTCTCCGACCAAGCAGGTGTACCTGATATAGTAATTGATGCGCGTGGGCGTTGGTATGTCTATTATACAGGATGGACTGTAGGCAACGAGCAAAACGTGACTGCTCTCGCAATTTCTGATGATCAAGGACAAACGTGGTATTTCAAATATGTCCGCTTTACGGGTTTGCCAAATGCAGGGAGTAAACCCGCAGACCCTGATATAATCTTGCTGCCCGACGGTACGTTCAGAATGTACGCAACAACAGATTATGCTCCGGGCGGGAAAGTAGGAATTATCTATGCCGAAAGCACTGACGGCATTACGTTTCAATATAAAGGGACGGTTGCAAACCTTTCCATCGGCGCATTGATTGACTCCAATACGTTTTTATTGGGTGATACTTGGTATATGTATGCAATCGGAACAACTGCAACAACACATTTTCGCTTCACTTCCAAAGACGGAAAAACCTTCACTCCCGCAGGAGAATTGCGATTGAGTACGCCCGGCGTTATGGGCGACTATTTTGCTTCCAACGGATATACGACATCCGACGGGCGCTATCGGATGTTCGCATCATTTTTACCGGAAAAAAATCTTCGTTCCTTTATTACATCTGATGGCTCAAATTGGACATTGGAAAGCGGTAATCGTATGACGTTTACAGGCGTCCAACCCGAAGAACTCTACCTCAAAGACCCCGCCGTTACTCGTCTCAGCAATGGTACATATTTCGCCGTTGTGACGACACGATTGACTCAAAGTGCCACCGTCTTTGCGCCACGTATTACGAATGTAACGCCGCTTACGGGTAACGCCGGAACGCAAATCACTATCACGGGTGAAAACTTCACGGGGGCAACATCGGTCTTGGTTGGCGGCATTGCAGCAACATCATTTACGGTCGTTTCGCCGACGCAGATTACAGCTACTGTTCCCGCCAGCGCTTCAGGTGCTATCGCTGTTCTAACAGCACGCGGCAGTGCAACTTCGACCGTTGCATTTATGGGAACTTCCACAGGAATTGCAAGTACATCAATGGGCGAAAACTTCACTGTATCTGTATCGCCAAACCCCGTATCAGAGCTTGCTTCGGTGCGGTTCACGCTTGCAAAAGCAGAGCGGATAACGCTCAAAGTATTCAACACACTTGGTCAAGAACTCGCACACATCCTTGATGCAGAACTGGGGGCGGGTGACCATACCTATCAATTCAACACTCAAAACCTCACACAAGCCTCGCAAACACTGTTCTTTCAACTGAAAACTCAAAACTCATCACCCAAAACTATTCCTTTTCAGGTGCTGCGATGAAAATTATTCACTTTGTGATATGCGCTATTGTCTTGATTCTCGTGCCGAGATTTGGCGCTCAAGCCCAGATGACGGCTCCACAAGATACATCGCTGGGCAATACCGAAACAGCCGCCAAAGCTGCTGTGTGGCTGCGTAATCTTGCACTTCCTACCGGCACAGGTGGCATCGGCGCACTGTCGGGTTTTTCCGCACAAGCGCTTATTTCGGATTCCTCACGGCAATATGCCGACAAAAACGGCATGGTTGCCTATTATGCAAGCTCATTTTTTACACAGGATTTGCGGAATCTCAGGAGTAAAGTGCTGCAGCGCATTGTCTTCATGCGCAAAATCGGTGTGCTTGCCGCACGTGATCCCGCCTTGTTTTCGTGGGGTGTCCTCGAACCCGTGAAAGGCTCGTACAATTTCACGCTTCTGGATTCACTTATCAAAATTGCGGGCGAATATGGCGTTCCCTTCGTCGGAACAGTCGTGCCGTTCAGCGATTGGGCGAGTTCCTGTAATACTGATAAAACCAGCACGTGTAGCAATTTGTTTGCATCAGGTTCAGGTGCGGATTACTTCTTTATCAATCAAGGCAAAACCGGTCCCGTTTGCGATACTGCAGCGTTCTATACATTTGTGCAAAAGCTCGTAGAACGCTACGATGGCGATGGGATTGACGATATGCCCTCGCTCAAAACGCCTATTAGCTATTGGGAATTTGCCAACGAACCCGACGGACCCTGCGGCGGCTATGGCGACGACAAGCCATTTATGGCAGGCGTAACGCCAAAGTCGCTTCCGGGCTTATACAGCCGTGACCACAGCATTATGTTCCGTGCGATGAAAAACGCCTGCCCGACGTGCCAGCTTGCCAATGGAGGTTCATTGGAATCCTTCGACGTACCTTTTTGGAATAGCGTTCTGGACACGCTTGCACCGAATAAGCGCCTGATGGACATTGCAAACATCCATGTGAATGTTGGCAAAACCGCAAGTCCGGCGCGGTGGGATTGGGGAACCGATTTTTACCGCTATGTGAATATTTTTCTGACGAATATCAAAAAGCAGCGCGTCACAATGCCAATGTGGATGACCGAATGGGGCTTCTATTCGGGTGCTCCGACACAAACAAGCATGAATGGAATGGTGACAACACTACCGAACCGCACCGAAGAAGAGCAAGCGGCGATACACGTGAAGTTTTATGCGTGGGGAAAGGTCTATAATCTCACTACGTTTTTTTATGATTTGCAAGGCAGCGCAGGCTCCGGCTTGGGCAGCGCAGGCTTGGTGGAAAGCGGTATGGGCGGGAACAAAGCTCGCCTGCTTTATCATTCGCTGCGCCTCTATGAATATAAATTCCGCACGGCGGACTCGGCACAACAAATCACGTTCTCCACGAGTAGCAATCTTTCGCTTCCGCAGGGACATATTCGCATCTTCAAGCGAGGTGTGGCAAGTGATATTCTTTGGGGATTGACCGCGCTTCCGAACGGAATCACGGGGCGCAAAGTACGAACCGACCTCTACGGCAATACCGACACGCTGGATGCTGCACAAATACAATTTCCGTTGGGGTCGAACCCCATCATTCTGGAAAATGTGCAAACAATGAGTGCTGTTTGGGAGATGAACCCACTTGAATCTGTTCGCATAGCCCCCAATCCCGCATCACAGCTCGTGCGTGTGCAGGGCTACTGCAGTACGCCATCATCACTCACTCTTTCGCTCTGTAATCTCTTGGGGCAAGAAATCATGCGGCTTCCGGCAGAATGGACTGCAGGAGAGTTCGCACGGGAAATTGACGTATCACATCTTCCGCAAGGCTCGTATTTCCTTCGTTTGCAAACTGGCACTTCTTTCATAACCAAACCCGTGCAGGTGCTACGATGAACAGACATTGTTATCGGTGCATCGCAATAATGCGGTGTACCGCCATATTGCTCTTTTTTGTGTGCAGTATTGGTGTGCAGGCGCAAAGCATTCGGCTCACCAAATTGGCGGAATATACCATGAATCCTGTGCCCAGTGGACATAAAACGGTGAGCTTCCCGCGACTCTTCTTCCATGAAGGTCGCGGGAAAATCTACGCGTTCTACACCGGCATCAAAACCGCAGCCACCGGGCGTTCCCCGCAAGACCAGTCTATTGGCTGGCTGGAATACGATTCGTCGTTTGTTCCCACAGGAAAAGCAGGCGTACTCCCCGAACCGACAACTGGCGGGGATATTGCTGTCGCGTTTGACGGCGCAAATTATTATCTCCTCATCGGCGGACCCGGCGGCTATCTACTCTACAAATACAATGCAGATTTTGCACTGACGCAAAAAGTATCCATCAAACTCAACACGTTCGATAGCCCCAATGACCAACTTTTGAATTACACGGGCGGCAAACTTTATTTTGCTTCGATTGCGGGTGATGCAGCCAGTATGAACAGCCCCGATGCTCCCGTCGCCCAACGGTGGTTTGTATATTCGACCAACCTTGTGCAAGAGCTTGATACGGTTATGAAGGGAGAATCCTACATCGCTACCGGTGGAAGTATTATCAGCATCGATAAAACCTTGCACGTCGTTACGGCAGATAAATTTTCACGAAGCGCATTATATGTCTATCAATACTCCGATGCCTTCAAATACATCGGCAAGAAGCTGCTCGCAAGTGATGGGCAATGGTCGCAGGGATTGTTGTACGACAATGGCGTTTATTACGTTGCCTATCACACAGGCGCTCATGGTGCGGGAAATATAGCGGTGGGTGTGTTTGATAAAAACTGGGCAAGTATAGTTAGCCAAGCCGTAACTACATATACCATGGCACTGGGCAAAGGTGGCACAAATGCTCAACGCCCATGGATTATGAAGCGCGGTAATCTTCTGTACGTCGCGTATGACATTGCCACCTACAACGAAATGGTACAGGAAAGCCCCGACTGGCAAGGGAAGGTAACAGTTTATACCATTTCTACCGCACCAACAAGTATTCGTGCGCTTTCGGAGCCATCCATTGGCAACGTTAGCGTTTATCCGCATCCGCCCATAGCCGAACACGTGAGCGTTCGGTACTCGCTTGCGAAGACCGAACATATACGCATAACAGTGACAGACGTGCTTGGACGCGAAGTGCTGTCCGTGTTTGAAGGCACTCATGCTATGGGAACGCATGAACACTCGTTCTCTACGGAAACACTAGCGCAGGGGCTATATTTTCTGCGTTTGCAAACCTATTCATTTTCTCAAACAAAACCTTTACAGGTGCTGCGATGAAAACGATAAAAACAGTATTGTCCCTGCTAACGTTTTTACTCGTTCTACCAAGCCTTACATCTGCACAATTATTGGGCGAATGGAAAAATTTGAAGTTTTACAAATACGGTAAAGACACGGTGGATTCACCATTTGACGGGCAAAATCCAATTGTGAAAGTGATGGTGATTAACGGCGGCGCGACCAACTCACCAAGCGGACTTGTTCTTAGCGTGAAATGTTCAGCAGTGCAGGGCGGCATACTCAATCAATTTCCGAACGGTGGCAGCCTTGTTGTGCTGAAGCCGGGCGACACCACGTACGTTTCCTGTTGGGTAATCGAACTTTACCAAAAGCCTGTAACACCCTTCCAAAACGGAGAATTTCGCACGATTCCCACAGAATTTATCTTTGAATCCGGCGGAATGACGAACCGCGAATCCTACACCGTCAAGCGAGACTTTGTGCTGTATTATGCAGGGCAAAATCCTACGGCGCTTGGCTCTGCACGGATTCAAGGCGCTATCGTTTTCCCCGCAAAACCCTATCCGAACGCACAACTCTCGATAAATACACTCAACTGGCGTGGCAGCAATCTTACACTCACGCCAAACGATAGTGGCTACACGTTTTCAGGAGTGATTGGCGACCGCGGCGATTGGTACTTAGGTTTTTCGGCAGTGGGGTATAAATCCGCTACAATAAAAGTGAATCGGGCTTCGGCACAGAATATTCGTATTGCGCCAGAAGTATCGTCGGACAAGCCATCACTGCAATACGATTTTATCACGTCCGTACAAACTTTGACAGGATTTTGGCGTGGGGCAGTATCAGAAAGCGAAAAAACGGTATGCGTTTTTCCGGGGCAGGAAAATTGGGCTTTAACCAATGATTCTAGCTTAAAAGCCAGCGCAAAAATTTACAAATACACACTCGAAGGACAGAAAGTCTGGGAGTTTACACCGGGCTGGGAGACGTGGGGCGGAGATATGAGCCGCGACGGGAAATATGCCGTCTATGCACTGTATGCCGGTACGGGAGTGGGAGCATCGTACAAAGGTGCTTTCACCATTGGACTGCTGGACGGTCTGACCGGCAAAGAGCTTTGGAAAAAGACTGGCGCAAAGGTCTATGAATCGTATGAAATTGTCTTTTCCGACGATGCGCGATATCTTGCTGTTGGCTCTACGGGAAGCGGTCAGGCGGCACTCTTGGAGCGGGAAACGGGCAATACGGTTTGGACTGCCCCGCTTGCAGGCGAGTTGGAAGGCGGCTTCGGACAGGTGCGCCGTATGAAATTTGACACTAAGGGGGAATTTCTCTATGTCGGGAGTGGTGATAATTATTTGCGAAAGATTCGCATTTCCGATGGCAAAATTGTTTGGCGAACGTTTGTAGGCGCGTGGCCATTTGTGAATGGGCTGAATATTTCCGCCGACGGAAATTTGATTGCGCTTGGCATGAAGTCAGCGCAAGTAGCCGTCGTTCGCTCTTCCGACGGCAAAGTGCTCTGGACGCACGATACGGGTAACTTCGACGAATTGTTTTTTTCACCCGACAGCAAATACGCCGCCACCTATTCAGGCAAACATTTTAATGCACTCACTGGCGACCTAATCGGGCGCAGTAGTTCGCCGTCCATTGGCGCATTTACCTCCGATAGCAAGTACGTCTGCCGCTTCCCTAACGAGGTGGAACTGTATGCGCTAACCGGAACCGCCGAGACGCTTTATCGCTCCTCTAGCCGCACAAGTATTGCACAGAAACCGGGCGAACAAGCGCAGTGGGGATATTTGACAAGCGACGATAAATATGTGGTTGTTGCTGCCCGCGATATGTCTGCTCCACCGCAAACGGGTATTGCATTCTATCGGGCAAAGTCGGCGGCAACAAGCATACTTCATCAAGAGCATTCTGCTTATTCCATGCCGTTTATTATTGCTCCAAACCCTGGTCGAGACTTTGTTCGTGTACAATTTACTCTGCCGACAACCGAGCACATTTCGCTGAAATTCTACACCTCGCTTGGTCAAGAAATTGCTCATATCGTTGATGAAACCTTGCCCGCAGGCGACCACACGTATCAACTGCCTCTTGCTCACTATCCAATGACCACTGTTTTTGTGCGGCTTCAGACCCCATCGTTTTCTATAACCAAACCCGTACAGGTGCTACGATGAAACGCTTTTCTTTTCTCTGCGGGGTCTTGATTCTTGTCTGCGCTATGCAACAGATGAGGCTTACGCGGCTTTCAGCGCAAACAATGACGCCGCTTTACGTCAATTTTTTTACCCACAACGAAGAGCGCGATTATTGCACGGGACAAACGACCGATATTTATTGTTACTTTCCGCCCGTAGCCGCCAAATCGCAACCCTGTGGCTATCAAGACCAGACCGTCTTTCTGCGACTGCGCAGCGTGCTGAAGGAGCTTGCCGATACCGTTCGGACGAAGGGCGCGAAATGGAATTGGGAATCAGATTGGGTGTTTTTGGCAGGAGTTCGCTCTTTTGACAAAGGCGATGCTACGACGGCAGGCAAAAATATCGTCAAATGGCTTGCCGAGAACAACAGCAGCGCCGTTGAAATAGACGCACACGCGCACGAAAGCTCGTACAACTACGCCGATGTGGCATTTATGCTGGATTCGCTTGGTGGTAAGCCCTCGAAGGTGGTGGGCGGCTTTACGTGGAACTTTACGCAAGGAAACGGCGGTTCTGCTTATACGTGGATGGATTTCGACAAAGGTATTCAGGGCTGGAAATATCCGAATTTTACGTGGAAACCTGATATTCTCTGGGGTGCAGCAGGATACAATCGGCGTAGAGGGCAAACCGACCATACCTACGACGTAGAGACTCCGGGCGTTTGGCGACCGAGAGACACGAGCGAAACAGGCTTCAAAACGCACGACCCCACGAAACGCCTTGTTTTTCTGGGGAATGGGTACAGTAAAGCAAATGATTCTTCCAAGACCGCCGAACAGATTGCCGGAGAGATTATCGCTTTTGCCGACTCGTTGCAGCAAGGCACCAAGCCACCGACAGGTCGGTCATACTCGTATTCCATTGATTTGCATCAGAAATTCTGGGCTTGTCCGGGCTATGCTGCCCGAACAGCGAGAGTGATTGACCTCCTGAAGCCGTATGTCCAGCAAGGGCGTATCATCTGGGCGACAAACACGGAAAAGGTCAGTGTATGGAAAACACAATACAAAGAGCAACCTAATTTGTATCCCTACGCACAAAATGTTGTGTCAGGAATACGGTTTGATGCGTCTTCGGGGACACCAAACCATGTTAGTATCGCACCCAATCCCGCTTCCGAGCAAGTATTCGTGCAGTTTCGTCTTGCACGCTCTGAACGAGTAAAAATCTCGCTCTACAACGTTCTTGGGCAGGAAGTCGCATCGGTGATGGATTCCGAACTCGGAGAGGGCGAACACACCGTAAATATTGCTCTTGGGCACTTGTCGTTGTCCTTTTTGCTTTTGCGTGTCAGTGGCGCATCATTTTCTCAGATGCAATCTCTACAGGTGCTCAGATGAAAAACAGGGAGCTGACAAACAGGAAAATGACAAACAGGGAGCTGAAAAACGCGAAAAGGGTGGGAGTAATCATGATCGCGGCTGTCAAGCTAGTGGCGGTGCTGTTCCTTGTGCTGGGGGCTTTTTCCTTCAGTGCGCAGGCGCAAACATTTGTTAGCCAGCGAGCGCCTGAAAAGGATGCTACGGGCGATAAATACGTGTATTTTAATTTTGTTGTGAATTGCCACGATTTTACGAATGTGGATGAATCAGTACGGGTGCTGAACCGTCTGCGCGATATTTTCACGAAATATGGTGTGAAGGCAGATTTTTACTTCATTGACCAGCTTGTGCAGCGCATCTCGTGGAAGTATCCAACGTTTTTTGGCGACCTCAAAGCTGCCGGAATGGGCATTGGGATGCACCACCGTGCGCCGCATCCCGTGGACTTTCGCTCTTCCATCCAAAGCGGCTTGGAACGGATGCCGTGGGATAATTTGCTTGCCGAGATAACGAAGTGGGAGACGCAGCGCGTGAATATTACCACGCCAACAGCACCGATGAGCGACGTGGGCGGTATCACACTTCTGAAGCAGCTTTGGAGCGAAGCGCCAACGATTATGAGCGAAGGCGGTGGCGATGGCATTGACAGGATATCGAATGCAATTACCATCAACGCCAAAACACAAGGAATGCGCACCATTTTGGGCGGACACCACGAGAGCGGTTCCGATAACGATTACCCGATTTTGTGGTCGCAAGGAATGGTGGCGCGAGTGGTGGACTCCAGTATTACACGCTGGAGCCGTTCCGGTAACAATACTCTGGGTAGCTGCGGCGGGACGGTCACGCAGGACACACAAATCTTTTGGTGGGAAGGAATCGGAACAAGTTATGAAGCACTATATTTGCCGTACAAACGTATTGCCGACCAAATGCAAACCGTCAGTAAGTCTCGCCTGACGTACTACAATGCCATTGTACATGAAACCGATTTTCACTACACGTTACCGCCGTGGAGGGCAATCTATTTTTCGGATTCCTGCTCGGCGCAAACCCGCACACAGCCTTTCGACACGACCCGTGCCAATTCCTCGCGTTGGGCAGCGGAAACGCCATGGATAGCATTTGCGCAGGCTTCGGTGGAAGAGTCCATGTGGCGAAAGTATGATTCGCTTGTAGCAACGGTGGCGCGGCATCCGAACATCCGCACACTGCGCGTGAAAGACCTTTTGGCGCGAGTGGTGGACGACCGCGAACGCGCCATCACGCGCGAACACTTGAAGCAAATTGCGGCTACCATCCTCACAACTTCACGTGATTGCCCTGCCCAAAGCGGCACGCGCAAGCAGCAAGCGGCATTTCCACCGCGTTTCTTCGTGTTGGGAGCCTCGCCTGCAAACGACTTTTTCTCGCTTGCCGATGCGTACTATGCCATGAACACTGCACTGGCAACCCTTGCCAGGACAGGCGCATTACCCCAATCGCTCAACCTCAAGGACATCAACGGTCCGGTAGATACAGTGCTGGCAACAACAAGTCTGCAAAGCGTACAAACGCTTGCATGGAGCGACCTTCTTACGGCAATCAATGCGCAAGATGCTTTGTGGACAACGCAAACCACACCCAACAAATACAACGGGCGAGTACCGAACGCAATTACACTTGCTGGAAAGACTGCAAACCCTCTTGAATACTTATATGCACTGGCAGCAGCATACCAAGCCGCCGATGCCGCTAATGCAGCTCCCGGCAGCGTCAAAGCTGAGGCAATCTCTTATCTCTGTTCGTCCGGCAGCCGTGCCGTGCAAAACGACGGTAGAAACTGGACGGAGAAACCCGTACGGTTGCTTGCGGCAATGACAACAGGTGTGGAAGAGAGTAACGGAAACTTCGGCGTGGGAACCGCCCGACTTGAGCCAATATTCCCCAATCCTGCTACCGAGCAAGCAACTGTGCGCTTTGTGCTCACAAAGCGAGAGCGTGTTAGCATGAAACTCTTCAATGCACTTGGGCAGGAAGTAGCACAACTGCTTGATGCAGAGGTTGGTGCGGGAGAGCATTCTGTCCAGTTCGACACCCGGCACGCTGCATCGGGTATCTTTTTCGTGCGCCTTCAAACACCAACATTTTCCCACACCAAACCCGTACAGGTGCTGCGATGAAACGCTTTTTTTTCTCTGTGGGCGAGGCATTATGAAAAAGCCAATCAAAAAAACAAGGTGTGTGCGCTCTATCGCGTTACTGCGGGTTCGGAGTAATCTTCAAAAGCAGTGAACAATCCCCAAACCGTAATTATCCGTCCTGGTGGAACGCTTGAATAAATGCTAGCGCAAAGCTACCAGCAGCAAATCTACAAGGATATTGGTAAATCAAAGCCTGCTTCTTTACTTTCTAAGAAGCGGGCTTTTTCTTTGTGGGCTGCTTTTTCGGGGGCTGGTCATAAAGAATGATTTGTTGGGAAGTGGTGAGAGTTCTGGCAAAAATATTGTTGGAAGGGCGTGAAGATTGTATTTTTGTTGTATCCGAAAAAAATCGTTTCCGTCTCTCGCTGCGAGCAAGAGCTTTGCATCCTCTCATAATTCAACTTCCCCGAGTATATCTATGCGACTTTTCGTAATTGAAGATGATGAAATGACAGCTCGTATCATACAAGATTACGCCTCATCATCGCTGGACGATAACGTTGTGAAAGCGACATGTTTTGCAGACTCACTTGCCAAAGCACGTCAGGCTATTGAGGAATTCCAGCCGGATGTTATTTTGTTTGATATTCACTTACCCGATGGGCAAATCTTTGACGCTGCCGAACATTGGCTTCTGCGCCAGGATGCACTGCTTATCTGTATGAGTGCTTACCCACGCTGGAAATTTATTGACCATGTACTTGCTACACAAGCCATTGCATTTATTGAAAAAGGTGCTCTCGGGAGTTTTTTTGTTCCCCTCAAAAAGGCGCTGTACAAAGCATCAGAAATCCTTCGGAATCAGCAGCAGGCACAATATCTTGTCAACCATGCTTTTCAGAAACATGACCACATACGCGCCGCACTTCAAGAAGCAGAGGCACAACTGGCGGAAAAAGAGCGCCTTCTTGAGCAACGCATGGAGGAGCGCAAAGAAACAAATCCGTCTTTTTTGCCAAAAGACTCACGTGCTTCCGCCGAATCTGCTGTACTCCGCGTGGATGTGCGTGGTAGTGATAGCGTCTTTGTACCGATACAAGATATTGTGTGTGTGGAGTCGGAGAAAAACTAGGTGCTTGTTCATTTCAAAGGCAAAGAAGAGCCTCATCGTGAGCGAGCCACTCTCCGCAACTACGAAAAACGCTTACAGGGTTAGGACTTTCGCAAAGTCAAGTAAAAGCAATTTTGGGTGTAAGCAATTCTTTAA
>JACVZY010000118.1 GCA_014654705.1 Ignavibacteria bacterium
GGCGGTTCAGCGTGACGTTCCGCATGACGTTCGTGGCAATCTTCAACGCACCCGTAATACCTGCCGGTGTGCCACCACCCGTGCCGATTTCCAGGTCGCTCTGTCCGTCGCTGATGAACGCGCCACGCAAGTCTAAGCGGCCTTGCAATATCACGTTCCGTCCGCGAATGTCTAACAACCCGCCCAGCACCAAGGCGCTCGAAAGCGTCTTGTGGTCATCCAGCACCACCGTCACGTTCTCATCCACCACCACCGTGCCAGGCATCACGTTCGGGAATTCGATAGGCGAACTCGACCGCTGCACATTCGTCCCCGAATACTGCAACACCGACAGCCCACTCTGATACAACGGCGCGTTCCCCGCAATCGAACCCGTACCCAGTAACCGCAATGTACCGCCTGTGCTGGAATTGCCTTCGACGATGAGCGTCCCGAAGTTTGTGAGCGTCGTGCCGTCGGCAATCGTCAGCACCGACGGTGCTTGGATGCGCACCGTTACGCCCGTGCCGATGACCATATTGTTCACCGTCGTTGCGATGGTGCTCCCGAAGACCGTGCTCCCCATCACGATGAACGTTGTGCCGGGGATGGTGAAGCTCGGTGCGGGTGAACCATTTCCGTAAAAACTCCGCCACTGGGAAGGTAATGCCGCGTCGCCATTGGTGTAGTAAAATGCACCTGGAACAATCGTAACATTTACCGGAGCGCTGGCAGTAAAGCCGTGGGCATCGGTTACCTGCACGGTGTAGCTTTGCGGCGTTAGCCCTGTGAAAGTTGGAAATTGTATGCTTGTAGAGCTGAGTTCTGGTGTTGCCGGAGTCCATGACCACGTAAAGGGCGATGTGCCACCGTTCAGTACCGGAGCGGTAAGAACAGTTGGCAGTCCGGCGACAGCAAAACTATTGCCCGTGAGCTGCGGACGATATCGCACAGAGACGGTTGCTTGACTTGTAGTAGTGCCGTCGCTGGCTTGATAGTTGAAATTGTCCACGGCACCAGACGGAATAGCGATGAACGGCGTATAATTTACCGGATTGCCTGCGGCAGGAGCGACACTCCCGAACACTGGCGCCGGAACAGCAATTTGCGTTATTGTTGGCAAGCCCACAGCGACTGTCGCCGGAAGGGAAACGGTCGTCGGTACGGCAAAGGTGGGGTCGGCTATCATTGAGACCGGGGCAAGTGAAATCGTGCTAGTGGGCGCATTTACAAGTGTTGCGGTATTACCGTTACCCGATGCGTCAGCTGCCGACGTGCCGCCATACTCGTTGAAGCGCCAATAGCCAAGAAGGTTACTCCAGTTCGGGTGTGTGGTGCCGATTTCCAGTCCTTTGTAGGTGTTGATGGTTGTTTGCGGTAAAGCGGTGTTCCATAAGCGTACTTCGTCTATGTCACCTTGCCATGGCTCGCCCGAAACGGGTGCCCAGCCGATATGCACTTGTCCGCCTGTTGCTGGACCGACGCCGTAAGGTATGGAAGCACCTGCTTGGATGCCATTGACGTACAGTGTTGCTGCACCGCCTGTGAGAGTAACTGCGATGTGATACCACTGGTTTTGCGCAAAGGGGTACGGGAAGAAAGCTAAGGAGCCGTTCCAAATTGCCAAACCACTGTAATTGCTCATAATATGGAAACTATAGCGTGTATTGCCGATACCATCGCGGATAGCCATAATGCACGGATTTGCTGGTGGAGCTCCCGACACCCACGTCGGACGTATCCACGTTTCTAGTGTTCCAGCGCTAATGTCAAATGCTGGATTGGTCGCCGCTACATCTTGCGTTGTGCCGTTGAAGGTGAGCGCATTACCAAAGCCCGCACGCGTGGGCGAGTTCTGGTTCAAAAGGATGGCAACGTTATCGGGACCAAAATTCACTGCCGCAGCATCAATATCACCGTCGTTATCGAAATCGCCTGTCACAAGGGAGAAGGGTTGCCCGCCTAGCACATTATTCGTCGCCAGCGCAAAGACTCCACCGGTATTGCGCATCATACTGACATTGCCGCCGTTCGCTACGGTGAGGTCGAGGTCGCCGTCGCCGTCGAAGTCACCCGGCATAACGGCTACTGTACCCGCGCCCACCGCATAATTCACCGCCGCAAATGTTCCCGGCGTAACGTTGCTGTTTACCAAAATGCTGATGTCATTGATGCCACCACCACCAGCGTTTGCCGTTGCAAGGTCGAGATTGCCGTCGCCATTGAGATCAGCGGCTGTGATGAATTGAGGCTGTGTTCCTACGGGAAAATTCCCTGTCAATGCAAATGTGCCAAAGCCACTATTCATCAGAATACTGACGGTATTCGTCCCGTAATTTGCCGTCGCAAGGTCGAGGTCGCCATCGTTATCGAAGTCACCTGTGGTGATGAACTCAGGGTTTGAACCGCCGCTCAGAGCATAGTTCACCGCCCCTGCAAACGCTCCTGCGCCTGTGTTCAGGAGAATGCTGATATTATTTCCGGTGAGATTCACTGTCGCTAGGTCGAGGTCACCATCCGCGTCGTAGTCGCCGACGGCAATGGCTTGGGGCAATGCTCCCACCACGAGGACAGGTCCCCATGCTGCAAATACTCCGGCTGTATTTCGTAGCAAACTGACATTGTTGGCACCGTCTGCCACGGCAAGGTCGAGGTCGCCGTCGTTATCGAAGTCGCCCGGCATGACGCATTGGGGGTTTGCTCCCACAGTAACGGTACTTGCTGAGTATGTTCCCCCACCTGTGCTGATGAGGATTGTAACATTATTGGAACTGCCATTCGTCGCTGCGAAGTCGAGGGTACCGTTGCCATCGAAATCACCTGTTGCGATGGAACGTGGACCCGTAAGCATCGTAGGAATGGTAACTTGTTGAAAAGTGGCTGGTCCCATGCCCGCACGTGTGCGGAAGCCCATCACAAACGGGCGCGTCGGCACATTCAGGCTACTTTGCGCGTGGGTAACGCTCACAAAGACCTGTTCGCCGCTTCGGAATGGTGTGCTTGGCGTAAGTGTGGCGTTTGCAACACCTGTGGTGTACGTACCAATAGTTCGCAAGCCTGTGAACCCGCCCCACACTTTGAAGGCTTGTGCGGAAGCCGTTGCTGCCGTTACGTTTTGCGTGAACGGCACAACAATCGTTGTTGCCACTGGAGCATTCATGAGGTTGAAGGTTGGCGTAACGGGTGGAATGCCGAAGGGGAAGGTGTTATTGACGACGTTTTGGTATGGTGCATTACGCAAGAAGGCAAACTGCGTTCCTGCTGTGGCGATAACGTCAAGATCGCCGTCGTTATCCACATCTCCCGCAACACCGAGACTTACGTTTGCAGGGTTAGGTATGATGCGCTGCGGAGCGAACGCAAGCGTTCCGGCTGCAGTGTTGATATTTTGGCTGAAATATGGAATACTGCCGACAGAATTGAGAATGTCAATGAGTCCGTCGCCGTTAAAATCACCCATTGAGAGGATGAGAGGCGAATTTCCCGCAAACGACACACCCGTAAACGCTCCTGCCCCGTTGTTTTGATAGATTGTCATTCCGGCTGGATTTAGACCAGTCGGCAAAATATCTATATCACCGTCATTGTCGAAATCGGCGGTAAGAAGTACGCCGTAGAGCGTTGTGTAGGTCGTCGGAACGTTTGTTTGTGAGAATACACCTGCGCCGTTGTTAGCGAAGATGTGCAGACTCACGTTGGTATTGACGACAATATCCATATCCCCGTCGTTGTCAAAGTCATCGGTGCTGATACCTGCCGCATTAGGCGTACCAATTGCGTAGGGCGATGAAGGTGCTGCGGCGAAACCACCCAAACCATTCCCGAAATATACAAACAACTGCCCAGCGCCGTAGCCCGTCGCTGCAATATCAATATTCCCATCGCCGTTGAAATCCCCAACCGTAACGTCAAACACCGAGAATGCAGGCAAAACAGGTCCCACATTCATCGTTGCACCAGCGTTGTTGATAAATACTTCAACCGTACCAGTCAGAATGTTGCCCACTGCCGCGTCCGGTCTGCCGTCGTTGTTGAAATCCGCTACTGCCAAGCCGCGCCCTTGCGGTGTTCCGCCCGAAAGTGTGGCGTTGTACCAAGGAGCAAAATTGCCAGCACCGTCGCCCGTGAAAATGCGGAATGAACTCATGGGCGGATTATCCGTACTCAAGGCAACATCAAGATTGGTGTCGTTATTGAAATAACCGACTTTTATGCCCCAGACACTAGCTGGCGTTGGGGTAAGGGAAGTTTGGGTGAAGGTCGCTGGACCTGTACCTGCACGCCCCATGAAACTTGAGACGTGCGGCGTGGTCATAAAGCCCGCTGCGCTGGAAGTTCCCGTTGCTGTTATGGTCGTCATCACGCGCTCGCCCGGACGAGTATTCATGCCTGTTTGCGTGGCAGTATTCCCCGCAAAGGTCGGTGCGGTGAGGTTGCGTCCCGTAAAGCCGTTCCACGTGCGCATACCGAGCGCCGTCAGCGTTTGAGAGAAGGTTACGTTCACAGGACTGGTGAGCGGTGCAACGGCGGGATTATTCCTTGTGGGCGAGACTGCCGTTACCACCGGAGGTGCTGCTGCCGCACCGATGGCGTAAAATAATGTTCCGGGATTTAGTGGAGTGTACACCATGGTGTTCGAGATGTTTGGAGCAGCAACCGTACTCAAGGTGTTAGTGTTAATGCCTTGATATACACCACCTGCCGTTGCAGCCTCACCGATGCGGCTTGTGCCGATGAGCGCGGGTATAGTGCGGGTAAAGGTCAGCGTTGCATTGACCAGCGCAAAACCACCCAAGAATGTCCGCCAGTATTCCGTCGTGGAAAGCGTTCCTGTACCGATAACACCTGCTTCTGTGCCACCTGATGCAGCGAGGAACGGCTCTACTTCGTAACTAGCCGTACCGGCAGCCGAAGCGTAACTAACCTGAAGAGGAATGTAGGTCAAGGGAGTACCGCCCCCGACGGGAAAATCATATATACCGCCGACAGCGGCAAGCGATCGACGAAGCGGACCGGCAATATGCGAGGTTGTGCCGCTGCCCGCAAAAACCGATGCAGGTGCGGTGTTCAATATCGAGAGGATATTGGTCGGTGTGGTTCTGATGTAGCCTTGTGTAAGAAAAAGCGAACCAGTGTTTGCAATATCCAGAGGGCTGCCTAGCGTCATCGTTGCTCCCGCACGGTTCATTGTGAGCGTACCAATGCCGCCCGCTCCAAATAGCGCATTGCCGTTGATGTTTCCACTGCCCGTAATCGTAAGCGCAGAGGTTGCGTTGCCGTTGATGGTTCCGGCGGCAAACGTTATCACGCCGTTTGGTTGGAGCGTCCGCCCTGAAATATCAAGCGAGCCTGACTGCATGGTGAACGTACCGTTGATTTGCCTGTTCGCATGAAGCGTTACGCCGCCGGTGTTGTTCATGGTTACCGAACCGGGCATGGCTGCGGGGAATTCGATAGCGCTCGTTGCACGGGCAGCCGCTCCCGAATACTCAAGCGTGGCGGTCGTTCCCCAGTAGGTAACGGCATTGCCCGCAATGGCAGCTGTTCCGCCCAGACGCAGCGTCGCACCTGCTACGGTCGCACCCGATACGTTCAAAAAGCCATTGTTGGTAATCGTTACGCCACCGTTCAATGCCAGCACTGATGGTGTGGTGACGTGCAGCGACACATTTGCGCCAAGCGTGAAGGAGGTGTTCACGGTTGCTGTTGTAGATGCGCCGCCGCCCATGACGTAGAAGTCTGTATCAGGGCTATTGAAGGACGTTGCCGATGAGCCGCTACCGTTAGGCATGGAGTTCCAGCTTCCGGGCAAACCAGCATCGCCTGATTGATAGTAATACTTTGTGGGAGCAACTTGATTAAACAATACCGTTACATTGTTACTGCCATTATTTGCCGCTGCCAGGTCGAGGTCGCCGTCGCCGTCCACATCGCCAAAGGCGACTGAATTGGGTTGAGTGCCTGCTGCAAAGGGGGAGTTTGCCGCCGCCGCGAACGTCCCGGCACCATTATTGAGCAATACTGTTAGATTGTTGCTACTTTGGTTCGCCGTTGCCAGGTCGAGGTCGCCGTCGCCGTCCACATCGCCAAAGGCAAGGAAAATTGGTTGTGTTCCTGCGGCAAAGGGCGAACCCGGGGAAGGCGAATATGAACCGGCACCATTATTCAGCAGTACCGTAACATCGTTACTGGTTTGATTCGTTGTTGCGATATCAAGGTCACCGTCGCCGTCCAAGTCGCCGAAGGTTACCGAGCGCGGACTGGTGCCAACGGTAAACGGCGAGCCAGCTGCCGGAGTGTACAAACCCGTACCGTTATTCAGCAAGACCGCGACGTTGGTGCTACCGTTGTTCGCTACTGCAAAGTCGAGGTCGCCATCGCCGTCCACGTCGCCAAAATCTATGCCACTTGCACCCGTGCTGCCTAGGGCAATAGGCGAGCCAGGTGCCGGAGTGAATGTGCCGACACCGTTGTTTAGCAATAACGTAACGTCATTACTTCCGTTATTTGCTGTTGCAAGGTCGAGGTCACCGTCGCCGTCCACATCGCCCAATGCTACATACCACGGACTTGTACCAACCGTAAAGGGAGAGCCAATTGCTGAAGTAGTAAATGAACCTGAGCCATTGTTCAAAAGAACGACAACGCTAGCGAGACCAATCCGTGTAATGACGAGGTCCAGGTCGCCATCCCTATCTACATCGCCAAAGACAAGAGATCGGAGTGCTCCTCCCACTGCGAAAGGTGAACCTGCTATCGCGGTGTAGGAACCTGAGCCATTATTTGCTAACACCGTAACATTGGTGCCAGTTTGATTTGCAGTTGCGATGTCCAGGTCGCCATCGCCGTCCACATCGCCAAAAGCAGCGGAACGTGCTGCCGCTCCCGCTCCAAAAGGTGAGCCGAGCGCTGGAACGCTAAAGTTTGCGGGTCCCATGCCTGCCGCAACCCGATAATCGAACACAAACGGACGAGTGCGAATGCCAACGCTGTTGTTTGGCGCAGTAACACTGCTGGAAGCATTGCTCACACTCACGCTGACAAGTTCGCCCGGACGGAAGTTTGCTGATGGCGTAAAAGTCATCGCGGTAGCACCGCCGGAATACGCGCCATTTGGTGAGAAGCCTTGCGACCGTGTGCGACTGCCCGTAAAGCTCCCATGCACTTGGAAAAGCTGCTGTGCCGGTGGGACGGAATAGGTGTTCGTGGTGATGTTCGTGGAGAAATTCACCGTAACAGGTGCGCCAACGCCTGCGATGTTGGGATTATTCATCGTTGTATTGCCGTTGCGGAAAGGTGCGATGCTGCTTACAAGCGGCTGTGTGCCGTTTTTGAGAATCGTAACATTCGCGGGCGTATCGGTAACGTAGATAATATCAAGGTCGCCGTCGCCGTCCATATCTCCAACCGTGCATGGAACGGCAGCAGCAGCAATATTTCCTGCTTCTCGTGCAAAAGGACTGCCCACAACGGGCGTAAAATTCGGACTTAATCCGCCGCCGTTCAAGAGAACGTGCGTCGGTGTGGAGCCGGCTTGCCCCAGCGCAACAATATCCAGTCTGCCGTTGCCGTCCACATCCGCAAGCAACGAGCGGGCATTTATTCCGACAGCGTACGGCGACCCCGTTGAAGCTGTCCACGCTGTGCCACTTCCGTTATTGAGCCGCGCATGAACCGTTGCGCCGTCGCCAAAAACCGCATCAAGGAAGCCGTCGCCGTTAATGTCGCCAAGAGCAATCATGGAATTGCTTGCGCCAATCGCAAAGGGCGAACCTGTTGCCGATGCAAAGCGTCCTACGCCGTTATTGAGCATGACAAAAAGCCGCGTGGCACTAACCATACAAACGTCAATATCGCCGTCATTATCGACATCGCCAACGGCAGTATTGGTCATTAACGTTGCTCCTGCGGCAAAGGGTGAGCCGGGCGCAGTTGTAAACGCGCCGCTTCCATTATTGAGCATCACGTGTAAAGAATTTGCCGCAAAATCTCCCGAAATAGCGTCGAGGTCGCCGTCGGCATCCACGTCGGCAAGGCTCAAACTGCCTGTATTCGAGCCTCCCGCAAACGTGTACGATGCCGCCGCACCAAAACCGCCCGCACCGTTACCAACCCAGACCACAAGAGCGCACGGAGCCACCGCATTCACCGCAACCGCATCAAGATTGCCGTCATTGTTCACATCGGCGAGTTTGATATTCCGAGCTTGCGCACCCGACCCCGCGCCCCAGCCAAACGCCGTAGAAAGGCTGAACACTCCCGTATTTACACCTGTTTGCAAATGCACCGCCAATCCTGCGGTATTGGTCGAAACAATGTCTAAATCGCCGTCGCCATCAAGGTCACCAACGTCCGTTGCCGAAAAGCTGTTATTATCCAGTTTGGGCAGCGTGTGCGCAGGGTAGAATGTTGCCGAACCAGCACCCGCAGCCGCACGGAAACCCATCACAAAGGGGCGCGTAAATGCGCCGCCCGTGCTTTGGGCATTGGTAACGCTCACCCAGACTTGTTCGCCCGGGTTGAAATTTGCCGTTGTGGTGAACGTCATTGTTGCACCAGCACCGGAGAAGCCTGTGCCGGAGCGGTAGCCTTGAGAAGTCGTGCCGTGAACTTTCATCACATTCCGCGCTGTCGGGTCGGTAAAGGTAGCGGCTGTTGCATTTTGCGAGAAGGTTACGCTGATGCCCGTCGGAACAGTATTCATCGGCACTTTCATTGGCGAACCCGTGGGAGTGCCGTAGTTCATGGTGTTCATGAGTGGCGTAGTCGTAGGGCGCGGCGTGAAGGGTGGAAGATTGCCCAAGACGTTCATAGGCGCAAGTGGTGGAGCGTTCAGCAAAACCGTAAAATTGTTGCTGGCAAAATTCGCCGTTGCCACATCCAAGTCGCCGTCACCGTCCACATCCCCGAAAGCGACAGAAGACGGTTCTGTTAAGACAGAAAAGGGCGAGCCGACTGCATTGGTGTACCCCCCGGAGCCGTTGTTCAGCAGGATGCTGACATTATTACTGGCATCATTCGCCGTTGCCACATCCAGGTCGCCGTCGCCGTCCAAATCCCCGAAAGCGACAGAAAACGGTTCTGTTCCGACAGCAAAGGGCGAGCCGACTGCATTGGTGTACCCCCCAGAGCCGTTGTTCAGCAGGACGCTGACATTGTTGCTGATTTGGTTCGCCGTTGCCATATCCAAGTCGCCGTCGCCGTCCAAATCCCCGAAAGCGACAGAAAACGGTTCTGTTCCGGCAGCAAACGGTGAGCCGACTGCTGCCGTGTAACCCCCGGAGCCATTGTTCAGCAGGACGCTGACATTGTTGCTGCCACGATTCGCCGTTGCCACATCCAAGTCGCCGTCACCGTCCACATCCCCAAAAGCGACAGAAAGCGGTAATGATCCGACAGCAAAGGGCGAGCCGACTGCTGCGGTGTAAGTCCCGGAGCCGTTGTTCAGCAGGATGCTGACGTTGTTGCTGTTAGCATTCGCCGTTGCCACATCCATGTCCCCGTCGCCGTCCACATCCCCGAAAGCGACAGAAAACGGGTTTGTTCCGACAGCAAAGGGCGAGCCGACTGCTGCGGTGTACCCCCCGGAGCCGTTGTTCAGTAGGACGCTGGCGTTGTTGCTGGCAAAATTCGCCGTTGCCACATCCAAGTCGCCGTCACCGTCCACATCCCCGAAAGCGACAGAACGCGGGCTTGTTCCCACAGCAAACGGCGAGCCGACTGCAGGGGTGTAAATCCCGGAGCCATTGTTCAGTAGTACGCTGACATCGTTGCTGCCACGATTCGCCGTAGCCACATCCAAGTCGCCGTCACCGTCCACATCCCCGAAAGCGACAGAAAGCGGGTTTGTTCCGACAGCAAACGGCGAGCCGGTAGTCTGCGTGCTGAAGTTTGCAGGTCCCGTTCCCGCTCTTGTGCGGAAGCCCATCACAAACGGACGAGTGAATGCGCCGCCTGTGCTTTGGGCATTGGTAACGCTCACCCACACTTGTTCGCCCGGATTGAAGTTTGCTGTGGTGGTGAACGTCATCGTCGCGCCTGCGCCGGAAAATCCTTGACCGGAACGATACCCGCGTGAGGTCGTGCCAAAGACTTTCATCACATTCCGCGCTGTCGGGTCGGTAAAGGTAGCGGCTGTTGCATTTTGCGAGAAGGTTACGCTGATGCCCGTTGGAACAGTATTCATCGGCACTTTCACAGGTGAACCCGACGGCGTACCGACGTTCATGGTGTTCATGAGCGGCGTAGTGGTGGGGCGCGGCGTGAAGGGCGGGGTGTTGCCCAAGACGTTCATCGGGAGCGTGTTGAACAGTACCGATACAGTTGCCCCGTTGCGATTGGGTGTAACAAGGTCTATATCGCCGTCGCCGTCCACATCACCGGAGGAAATGGCATACGGCAACGGACCGGTTGCATAATTGATGGGAGCCGCAAAGATACCACCGGAATTCAGCAAAATGCCGACAGTTCCGGCTAATGTGGCGTTAGAGACGGCAATATCAAGGTCGCCGTCGCCGTCAAGATCATTGAGCGTAATGCCTTGCGGCTGCGTAAAACCTGTGGTGTAGTCGGTTCTGGCAAATGTTCCTGTGCCGGAATTGACAAAGACACTCACGCTATTCGCTCCTTGATTGGCAGAAACAAGGTCTATATCGCCGTCGCCATCAATATCTCCTGCGGTAAGTCCCCATGGATTTGCCGGAGCAGCATAATTCACCACCGCACCCAAGGTTCCCACGCCGTTATTCATCAACACACTGACATTGGGGTTAAGTTGATTTGCTTCTGCCACGTCAATATCTCCGTCGCCGTCGAGGTCGGCAGTGATAATAGTGTTCGGTCCGGTACTTGCGCCAATGAAATACCCCGTCGAAGCACCAAACACGCCCGCACCGTTATTGAGTCGTACCCCTATACTATTGAGGTTAGGAATTGCCAGAACAAGATCCATATCCCCATCGGCATCCATATCGGCAATGCCGATAGACGTTATGCCTGTGCCATGAGTGTAAAAGACCGCAGGAGCAAACGTGCCTGTGCCAAGATTTTGATTCAGGAAAACATAGATTCCGTTCAGATTGTTTCCGGCGACAATATCCAACGCACCATCATTATTGAGATCGCCCACAGAAACAGACATGAGACCTGTTGCGGCTGTATAGGGTACATTTGCCGCATACGTGCCATTACCGTTGTTCAAATAGACACGGACATTGGTTGTACCAAAATCAACGGAAACTATATCAAGGTCGCCATCGCCGTCGAGGTCACCAGTTGCAGCCGCGAAGGGTTGCGTTCCTGCGGCAAGAGTTGTTTGTGCGGGAAATTGCGCCGGACCTGAGCCTGCCCTCGTCCGGAAGCCCATCACAAAGGGGCGTGTACTTGCGCCTGCCGTGCTTTGCGCATTGGTAACGGTTACCCAGACTTGCTCACCAGGGTTGAAACTTGATGTAATAGAGGCTGTGGTGGTGAATTGGAGCGTTGCCCCCGACCCCGCAAAACCAACACCGGAGCGGTATCCACGCGAGGTTGTGCCGTGAACTTTCATGGCATCGCGGGCTGTGGGCGAGGTTGTGCCATTGGAGAACACCCATGGAGCGAGGTTTTGTGAGAAGGTAATATCAATTCCGTTCACACCTGCCGTATTCATCGGCACTTTCACGGGCGAACCTGTGGGCGTGCCGTAGTTCACAGTGTTCATAAGCGGTGTGGTGGTGGGGCGTGGCGTGAAGGGTGGGAGGTTGCCCAAGACGGTCATGGGTGGGGCATTGAGTAAAACAACCACCAAATTTCCTGTGTTCTTTGTCATGGCAATATCCACATCGCCATCGCCATCCACATCGCCAAGTTCCATACCCCAAGGAGCAGAGCCGCCTCCGGCAGCAAACGGTGAACCGCTTGCAATGGTCGTAAAATTCCCTGCGCCGTTATTGAGCCGCACGGTTACATTATTCGAGCCGTTATTTGCGACAACCATATCTAAATCGCCGTCGCCATCTATATCGCCCAAGCGCACCGGAAACGGCGTTGTTCCGGTAGCATAATTGACGGCAGCAGCAAAGCCGCCTGCGGTATTGTTCAAAAAGACGTTTGCATTGTTACTCGTGCCACTTACGGTTACCACGTCCATAAACCCGTCATTATTCAGGTCGGCAAAATTCACCGAGCGCGGACCTGTTCCCGTTGCATAGTTTGGCGTAGCAGGTGCATAGAATGTACCAAAGCCGCTATTCATAAAGACATCAATACGATTGCCTGTATTTGCCGAAACGACCATATCCAAATCGCCGTCGTTGTCAATATCGCCCATGCCGACTGCTCCCGGACCGCCGCCGGTGGTGTACGGAGTAGCAGCACCAAAGCCGCCACTGCCATTATTGAGGCGCGTGGTAACGGTATTTCCTGTGAAATTGGTGGTCATCAAATCCAAATCGCCATCGGCATCAATATCAGCCAGCGCAAGCCCCGTCGGATCGCCGCCCGCAACAAGCGTTGTCGTACTGAAATTCCCCGAACCGTTATTGAACATAATCGTAACGCCGGAGCCATCGTTGGCAACCGCTAAATCTATATCGCCGTCGTTATCTACATCGCCTGCAATAAGCAGGTAAGGGCTTGTGCCAGCAACAGGAGTAGGTGCGACGGGGTGCGGGGTATATGTTCCCGAACCGTTATTAACAAGAATTGAAGCAGTGTTAGCGGTATAATTTGCCGTCGCCATATCCAAATCGCCATCGCCGTCGAAGTCGGCGAGTGCCATTCCTTGCGGGCTGTTGCCTGTGGCAAAAGGTGAACCCGTGGGCTGAGAGGTGAAATTCACTGGACCTGTTCCCGCTGCCGTGCGGAAGCCCATCACGAAGGGGCGTGTGGGTGCAAAGCCCGTTGATTGGGCATTGGTAACGGTTACCCAGACTTGTTCGCCCGGGTTGAAACTTGTGGTAACGGAGGCTGTTGTTGTGAAACTCAGCGTCGCTCCCGAACCGCCAAAGCCAGTGCCAGAGCGGTAACCGCGCGAAGTCGTCCCGAACACTTTCATTGCATCCCGCGCATTCGGCGAAGTTGTGCCGTTGGAAAAGACCCACGGAGCGAGACTTTGCGAAAAGGTAACGTCAATGCTATTCACACCAGCCGTATTCATCGGCACTTTCACGGGCGACCCAGTGGGCGTGCCGTAGTTCATGGTGTTCATGAGCGGCGAGGTTGTGGGGCGCGGCGTGAAGGGGGGGAGATTGCCTGCAACATTGAGAGTCGGCGGTCCAAAGGCAGCAAATCTCTGTCGCGAAGAACCACCGATAGTGGAGAATCCGCCGCCAACGAAGACATTCGACCCACTGACAGCAATAGATGGTACACCTGCATCCGCATTGGGGTTCCATGCGGTTGCGTTTAAGGTGTTCACCGTTGCATCTAAAGCACCAATATTATTTCGTGCTGCGCTACCACAATTCGTAAATGTGCCACTGACATACACCGTTGTTCCCGTGATAGCAATGCTTTCAACACTTCCAATAGCGCTTGGATTCCATAGTGTGGCATTGTTTGTATTGACTAAGGTGTTGAGTGCCGCAATACGATTACGCACCTGACCGCCAATGTTTGTGAAATTCCCCCCGACATACAGCGTCGTTCCACTCAATGCCATTGATAAAACAGTATTGTTGGCATTGGGATTCCACAAGGTGGCACTCCCCGTAGCGGCATCCAATGCTGCAATGCGATTACGTGCTTGTCCACCAATATTCGCAAATACGCCGCCTACATATATCGTGCCACCGCTTATGACAATCCGTGTTACGTCCGCATCCGCATTGGGATTCCATGCAGTAGCCAAACCTGTTCCGGCATCAATGGCAGCAATGTTATTTCGTGATTGTCCGCCAATGTTGCTAAAGGCTCCGCCGACATACACTGTTGTTCCGCTCACAGCGATTGCATTAATTGCCGTCGCCCCTGAGCCTGGGTTCCATGCCGTTGCAGCTCCTGTAACAGCATCCAAAGCGGCAATTTGATTCCGCATCTGTCCGCCAACATTTGTAAATCCTCCACCGACATAAACAGTGGAGCCATCCACCGTAAGCACGCCAACGTTATTATTGGCATTAGGATTCCATGGAAGCAATGCTCCTGTGGTCATATCAATCGCAGCAAGCCGATTTCGCGTTACCGTAACTCCCCCATTTGCAGGAGCATCCGTTGCTTGCGTAAAGCTCCCGCCAACGTAGATTGTTGTACCAGAAATGCCTATGGCAGAAACGGTACCGTTAAACGTCGGGAAGGTTGTCAGTGGGGTACTGCTTTGGGCATGAGCACTAAATTGTGGCAAAAACAGAGATACAAAAAACGTCAAAAAAATGACGGCATAGTAACGGGTACTGGAGAGGTTCATAGTGTACCGGAAAATATTGACGAGGGATAAAATTGGGAGAGAGAACAAATTATGTAACAGCAAGGGACGTCAAATCTTCAACACAAGTCTTTATGCTGCAAAAGGAAGCACAAATATACACAAAAAGAGCCTGTCTCTAGTGCCTAAAAGCGTCCGACTTTCGGGAATTTTCAAGGAATGGTGTCCGACTTTCACGAAAAATGCTTTTTGCAGCAAATATCTGTATATCTGTCGTTGTTTGCTCGTGAAAACATGGTTCGTGCATCGGGTTATATTACCGTGGGAATGCAACCATTTTACGCCGTGAGGAACTCCCAGACAGCGTTTCGTACTCGCCGCGAATAGGGCATAAACGGATGGAAATGCAAACCAACATTTTGCGTTTCTACGCCGCTCCATTGGGCACTGCGGGGCGGCACAATCATCGTATCGCTTGGGGTGTAGAGCGCCAGACGTGGGAGACCGTCCAGTAGGTGTTCCGTTTCGTGCAGCTGACGTAAAAAGGTGCTTCTGGGGCGCATATCGGCACAACCCGGAAAATAACGGCGGGGCATTCCGAATGCCATAATACTGCCACTGTGCGGGCTACCAATAGCCACAAAGCGCTCCACGCGGTCTCTGCCGCCCAGTGCTTGTAGGTAGTGCCGCGCAACGATTCCACCCATGCTAAAGCCGACTAGGAGACATCGTTCGCCCGCCGGAACACTACTTTCTACAACCGTGTGAATTTGTTGCGCTAGCTCGCTTAGGCTCGCACGACCATCGGCACGAGTGAGACTAGGCGCATGAGGTATGAAGCCGTATTTGCGGGCATCGCGCACCATGAGCGCAAAAACTCTGCCGGTATTGAAAATACCGTGAACAAAAACAATATGTTTTGGGGAAGTAGGTAAAGAATCGGTCATAGTTGTTCAAACGAGACAGTGTGCTGTTTATTGCGCCATGAGTATCGGTAAAATGTGTTGAGAAATGGCATTGATGTATCATTGGCAGAAATCAAACGTGGGAAATTCCACATTTAGCCGTATTTTTGAGCGCTTTGTTCCAACAATTTTTCTTCTGCCCCACGCATGGTAACAATCGTCGGTCATAACAACGGAAAACTCAAACAGCTTACTATTCGCGAGCTGTGTATCTTGCAGACGGAACCGGACTTCAAAGATTGGACAATCTGGGTGGATATGAACAATCCTACTGAGCAAGAAGAAGAAACCGTGCTTATTCAGATGTTTCTTTTTCATCACTTGGCTGTGGAGGATTGCCAGCGAGAGCGCGTCCAGCCCGAAGAAGGCGACCACTTCCCGAAAGTGGAAGATTACAGCGATTATCTGTACGTCATTTTTAATCCGGTGGATATTCCGCTTGGTGCGAGGATTCACTCCACTGACGATGACGAGGAAGACCCGCCCCTCAGTATCAATTTCCGTACCCGTCAGCTGAATGCCTTTTTGGGCGAAAACTATATCGTTACTCACCACTACGAACCTTCAATGGCGGTGGAATATACGATGCAGCTCTGTTGGAAAAATCAGAATATTTTGGGACGCGGACCGGATTATCTTTTTCACATCATCATTGATCAAATCGTTGACCACTATGCGCCCGTGATGGAGTATTTTGATGATGTGCTGGAAGAGGCAGAAAACCGAGTGGTGGCAACAAACAGTTCCGATTTGCTCGTGCAGATTCTACGCCTTAAAAAATCAATGCAGCGTTTCAAGCGTATCACTACCTACCAACGTGAGATTTTGAGCCGTTTAGCGCGAGGCGAATTTGAGCTTGTCTCCACGGAGGAAACGGCGTATTACCGCAACGTATATGACCATTTGGTGCGTATTGTGGACGTTGCCGAATCGTATCGAGATATTATCAACGGGCTGGTGGATGCGCATTTGTCGGTAACATCGAACCGCATGAATTCAATTATGAAGGTGCTAACCATGATGTCCACGATTTTCCTGCCGCTCACGCTCATCACTGGTCTCTATGGGATGAATTTCGACTTTATGCCGGAATTGCGCTGGAAATATGGATACTTCTATGTATTGGCACTGCTTGTAACCGTTGGCGGCGGTATGCTTCTCTATTTCCGCAAAAAAGGGTGGTTAGATTAACAAATGGCAGCTTGTATAAAAGTATCGTCCGCCGAACGGCAAAGCTCCCGCCACGAACAAGTATTTGTTGGTATTTTACGGCTATTGCCTTTTATTGCAAGGGTACTTTGGGTGATTTCTCTCTCTTGTCTTAGTAGCAATCACACAATAAGCGCTCAGGTGCCAAGCACTTCCGTACCAAGCGCTCAGGTACTCAAAGATGGTGCTGGTTTTTCGACAACGCGGTACGCAGTGTATCTGGACAACAAACCTGCCTCGATGCTAACGGTGGTCGAGCTTGCGGGACGAATGTACGTTGAGCCTCTGGCGCTGGCAACAGCACTGGACTGCGAACTTCGTGCGGAAGGAACCCTAGCGGTTTTGCTCTTGCCAAGCCATGTTCTTGCCTTTGCGGTGGACGCGCACGTGGTCGGTGTGCAGGCGGCAAATAGCAATGCTGTTAGCCTGACGCAGATGCTTCATCCCGTGGCATTGCAGGGCGGGCGCGTGTATTTGCCATTCGATGATGTTCTTCGTCTTTTGGCAGACAACGGTGTGTACGATGTGGATGAACGCGAAACGGAGGTGTATTTACACAGCACCGGATATTCCCCGCCGGAGCAATCTGCTACTGCCGCGAAGGAGGTTTCAAGCGAGCCAGTAAAAAAGGAATCAACCAGCGAAGTCACAAATAATAGTGCGAAAAACGATACGTCCACCGAACAGAAAGCTCCCGCCACAAAGCCCTTTCGCAAGCCAACACGAAACTTGTACATTTTGCCGAATGACGTAAAGCGCCGTGAAATGGACAGTTTGCCGCAGAAATCGTCGCGTTTGCTTTTCCGAAGGAATAAAGAATCACTTGTATCCGTTCCTGTAAACCGCTGGGTGAGTGTGCTGCTTCTATCACGGTTTCTCACGCAATCAGTCAAGAAAAAGCCCGCCGCCTCGCCAGCACCGCACACTAACAGTACGGAGAAAAGCAAAATCGCTGGCACCGAGAAAAGTACAAGCAAGTCTGCGCAAAATACTCATAGCGATAATGACTTTGCCTCCGCCAAGAAAAAATGGGCTTTGGACGTGATTGTGCTGGATGCGGGACATGGCGGTAAGGATGCCGGCACAATAGGCTTTGGCAAAACGAAAGAAAAAGATGTCGCGCTTGGTATTGTTAAAAAATTAGGCGCAATGCTCAAAAAAGAGCTGCACGGCACAAAAATCGTCTATACGCGCACCGACGACACGTTTGTGGAGTTGGACAGGCGCGGGCAGATTGCCAACGAAAACGGCGGTAAACTTTTCATCAGTGTGCACTGCAATTCTACACCGAAAAAGCCTTCTAAAGCGAACGGCTTCGAGGTCTATATTCTTCGCCCCGGCAGAAACGATGATGCGGTGCGGGTGGCGGAGATGGAAAATGCCGTTATTAAGCTCGAAGATAATCCCAAGCGCTACAAACCGCTTACAGACGAGCAATTTATTGTTGTCAGCATGGCACAAAGCGCCTTTGTGAAGTATAGCGATATGGCAGCGGCAATGATCAGCGCTGAAGTGAAAAAATTGCGCGAAATCGGTATTCGCGGCGTGAATCAAGCAGGGTTTCTTGTGCTGGTGGGCGCTTCGATGCCCAATATGCTGATCGAAACGGGCTTCCTCTCGAATAAGAACGACGAGAAGTTTTTGAAGTCCGAACGCGGACAAACTCGCATGGCAAGCGCAATCTGTCGGGCAATCAAGGCATATCGCACACGGTATGAAGCTCAAATCAATAATCAGGGAACAACCCAGCGGACGGAAACAGATAGAAAATCGGTAAAGTCACCAGTCACTGCACCCAAAAATCCTCAATCTTCTACGGCAACGAAGAAAAAATCTCCGCTTCCCACATCATCAAAAACATCCCATCAATGATTTCATATCAGGTAAAATTTATCGTAACGGCATCGTTCGGCAAGGAGGGTGTTGTTTCGGCGCGGTCGGTAGGATTTTTCAACAGTCTTTGTTTTTTCGCCATTGCCGTTTGTCTCTTGTGTTGTTCGCTTATAGCAGGGCTAATGGCACAAACGGCAAAGGTATCGGAATCCCCTGCGCTGAGGGTGGATGCGCTTTTGTGGAAAATAGAAGGCAATAGTTTGAAAGCGCCGTCGTATCTCTTTGGTACGATTCATCTTATTTGCGAGTCTGATGTGGTGATGAGCAAAGCCACTCGTCGCGCCTTTGCACAATCAAAGCAACTTGCAATGGAAATTGACATGGAGAAGACACAGGAAAATGACTTGATGTCGCTGCTGGATAAAGGGGCAATGATGCGTGGAGATACGACGCTCGAAATGCTTCTGGACACGGCAGATATGGCGCTTATTACCAATTTCTTCCGAGACTCGCTGGGCATACCGTTTATGCCGCCGATGAATCGCATCAAACCGACATTCCTGAGCACTATGCTCTTGCAAGGCGAGCAGGATTGCGAGCAGACATCCTACGAAGAAGAATTTGTGCGGCTTGCGCGGCAACAAAAAAAGCCTACACTTGGCATTGAAACAGTTGAGGAACAGCTTGCTCTTTTTGATTATCTAACGTACAAACAGCAAGCCGATATGCTGGTGAGCGATCTAAAAAGCAGCATGAATCCGGCAGCACAGGGCAATGCCTTACCGAAGGTGACAGAATTGTATAAGCAAGGCAAGATTACCGAGCTGCTGGACTTGCTCCGAAGCGAAGAAGCCGAAAATTTCGAAGAAGTGCTGCTCAACAAGCGGAACCGTGCATGGATTCCGATACTGGAGCGCACTATGCGGCAGAAGCCGACGTTTATTGCCGTTGGCGCAGGGCATCTTGCCGGAGAGCAAGGCGTTATCAATCTTCTACGAAAGCGTGGGTATAAGCTAACACCGATGAAATAACATTGAAAACAATGAGGCTGTGAGCAGCTACGCAAATGATTTTTGTCCGAAGTTTGGAAATAAAATAAGAAGTGTGTAGCTTGAGCAGTGATGAAGAAAATGCCTGTTCGGAGCGCGTTTGTTTTGATGCAGTATGATAATCTTCTTGCAAAAAATACAAGTTGCCTGTATATTACACGTACTTGTAGCGTAATGAGACGCATAAATCAATTCTATGCTTCTGTTTTACACATCTGACCCCGAATTGGATTGTTGAAATCCGCATCATTCTGCCAATCTGAGAAATCAAATTAACACGAAATAGTAAATAGTAATCATCCTTCACTTTTTTGGAGTTTGTACAATGAGTTCCCACGGTTCACAATACAAACCGACGATAGTTCATTACGGCGTATTCATTTTTATTCTTGTGGCAATAATGGTCTCGTTCCATTATTTTGCTACGCCATCGGTTATTCGCGGCTTTTTGCTTTCACAGTTTCACCCCGAAGATGAGAAAGTAACGCTGGTTAAATATAAAGACGGTGTGGTCGCATCGTCCAAAGCGGAGGAAGATAAAACCACCGGCGATCGTTTTATCAAGGTGAAAGTGGATGACAAAGAGGAAAAAATTCCTCTCCGCCACACCAAAGGTGACTTTATGTACTATGCGGATGTTCCGGTTAAAGGTGAGTACATCAATAAAGAATTCATCTTTGACTTCGATGGTTTCTCTGCTCGTGAAGAAAAAGTGAGCGCGCCTAAAATTGACCCAGTAACAAAGCAGCCTGAGGTAAACGAACAAGGCAAAGTTGTTTTGGCATCAGTCGAAAAAGACGGCTATAGCAAAAAAACTGGTGAATGGTATGTAAAATGTCCAAAACTCGGCGAAGAAGCGATTATGCTCGAAAGCTGGGGCTTTAGCATTCTTGCCTTCGATGTGGGTATGCTTTTCGGTATGATTCTGACGATGATGTTGCCGCCAAGCATTGGCTTTATTTCGCAGAAGTTTGAGCGCGAGATGGCAAACACCAAAACAAAAATTCGCCTGAACACTGGCTTTAACAAAGAAACTGTTGAGATTATTGCTCTGCGTGACGGTGATTTTGAAAAATTCTACAACGACAATCCGAACTTCATCAAACAGATTTTTGCAAAAGTCTGGGCGCGTACGCAGCCTGACCACGAGATTGCAGCTGTGAAGCAACAAGGCTCCTCGATGGCAAACGTCATGGCTGCCTTCCGCAATGCTTTCGATGCAGAAGTGCAGGTAAGCGGTATTCTTGGCTTCCGTAATGAAACGCTCTACGGTCGTATCCAAGAATCGTACTCCGAAGCCGTTATGACGGAGATTGAGAACCTCAAAGCAGCGCAAGATTGGCAAAAAGCACGCTGGAAGATTATGCCTGCGCTTCGTCTCTACATGGCGCACCACTTCACCGAGCGCTATGCAAACAACGTAACGGGTTTTGCATATGGCGGCGCGGCAATCCTGATTATCGTGGTAGGTATTCGCGGTTTGAAATTTATTCCGGCTGCTCGTCCGTCCGTGATGTTGTGGGCTATTTTGCTTGAGTTTACACTTCTTGCACTTATGGCTGTTTCGCTCTTCTACACCGAAGAAGAAGAACGTATGGACAAGATGCTCAAGAAAATGGAAGATTCCGGCAAGAGCCAGCTTTCATCTCTCAAAGGCATGGCAGAAGATATGACCCGCGTGGCAGCAGGCTTGGGCGAAGAAGGCTTGGGCGTGGCTATGAAGCAAATGTCAACGGACATGGGCAAAATTGCGAAAACACTTGCCGACGATATGATGGCAGATGCTATCCGCTCGCGTGTGGAAGAAGCCGTTGAGCGCCATCTGGCAAACGAAGAAGACATCAAAGCTGCTGTCAAAGAAGCATTGCCGGATGTGATCATCAATGCTCTTCGCAACGGCACGGGTGGCTCTGCTCGTCAAATTGAACATTCTGATTCCAATGAAATAGATATTGACGCAATTCTTGCCGCTTCAGGGCAGGAGTAATCGTCTCTCGAAAAAATATAAAAGCGCTCACAGGTCTAGCTTGTGAGCGCTTTTTTGTTACGCATTCCTCCGTATACTCGTTTTTCTTCACTTCTATCTTTTTCCCACTATGCACACTATTCTTGGCGCAAATGGCGCAATTGCTCTCGGCATAGCACGAGAACTTGCCTCGCACAACCTTCCCATCCGTTTAGTGAGCCGAAATCCTCGCGCGGTCAATTCTAGCGATATTCTTCATTCTGCCGACATCACCAAACGCGAAAACGTCTTTGAGGCGGTGAAAGGCTCTGAAGTGGTTTATTTGACAGCCGGTTTTCAATACAACATTCGTGTTTGGCGTGAGACATGGCCCTCAGTCATGCGGAATGTGCTGGATGCTTGCCATGAGGCAAATGCAAAACTGGTTTTTTTCGATAATGTGTATATGTATGGCAAGGTGGAGGGCTGGATGACCGAGGAAACACCGATAAATCCGTGTAGCAAAAAAGGCGAAGTTCGCGCTCATATCGCACAAATGCTGCTTGACGACGTAAAAGCCGGTAAGGTACAGGCACTCATTGCCCGCGCTGCTGATTTCTACGGACCGGAAACACCGAATAGTTTTTTTAACGAAATGGTGCTAAAAAATATCCACAAAGGTAAAAAAGCGCAGTTGATGATGAGCGCCACCACTCGCCACACCTTTACCTACACGCACGACGGCGGCAAAGCCACAGCGCTGCTTGGCATGACGCAAAGCGCATACAATCAAGTCTGGCACTTGCCCACTGACCGCAATGCTATGACGGGCGCAGAATTTGTACGTGTTGCAGGAGAAGTGCTGGGCAAAGATGCACAGTATTCGGTTCTGGCAAAGTGGATGATTCAAATGGCAGGTCTTTTCGATGGTAACATCAAAGAAGCAGTGGAGATGCTGTATCAGTCCGAATATGATTACCTTTTTGACAGCAGTAAATTTGAAAAAGCCTTTTCTTTTCAGCCTACGTCGTATCAGCAAGGTTTTGCTGCAACCTTCAAAGCTCTCTGAGGTACGGTATTCAAAAAAAGATACCTCGTCGGATGTAACCTTTTGCCGACAAAGAACACTTACCTTCTCTGTGCATCATGCTTGCAATCGTGAAGCCATAGTTTCCATTATTTTTTACCATTTCATAGAACCTTATGAAGATAAGTTCTGTTCTCGTACTTACTTTTTTAATCGTGTTTACCTTTCCGTGCTCGGTCTTGGCACAGAAAAAGTCCAGTGCCAAGTCTGCGTTGAATAATACCGTGCAAGCGCTCCCGCTATCGCCACAAGAGCAAGCCATCACCAACCTTCGTGCTTTCGCGAGGTTGTATGGCTATGTACGCTATTTCCATCCCAGCGACGAGGCGACTCAACTAGATTGGGATAAATTCGCTATCTACGGAGCAGGCAAAGTGAAAAACGCTCGTACCACCGACGAACTCGCTTTTACGCTCGAAGAGCTTTTCCTACCCATTGCTCCAACGCTACAAATTTTACGCCCGAATGAGAAACCTCGACCCGTTGGTATTCCCGAACATTCCGGCACAGTACAATCTGTGGCGTGGCAACACAAAGGACTGGGGGTCGGAGTGTATAAGCTCTATGGCGATGATTCACCGTACCGCAGTATGCGCCTTAATCGGAAAAACGTGGTAAATGAAGAGAAGCCAAAACACAGCATAGCAAGTGTGGGAACAAGCATTGGGCATCCTTTTATGACCTTCACGAACAATCCGGTTCTACCATTACGTGGCAAAGAGATTAAATTCACAGCAGCTGTGCGGGTGAGCGAGGTTAATTCACCAGACGGTGGGCACTTATTGCTGCAGGTACATACTAATAATGGTGATGCTGGATTCTTTGACAATATGAGAAATCATCCCATCCGGTCGTCAGAATGGAGTACATATACCATAGTTGGTCGCGTAGATACGAGCGCTGTAGCCATTCATTGCGGTTGCTTTTTGAGTGGAAAAGGCAAACTCTGGATAGATGATATGCGTCTTTTCACCCGTGCCAATGCGACCGAAGCCTGGAAACCTGTTCCCATACCCAATCCGGGTTTCGAGAAATTCGTGACACTGAGCAATGGTCGGCAGACCTATAAGGGTGCCAATGGCAGTGGAGGTTATTCGATTACACCGAGCAAAGACAATCCATTTGAGGGAAATTATTGTGCTTTCATTCAGTGCCTATCTCCCCAAGAGCGTACCGTCGTCAACAAAGAACTATTTGCTGCAAAGCCAAAAGACGGCGAGACCATTACCAAAGACCTTGCCGGCGGTTTGCGGTGCGTCCTACCGATTGCTTTGTATGCGAATAATACCAACACACTTGGCTCCACACCAAAAAGTATGGCAGCATTTGAGAATTTACAAAAGATTCTGTCCAAGGATATCCAAGGCAAAGCGGAGCAACTGGAGCAAGAACCTACTCGCCTCGCCAATGTTGTCGTCGCATGGAATGTTTTCCAGCACTTCTATCCATACTTTGATAAGGTAAAAACCAATTGGGATTCTGTTCTCACCGTCACTCTTGCTGAAGCATTCAGAAACACATCCGCATACTTTTTTGTCAAAGTCATGCGGAACATGGTAGCCGCACTGCGCGACGGACACGCTTGGTATCATTATATGCCGAACGGCTTTGCCCTAAACGTAAAAGTGGAAAATATTGAAGGACAACCCGTTATTATTGCCTCGCAGGATTCGCTCTTGAAACGTGGCGATGTGATAGTAAAGGTGGACGGCTACGACACCAGAGTACGCCTTGCTGAAGAGGAGGGACTCACATCCGGCACACCCCAATGGAAACGAGCGGAAGCGGTGGATAATATTATTCATTCGATGATAAAAGAACTGCCCCTGACTATCAACCGCAATGGGGAGCTGATGGACATTACAGCCAAATGTAAGCCATTAGACAAGAGAAGTGTTTTCGAGCATCCCGCTCTTGAGCAAATAGGAGGCGCACAGCTCACCGATAAGGTGTGGTATATTGATTTGGCACAGGTTTCCGTTGCCGAGATTGAAGCAAAAGCGAATGAATTTGCTCAAGCAAAAGGAATTGTGTTCGATATGCGAGGTTATCCCAAAGACGGGAACGCGGAAATATTAGGCTATTTGACGGATTCGCCGCTGCTATCACCTCGCTACCTCGTACCGCAAATCATCTACCCCGACCGTGAGAACGTGCAGGGTTACGACACAAACGGACGCTGGCATGTTCAACCCACACTGCCCCGATGGAAAGGAAAAATCGTATTTTTGACGGGCGGCGGTGCAATCTCACAAGCAGAAGATATTATGAGCATCGTGGAGCATTACAAACTCGGTGAAATTGTGGGCGAAACAACAGCCGGAGCCGATGGGAATGTGAATATACTCAGACTTCCGGGTGGGTCAAGTATTCGCTGGACAGGAATGGAAGTGCTGAAGCATGACGGTTCGCAGCATCATCTTGTCGGCATCAAGCCAACTGTTCCCGCTGTGCGGACGGTGCAGGGTGTCCGCGCCGGGCGCGATGAGGTCTTGGAAAAGGCGTTGTCGCTGATGCCGTAAGGATGTGGTGGGCAGTTCCTTGTAACGTGACTCATATAATCCATGTGTAGTATTCAGAAACAATGCCTTTTATTTTTTTTCATTTTATAGAGCCATATGAAGATACGTTCTGTCCTTGTCCTTACTGGTTTAATTGTACTCACTTTTCCGTGGTCTGTCTGTGCACAGAAGAAACAGCGTGTTGTCAAGCCTGCGTCGAATAACAGTGTGCAAAAGCCTTCGCTTCCGTCACAAAATCAAATTTTTACTAATCTTCGTGCTTTCACGAAACTATATGGCTATGTACGTTATTTCCATCCCAGCGATGAAGCTATACAAATTCCATGGGATAAATTTGCTGTCTATGGTACAGCTAAAGTCAAAAATGCTCGAAATACAGGCGAGTTAAAAACCATTCTGGAAAAACTCTTTTTACCGATTGCTCCAACACTACAAATTTTACAGTCAGGGAAGAAACCCGAAGCAGTTGCTCAGGCTACCAATAACACTTCATTCAAACCTGTGGCGTGGCAACATAAGGGTGTTGGCGTTGGTGTGTTCAATCTTTATGGTATCAATACTCCATACCGAAGTGTACGCCTGAATCGGAATGGTGCTGAATATGCTAAGTCAGGTAAGCAAATACAAAGTATTCTTTCATATTACATCCGTTCCTCCAACTCTACTTTAGAAGCCCTAGGAGATAAATATGTTAAACTATCGGTTGCTTTGCGAACAGACCTGAAAGATGATGACGGTGGAATACTTCTTTATTTTGAAGCAACGAGTGTGGGTGGTAAAAAAAGGGCAAGAGGTACTTCTATTGATCAACCTATTGTTTCGCCAGCGTGGTCGGATTTTAGTTTACTAATTACTACACGGCAACTATTACCCGAAAATATTCAGATAGCCATACTACCGATAGGAAGAGGAAAATTTTGGGTGGATAATGTACGGCTTTGGTTCTCAGACAATGAATATAGAGGACCATGGAAACCATTTCATCTTGATAATCATAGTTTTGAAATTGTTGAGAAGGATAACCTTGGCAATGATGTGTTTCCGGCTTGGGAGTGTAGTCTTAACAAGGCTCATATTATGACGGCAAGTTCTGAAGAGAGATATCATGGCAAACGTAGCCTCCATATCGAAGATGTCGGAACTCGTGAATCTAGCTTCAGACAAGGAATATTTACAGCAAAACCAAATAATGATGAATTGCTCATTAAGGAACTCGGAGGAGGCTTGCAATGTGCCTTGCCGCTCGTATTATTCACCGACGGAAAAAAGACCCTTGGGTCAACTACAACAAGTACTCTTGCGCTATCTGCATTGTTTCAAGATTCCTTGAATGCAATACAATTTGCAAAACGATCTATGGAGCAGGAATCAGTTAGGCTTGCAAATGTCATTATGGCGTGGAATGTCCTACAACATTTTTATCCGTATTTTGATGTAGGAGAAACAAATTGGGATTCTACTCTTACTGTAGCTCTCCAAGCTACACTTCGGTGTACGTCCACAAAAGATTTTGGAACTATTATGCGGAAAATGCTGGCTGGTCTGCACGATGGTCATGCAGAGTTCTATAGTTTCGAGACAAATCGAATCGTGCCAGCAACTATTGAAAACGTTGAAGGAAAACCCGTTGTGATGACTTCTGCAGATTCTCTTTTGAAACGAGGCGACGTGCTGCTGACTGTTGACGGCAAACAAGCATGGGCATTACTGAAGGAAGAGGAAAATCTTGTTTCCGGCAGTCCACAGTACAAACGTTACCAAGCCGCACAGAATCTCACGCGTTCCGAATCGAAAAGAGCATATCTCGCCGTGCAGCGAGGAGAAGATACTATATCAATAGCACTTGATCGCAAGCCTGCGAGAGAAGTTGCGTTATTTGAACATCCTGCCATCAAGCAAATAAGCGGCTCACAGAATAAGGATACAACGCGAGGTGCTGTGTGGTATATTGATCTAGCGCAGGTTTCTGTCGCTGAGATTGAAGCAAAAGCAAACGAATTTGCTCAGGCAAAAGGTATTGTGCTAGATATGCGAGGTTATCCCCAAAACGGGAATGCGGAAATATTAGGCTACTTGACGGATTCAGCGCTATTATCACCTCGCTACCTCATACCGCAAATTATCTACCCCGACCACGAGAACGTGCAGGACTACGACACAAGTGGACGCTGGCGTGTGCCGCCAAAACTGCCCCGATGGAAAGGAAAAATTGTATTTTTGACGGGGGGCGGTGCAATCTCACAGGCAGAAGATATTATGAGCATCGTGGAGCATTACAAATTGGGCGAAATTGTCGGCGAAACAACAGCCGGAGCCGATGGGAATGTGAATATACTGAATCTCCCAAGTGGGAGTAGAATACGCTGGACGGGTATGAAAGTCCTCAAGCACGACGGCTCGCAGCATCACCTTGTCGGTATCAAGCCAACTATTCCTGCTGTGCGGACGGTGCAGGGTGTCCGCGCCGGGCGCGATGAAGTCTTGGAAAAGGCGTTGTCTCTGATACCGTAAGGATGGTATGAAGATTTTTCGTTGTACAACAAGGGAACTGCCTGTCGTGGGTGGTGCCCTTTGTTACGTTTCAGCAGCGCTTACACAGCGTCATTTCCTCAAAAAAAGAATTTTTTTTCGGCAAAGTGAAAAAAGTTCTTGACTCTCACCTTACGTCAGTGCCTATATTTGTTGTGGATTTGCAAATCATGCGTAACTCGTGAATAATCCACATTAAAATAACGGCAATGAACTATACTATTCTTGATACGGCGGCAACATACAGTAAACTTTGTTCTTCGTTGGATAATGAGCAAAAAAAGGACATTTTTCGCCAAGAAATTATTGAACCTTTTCGCGGGCTGGTCAACGTGATGGGCGGTGGCGATGCCGAGCAGTCACTGGCGCGTTGGGGACTTTCTTCGGCTCACTTTGAAGGCGAAAAGCGAGAGCAAATGCACAAACATCTTCAAACGCTGATAGCAGCAGATGCATGGAATCAATCACGGCAAGCTCTTGAAGACGGAGCGAAGGCTTTTTCGGGATTCCCTGTGCCGGAGCGTGATGTGACGTTCGGCTTGATGCTTGCTGATTTAAGCACTATCCCTTTACAGCGCGGATATTCGGGCTTTGGAGCAATTCCGGGTTGGATTATGACCATCTACGGCGTTCCTGATGCCTATAATCTGCATCGCATCAAAGCCTGTACCGCACATGAACTGCATCACAACATTCTGGCTCGCATTTTCCCCGTCAATATAGCAACATGGACAGTCGGCGAGTATATGATTATGGAAGGACTTGCCGAATCGTTTGCAAAGGAACTTTATGGTGAAGACACTATCGGCTATTGGGTAACAGATTTCGACATGGCACGACTACCTGAAACAAAGCGCATCTTTGCTGACGCGCTAGAAAAATCTGGGTTTGGCGTCATACGAGGTTACATTTTTGGCGATGATTTTGCAGGTGCTCAGTACGGTATTGAGCGCGTCGGAGTTCCGGCATTTGCGGGATACGCGCTTGGGTATCATGTAGTTCAAGCATATCTCAGGCGCACGGGCAAAAGTGTTGCTGAGGCAACGTTTGTTCCGGCACGTGATATTATCCGTGATTCAGAGTTTTTCGCATAAATTTTTTATCGACACTTTTTATTAACAGCCATGAGCAGTTACACCGTCCGGCAAGTTGCCGCTTTTGCAGGCGTGAGTGTGCGTACATTGCATCTCTACGACGAAATTGGCTTGCTGAAGCCTGCCAACCGCACAGAATCGCGCTATCGTCTTTATGGCGAACAAGAATTACTACGCTTACAGCAAATCTTGTTTTACAAAGAACTTGATTTTTCCCTTGAGGAAATAGGGCGGATACTTGATTCGCCGGATTTTGATATTGTTCAGGCGCTATCGCAGCACAAAATATCGCTCGCTGCCAAGCGAGAACGACTTGATACCTTGCTTGAAACGATTGATAAAACCATCAATCACATAATACACACTAGGAATGAAGGAGACTTCCAAATGAAACCAGAAGAACTTTACGAGGGGTTGCCCAAAGAATTTGCAACCACGTACCGCGACGAAGCGCACAAACACTGGGGCAATGCCGTCAAAAAATCCGAAGAAGCCTTGCGCAAAATGAATAAATCCGACCTTGCGAAACTTAGAGAGGATTTCAAGGAAAATTGGAAAATACTTTCTACTATGACCGCCCAAGATCCCACTTCTGATGCGGTGCAAGAGCGAATTGTTCGCCACTACGCGCTCACTCGTGCGCTCTGGGGAACTTCTGCCTCATCGGACAACCAAGCCGCACAATTTCAGGGCTTGGGGGAATTGTACATCGAAGACACACGTTTTACTGAAGTTGACGGTGTGCAAGTTCTCGGATTTGGTGCGTTTATGAGCAAGGCAATGACCTACTTTGTTGAAACAACATTGGCGTAAAAACAAAAAGCCGCCACGAGACAATCAACGGTCTCATGGCGGCTTTTTATCTGCGATTCAAAAACATTCCTATTTCGTTACCGTCTTCCGCAAGATGACAAAATTGTCTAAATCCAGATTGCTTGTCCAAATAAATTTCCCATCGCGGAAAAGACCTCGATAGTTCGTATATCCTTCTTTGGGACTAAATCGCGCTTCGGTGAAAATAGAAGCTGCGGGCCACTTGCTATCGTCAAACGTGCGGAGTTCCCAGCCCTCCGGCACGGGATAGTGCAAGGCATAGCAACCGCTTGGATTCTTGGTGGAGGAGCACGTCGGCTTGCTGGTGCAGTTGATAGAGGTGCGTGTGCCGTCGGCATTTTCCACCACACAGGCAGGATTGTCTAAGGGCGCGATGTAGAATACTTGCGCTTTCCACGTCTCATCGGTTTTTGTTCCGTCGCTGAAATAGGCTACGATTCCCGCATCACCAACGTTGTAGGTGTCATATTCCATACCCACGCCCAAATGCTCTTCCCAATCGGCGCACTTAAAAGCGTAGGTAATGGGATATTTTGCTTTGAAGCGGACAATGCTTGAGTTGAAGGGCGTAAAGGGAACACGGTCACGCCCGACAAATGTGCCGTTGACGTACAATTCAAAATAATTGTCTGCATGAATGTACGCCGTAATCACTACACCGTCAGGGTCAATGACAAATGTTTCGAGGTTGCTTGTGTCCGCCGTGTTGTTGCCGGAGCAAGGGTTATACAAGTCGGGAATGGCGCGACCGGCATTAACAGCCATCGGCACAACCCACGAAACACCGCTTGCGTCCTTGACTCTACCGGAGCGTCCCAGCGTGAACATTCCCGTACAGGAAGTTACAATTGCTTGCACCCATGTCGAATCTGCTACGCCTTTAGAAATAGAACCTTTGTAGGTCGTCGTTGTTTGTGCTGCCGTAACGGTAATGCTATCTACTGCACTCAGTTCAAACGACGTTACTGTCGCCGAGGTGGTGCTTTGAATCGTCATTGTTTTGTCAAATTTGACACTGCGAAGGTCGCTGGCTTTGATAGCGGTGGCTTTGCCTTTGCTGTACACGTTCAGCGTTTGTGCGTCGAGAGAAACGTGAGCAAAACAAATAACAGCGGCAAAGCACAACAGCCCGTAAGCCTGATAAAAATGTGTCTTGAATGTACGTGTATTGTGAAGCATAGTCTTCATAAAATTTTATGGATTATTGTTTGTGGATAAACCAAGCCCATGCAATCAGAACAAACTGAAGCGGTAAGCGTATGAGCGCAAGATTGTGACTGCCGATAGCAGGCTGTTCCTTGAAAACATCAACGATGTGCAATGGCAGAAACGCCACCATGAGAACAAGTATTCCCAGCGTGCCGAGCGAGCGGAAGCGGGGAATAAAAACGCATACGCCGATAAGGATTTCTGCCGCACCGGAAGCATAATTGACTAGCGTTGCGGGTAAAAAGTCCGGAATGAAAGGAAGATACATTTCCGGCTTTACAAAATGGACGATTCCGCCCACGATGATGAAAACCCCGAAGAATATCGTTAGTACGTGCTTGATGTTTTTCATATTCGTTTTGTTCTCAGTGCAGTATTGTAGAAAAATTATCGCGTATAGGTGACGTTGATAGCTGCTTGTCCCAGTGTGATTTTGCTGATGGCTGCAAGCATAATATCACGTGTGACGGATGTTTGCGGAACCGTTAGTACGGGGTCTGCCGAAAGTGCATACACGGTGAGCGTGTACAATTTTGCACCCGGACCTTGCGAACATGGCGGAGAATAGCTTGTTTTGCCATTCACCGAGTTAATGCCAAAGAGTCCCACACCGGAAACATTCTTGGGAATGTTTGTGGTCGTAGCTGGTATGTTGTAGAGAATGATATACGAATGAGTATCGTTTTGGTTTGGCATCCCCGGGGTCGGACCAACGACAGTGTGCATAATCAGCACAAAGCTCTTTGTGCTTGCGGGTGCATTTATCCAGTTCACCGGTGGTGAAGCACTTGCGCCGTCGCAGGTGTATTCTTTGGGCAGTTCGCCATTATTGACGAAAGCAGAACTCAGAAGCGTAAAGGTGCCGGAACTGGCGGCAACACTACTTGTCGTCGTAATGCTCAAACTGTCCACTGCACTAAATTCAAAGGACGAAACCGTCGTCGAAGTCGCGCTTTGAATTGTCATTGTTTTGTCAAACTTGATGCTGCGAATCTCCGATGTTTTGAGCGTTGTTGCCGCACCCTTGCTATAAATGGTGAGTGTTTGTCCACGCGCTACGGCAACGCCACAGAGCATCGCCAGTATGAACACGCCTGAGATTCGGGCGAGAAAGAAAAATTGTCGCATAATAATAAGGGGAGTAAAGGATGCAAAGAACATTTAGCGAATAATGATGATTTTTTGCGTAATCATCGCGCCATTACTTGTGCGAATAACGCACGTGTACGAGCCACTGGCAACGGTCGCACCGGCATTGTTCGTTGCATCCCATTGTACTGTTTGCGCTCCCGATTGCTGCACGCCGAGAGAAATTGTTTTGGTGAGCGCTCCCGATGCATCCACTATCCGCGCTTCTACGCTTGCGGGCTGTGAAAGCTCATACTCAATAGCGGTTGTCGTGTTTGCAGGGTTCGGGTATGCTTTGATAAGCCCCAAGATATTACCCAAGTTTGCGGTATTATTTGTATTGGCAACGCCCGTTGGAAGCGTAAAGGTCATGCGGAGAATATCCGCGATAGCGATAACCTGCGTTGTTTTGTCTCTTTTGATAATCGTGAACGTCGTGGTTTGGACGGTCGCACTGTCAATATCGGTGGTTTTGATTTGTACCGTGGACGTTTTTGTGACGATGTTCAGTGTTTGCGCTTGTAGAGAGATATTGGCAAAAAAGACAAATATTGCCGCAAGTGTGCAAGAAGCAAGGATTAGTGCGGTGTTGTGAAGATTTCGTTTCATGGCGTTTTTGAATAAAAAATGGGAAAATAGGATAATTATCGTTGAAAGGTTTGAACTGTTACTTTGCCATCAGTGTCGGTAAACGTAAACGTGTACGAGCCAGTGAGACCGTTCCCTGTCCAGCTGTAATTGACCGAACCTTTTTTGCCCGCCGTTGTGTATTCCAGCAAATATCCGTTTCCGGCAGCGTTTGCGGTCAGATTGGTGATAGTCGAATTGGGATTGATGGGGTAAGGAGTCATGCGGAGCGGCGTGGTCATAGCTTGCGGAATAATTTGGTTCTCCGGCGCCGTTGTTCTGGGGTCGAGCGAAACTTTACCCCGCATTGCTTCTATCATGTATGGCGAAGTCGTCGTGCCGTGATAGTGATACACGCCATTGTCGCCCGTGTGTCCGTGGTATTGGTCGAGTGCTGCCATTGCAGTTCCGTCGGGTTCTTTTCCACCATAGACCGCATAGCCATCCAGCGCGAAGGCAATGGGCTTCAAGCCTGATGTCGCCTCGAACTGTAATGGTGCAACGTGGTAATGATAATCGTCAGCGCGTCCGCAGTGCCCGCCCCATTGGTCGAGTTCGCCTTTTGCTTTCGAGTCCTCACCGCCTGCATTCAGCGCATTAAAAATTGGGAGACCATTCACAGCAATAGCAATTGCGCCTTTCATAAAATTCGTGCGAATACTGAGCGGGCTGGCAGCCAATTCCGGTTTAAGCGGAATAGACCACTTGTTCGTTCCTGTGTACGGGTGCGGAATCGGCACTTGCGCTATCCACGCAGTAATGCCAATCATCATATTATGCTGTGCCGGAATTCCATTGCCCGCCGCATAAAAATAGGTGTCGTCCCATGATGTCGTCACTGAGGGCTTGTAGGGCGCAAAGGCAGCATCCATGAGTGCAGGGTCAGTAGTGGTGCTGATAATTTTCATGCTATCAACGGCACTGACATCGAATGACATTGCTGTCGAAGAAAGTGTACTGGAAATCACAACTTTCGGATTGAGCTTCAGACTACGAATATTTGCCACAGGTATAGGGTAGGCGATACCTTTGCTGTACACATTAAGCGTTTGCGCTAGAAGATGTATTGGCTCAGTGGGGGAGACGAGAAAAAGCAATGCCAGTAGCAATGCCGTAGAAGCTGCATAAATACTAACGCGCAGACTAAGGCGACGATTGCGAAGAAGCTGAAGCGTTCCCACACCAAACAACCCTAAAAGTATCAGTGTAAGTACGCCACCAATGCCAAGAATAGTGAGGCTGACAGCATCATTATGTACGATTGCGCTCGGACGTGCCAAGACTGGCGCGGTAAATGCAAGGCGCGTGAATTCAGGGCTACGATTGAGAGTGCGAATCCGCTCACGGTGTTCGTCTGCAATCGCTCTGTCAGCCACAGAAAGAGTGCTGTACGGAAGAGCAATGACCTTGCCCGCAGCATCTTCCAGAAATACTTCGTCCTTGTGGATAAGCAGAAATGTTCCGACGTGTGAGGTCTTGGTTGCCGTATTTGTCCACGTTCTGAGTGCGTGTGCCGTGTTGCCAATAGCCTCACCAACAGGGTGAGATTGCACGGGACTGAGCGCACAGAAGCAGAGAAACATGACAGCAAAAAAAAGTCTTGAAAGACTCATACATTAACCCCTTTATGAATGTATTGGAAAATAGCGTGTAGTACGAAATACTGAGGCTTCTTTGCGCGTTATCCTTTTATCGGCTGCAAATATTTCGTTGAATAAGGTAGCAAAAATATGAGTGAAGTGCTACGAAAATTATGGCTACCGGTAAAATAACAATTGTCCCCCCTTGCTTCGATGTACTTCCCTCCGCTACGGCAGCAGAACAACTTTCCCAAATTGCTCATGTGATTCTACGTAGCGATGAGCTTCGGCAGCTTCATGAAGTGGAAAAGTCTTGTCAACCAAAACGCTCAAGCGTCCGTCACGAATGAGGTGCATTAATTCCAGCATAAAGGCATAGCGTTCATGCGGAGTGTGGGGCGAAATGTCCACGCCGACAAGATTCAGTTCGCGGAGTAAAAAATCAAAGCCATCGAAGGCAAAATCGCGTCCGTAGGCAGTACCAATGGTGAGCAGCGTTCCATTGTTTTTTAAGCATAAAAGTCCCTCTTGAATAGTTTTTCCGCCAACAGCATTCAAAACCAGATGTACACCCTTACCATCGGTCGTGGTGCGGACGGCAGTGGGAATATCATCATTGTGGTAATTCAACGATGCCATAGCGCCAAGCTCCAGAGCGCGTGAACGCTTGCTTTCATTGCTGGTGGTCGCAATAACTTCTGCCCCCAAAGCCCGTGCAATCTGAAACGCAGCACTCGCCACACCGCCACCAATGCCCTGTATCAGTACTGTTTCCCCCGCTTGGAGTTTGTAGCGGCGTGTGAGCGCGTACCATGCCGTGAGGTAGGAAATACCCAAACACGCTACGGCTGTCATATCAAGCCCTTCAGGCACAGGAAATACTTCCTCTTCATGGATGCAAACGTGCGTAGCGTACGCGCCCGGACGGTGCTGCCCGCGTCCGTTGCCCATGCGCTCACCCAGAATCACGACGGGCGTTCCTTCTGCAATGTCCGTGCGAGAGCCTGTGTAACGCTCCACGATGCCGCTACAATCAATCCCAACAATGCGCGGAAGCGGCATTTCAGGAATAATCCCACCCCGCGAAAGAATATCGAAATGGTTCACCGCAGCCGCCGAGACGCGCACTAGCACTTCATTGGCACTTGGTACGGGCGTAGGGAGTTCGTCTAATTGAAGAACGTCGGCAGTGCCGAATGTGTGGTGGCGTATGGCGAGCATGGGATTTTGAATGTCTGTTTAGCAAGGTTGTATTGCGAAATTATTGGGCTGCGCTTCAATGAGATATATTTTGTTGCGAAAAGAGAATGTTTGGGTCATTAAATTCCGAAGCCTACTATTTCTATCAATGTCTTTTGTGAGTTTGCTGTAAGCCGCGGACATACTCAATTTTGAAATGAAATATAGCTTGAGAGTATAGTGACGGTCAAAATATTGCTTAAAATCACGCAGCATGAAGTCATTCAAACAACTATTAAACTTTTGAATAATATCGGTTCTTGCCTCGTCGTCAATTCGTTTACTGGAATCAATATTTTTCAATTCAATCAAAATTACCTTGTATCTATTATCCCTGCACCGCTGCACAATAAAGCAGTCTATCATGTTGATAGTCTTGCCAAGATGCTGATTCTTATAGTATGATTCGGGGTTCAAAATGATATGATGAGACTCTTCATCAAAAAGAACGCCTATATTGTTTTCTTCACACTTATCGCAAATATAGCGACTCAGTAAAGTATCATTGTGCAGTTGCTCCAATAGATCCATTTTATGCTATCTCCGCTTGTTCGTTCAGTCGTTCAATAAGTTCCAAACGCTCATCGTAAAGGTCTTCAGAAACATCGGCAAAATTCGTTTCCCGAATTTCTTGTTTTGTAATGTGCATATCTTTCGCATCAATACTGCCTTCGTCGGTCATTACAAGATGATACACGGCAATATCTTTTTCATCAATAACATCACCCAAAACTAGATTGCCCAGCTTGCTAAACATAAAATCGCTGTGCGACGTGAGCATCACACGCACATTATACTTCGTCAGTTCTGCCAGAATTTCCATGAGTTTGACTTGTGCTGTGGGGTGGAGGTGTGCTTCTGGTTCTTCAAAAACCAAGAAAATACCTCTTTTTTGAAATGCCTCCTGTTCTTGTGTTGAAGCGTTTTCTTTCAATTCACGAAATTGCAATTCTGGTGGTCTTGGTGTTGTGAGAATATATTTTAAGTATAATACAAGTGGCGCAAGGGCAGCCACCATCGAAGATACATGAGAAATATCTTGCCAGATATTGGTACCCTTCGGTTGAAAAACGATGCGTTTTGTCTGTTCCTCAAAATGAATTGTTCCTTTGATTACCTCATGTTCTATACGTTCTGCAAGTGTCGTAAGTGGTGAAGTTGTAGTATGGGTTTGTATCTGTGCGAGTTGTTGAATATAGTCGGCATCCGGTGTTGTCAGTGAGGGCAAATTAATTGGGCTGCGTAAATCAAAACGCCGAGTTGCCAATTCGGCAATAATGGGTGAGAAAGATGTATGCATTCTGTACAGCCCTAGTCGAGAAGCGGGTAAATAATACATCTTTGAGCCAATAGATTGTAACGACGCGCTAATGGATTGAATGATATAGTTACGTAAAAGGGCAGAAAATGTCTTTTGTGACCTTGCAACAATGCGCCCATTCTCGAATTTCACTATGCTATAACTGGGGCTATCTTGCTGATTTTGCTGGATGACGATTGGTACTCTAGGTATAAACCCTGTTAAATGTAAAGGACCTAACTCGTGTCGGGAGGAAAATATGAGATCTAATATGTCTGTAGAAAGCCAAATTGAGAAGATCCCATGAGTGTGCTCATTATTTAGTTCTTCAAGACGATTGCCAAAAGTAGCTTGGAACAATGGGATTAAAATATCACTAAGGGCTTCTGCCAGAGTGTCCAGAAATAAGATAGAGAATTCAGATGAACCTACTTCTACCTCGTTATGCCCTTGTCTTTGTGAGTTATTTAGCATTTCCAAAAGTGCTGTATCTACTGTACTATCTTCTGGGAGAATATGCCTTCCACTTCGTAGTAATGGTTCTTGTAATCGACTCAATAATAGATAAACGCAATATGCCGCATACGACTTACCAACACTACTCTCGCCATAGAGCAGGTGCAGGTTTTTCGTCAAGTCCATCGCCAATTCTTTGATTGGACCGAAATTTTTCAGAGTAATGGTCATTGTCTTGTGCGGCAAATGTTTGTAGAACTATTTCTTATACACAATCTTCCCACCCGAAATCGTCGCAAGCACCTTCACGCTACGCAGCTTCTGGACTGGTGTGGTCATAATATCATCTTCCAACACCACCATATCCGCCAATTTACCCACTTCCAAACTACCTTTTAACTGCTCTTCAAAGCCCGCAAATGCCGCATAGAGCGTCATGCCACGCAGTGCTGTTTCCCGCGTCAGCGCTTGGTCTGTTTGAAAACCACCTTGGGGCTTGTTTTGTGCGTCCTGACGCGCAACCGCAGCATGGAAGCCGTAGAGCGGGTTGATGTCTTCCACCGGAAAATCACTGCCAAGCGCTACTAAACCACGCTGTTCGTAGAGGTCTTTGAAGGCGTACGCTGTTTTGACGCGCTCTGCACCCAAGCGGTCGCCTGCCCACGGCATATCGGAGGTGCAATGCGTGGGCTGCACCGAAGGAATAATGCCAAATTCACGGAACTTTGGTACGTCCTCGCGCGTGACCACTTGCGCGTGTTCGATGCGCCAGCGTTTGGTTCTGCCGAACATACCCAGCGCTTTGCCGTAGAGGTCAAGCACGATGCGGTTTGCCGAGTCGCCGATGCAGTGCGTGTTGACTTGAAACTGCGTTTTGCTTACGCGCTGCACGAAACGTTCCATCCATGCGGGATCGAAGGTGAGAAAACCGCGTGTGTTTGGTTTGTCGCTGTACGGCTCCAGCAAACACGCCCCCCGCGACCCTAACGCGCCGTCTGCCATCACCTTGAAGGAGCGCACGGTTAAATAATCCGTCTGATACACGCCTTGCTGCAAATAGCGGTCAACGTTTTCATCCGTTGGTGTAAGCATCGCATAGACGCGCATATCCAGACGCTTTGCGGCATAAAGGCGTTTATAGGTTTCAACAAGTTCATGCGAAACGCCCGCTTCGGCAACGCTTGTCAGCCCGACGGCAAAGCAACGGCGCTCGGCAGCGATAATGGCTTCTTCCACTTCTTTTTCGGTAGGGCTGGGAATACGCATTGTTACTTTATCCATTGCGTTGTCCAGCACGATTCCTGTTAGTTTACCACCGACTTTTTCCACCAAGCCGCCTTCCACGCGGGTTTCTTCCGTAATTCCGGCAAGCGCAAGAGCGGCGGAACTTGCCAGAAGCGCGTGTCCGTCCACTCGCGTCAGGCATACGGGAACGCCCGGAAACAAGGCATCAAGCGATTCTTTGGTGGGGAAAGTTTTCACTGCCCAGTCGTTCTGATCCCAACCGCGTCCCAGAATCCAGCGTTTATCGGGATTGGCTTTGCGAAATGCCTTGAGGCGCTCCAGCACTTCTTTGTAGGAGCGCGTTCCGGTCAAGTCCGCCACTTGCAACCCACTACCGTAGCCGTAAAGGTGCGCGTGAGCGTCGTAGAAGCCCGGATAGACAAATTTCTTTTTCGCATCAATCGTTTGCGTCGCTTTCCACTTGCTTAGAATGTCTTTCGATGTGCCCACTGCTACAATCCTTCCATCCCGCACGGCAACAGCCTCGGCAATGGAAAACGCACCATCGACTGTATAGACGCGGGCGTTGTGGAGGATGAGGTCGGCTTGCTCTTGGGCGGAGATGCGGGGTGCAAGAGCAAAAGAACTGCAAAGGAAGATAGTCCAGAGAAGCAAGGTTTTATCGAATTGGCGGTATGCCCAAATCCTTGCAGATTTTTTTTGCCAAGATGTCTTTGATTTCATTGTGACGGGGAATAGTCGAGGTTTTTGAATTTTCGGGATTGTAATAGACTGTGTGTTTGCCGCCTTCACGCAGGAACAAGCATCCATGCGCTGCCAAATATCGTAGTATATCTCCGCGTTTCATACGGTAACGTATAAATCTTCACGTACCGTATCGGCGGAGTGCTCGCCTTGCTGCGCTAGAAAACGATTGCTTTCAATAATCAACTGTACAGCTTCCTGCAAGCTCTCGCGGGCTTCTTCGATTGTGGCTTCTTGGATGTTTACACCCGGAAGTTCTTCCACATAGCCGATATACCAGTTGCCGTGCCGTTCATAGACGGCGGTGAGTGTTGCGGTCATAATTTGAAAAGTTAAAGTGTAAGGGGTTTCCAATCTAATCTGAACATCTGCCCTTCCTGAGGATAAGCATCAATATATTTTTGAAGCTCCGGCAATATACTTTTAGCTTCATTTTCTCTCTGACTATTGGGTTGTTTCCAAAAATCTTTTTGAGATAAGGCTATAGCGATAGCTTTTCGGACAGATTGAATCGGTCCTCCTACTATAGTTTCTTTTCCAGCATCCCAACCCGTCATTCCTAAAAAATGAAAATTTCTAAAGCAATCCTCCATTGCTTTACAGCGCATAATAAGACGTTCTATATCCTCAACAGAATACAAAAAGGATTTCCTTTCATGACCAGTTGTGGAAATTTTATCTCTATATCCACGAAATGAAGAAAATGACTCATCATCTCCATTCACATAACCAACAAATAGTTTGCCATGAATAATATCATTGCGTTCATTAATAACAAGCTGTAGCAATTTTAAGCATATCAAAATCAAATCTTTGGTTTCTAGGTAAGTATTCAGCACATCTGTACGATTTATTATCTTTTGAAGCAATTCACATAGCTTACCCGCTGTCACCTCGTTGCTTCTAATAAACATCTTTGATAGCTCAAAGTTAAGTCCATTTGCAGATAGGAGATATTCGGCTAATTGTTGAGCTAACATCATTGTATGTTCAAATCGAACAAGAAATTGACCAAGAGCAAGATAGTGCCTTTTCGTTTCCAGTTCATATTTTGTCTGTCGCTCTTGTTTAAGTCTTTCTTGTTCAGCCAAATATTCTTGTGTTGGAGCTTCAAAAGTAAGACCATTCCAAACCCAAGAATCGTTATTTCGCTTGATATTATGCTGCTCCTCAGGTATCCAAATTGCTTTTTCTGCTTCAATATCATCTTTAGTTTTGCCTGTTGAATCTACGTCATACATAATATCATCAAGAAATTTTACAAGTCGCAAACCATCCATATTACAATACCTCCGCCTTCTTCACCGTACCATTACTCGTTCCATTTGCCCACAAATTAAGTTTATTCTTCCGCGCAGCAGCTATCGGAATCAAGTTTTTATCCGATTGCCGTGAGGCATAATCCGTTCGGATTTTTTCGTATTCCGCCTTCACGTCAGCGTTGAATTTCTCTTTGGTTTCAGGATTGATAAGGCTGCCGGCAACAGGCACAGCGCGGCTTGCATCCAAAACGTGAACAACTGTTCCGCCGTAGTTGTGCGCGATTTTCACCGCCGTATGCGTCCGCGAAGTCGTTGCGCCGCCAATGAGGAGTGGCTGCGTCATACCGCGTCGCTGCATTTCTTTGGCGACGTGCACCATTTCATCAAGGCTTGGCGTAATCAAGCCTGAAAGCCCTATAATATCGACGTTCTCTTTCACCGCAGTATCCAAAATTTTATCTGCGGGAACCATCACACCAAGGTCAATTACTTCGTAATTATTGCAGCCCAGCACCACACCCACGATGTTTTTGCCGATGTCGTGTACGTCGCCTTTGACCGTCGCCATGAGGATTTTGCCGTTGGTTTGCTGGGTGTTACCGCTTTTGAGTTTTTCTGCTTCCATGTATGGCATGAGATACGCAACCGCTTTTTTCATCACGCGGGCAGATTTCACCACTTGCGGCAGGAACATTTTGCCCTCACCAAAAAGGTCGCCCACAACGTTCATGCCGTCCATGAGCGGTCCTTCGATAACTTCGAGCGGCTTGTCATAGTTTTGGCGGGCTTCTTCGGTGTCTGCGTCAATAAATTCCGTGATGCCCTTGATAAGCGCGTGTTTAAGCCGTGCGGCAACGGGTTCGCTGCGCCATGCTGCGTCTTCTTTGTCAATCGCTTTACCGCCGCCTTCCGCTTTGATGCGCTCTGCATAGTCCACCAAACGCTCGGTTGCATCGTCGCGGCGGTTCAGCAACACATCTTCGCAAAGTTCCAAAAGCTCTTTCGGAATTTCGTCGTACACGTCTATCTGCCCCGCATTCACAATGCCCATGTCCATGCCTGATTTGATGGCGTGATACAGAAAAGCAGTGTGCATCGCACGTCTGACGGGTTCATTGCCGCGAAACGAAAATGAAATATTCGACACGCCGCCTGAAACCTTTGCGTGGGGAAGATTTTGCTTAATCCAATGCGTTGCTCGGATGAAATCAACAGCGTAGTTGTTGTGATCCTCAATGCCCGTGGCAACCGTAAGAATGTTTGGGTCAAAAATAATATCTTCCGCCGGAAAGCCGACTTCGGTGGTCAAAATGCGGTAGGCGCGTTCACAAATTTCGATACGTCGCTCGAAATTGTCCGCCTGACCGCGTTCATCAAACGCCATAATGATAGCTGCCGCACCGTATTGCATTACTTTTCGGGCGTATTCCTTGAATTTTTCCTCGCCTTCTTTGAGCGAAATTGAGTTCACGATACTTTTGCCCTGCACACATTTTAAGCCCGCTTCAATGACGCTCCACTTCGAGGAATCAATCATTATCGGCACTTTGGCAATGTCGGGTTCGCCGGCAATGAGGTTCAGAAAGCGCACCATCACGGCTTCGGAATCCAACATTCCTTCGTCCATGTTGATGTCAATGACCTGTGCGCCGTTCTCCACCTGCCCTTTGGCGATGTCGAGCGCCTCTTCGTATTTTTCTTCTTTGATAAGTTTTGCAAATTTCGCCGAACCTGTTACGTTGGTGCGCTCGCCGACGTTCACGAAGTTTGTTTCGGGGCGAATCTCAAACGGCTCTAAGCCGGAAAGCCTCATGTATTGTGGTCTGGTGGGTATTTTACGCGGGCTTATTCCCGCAGCACCTTCGGCAATCGCCTTGATGTGCGGAGGAGTCGTGCCGCAGCACCCGCCGATGATATTGACAAAACCTGATTCGGCAAAGTCTTTGGCGTATTTGCCCATCATGGCGGGCGTTTCGTCGTAACCGCCCATTTCATTCGGAAGCCCGGCGTTGGAGTACGAACTGGTGAAGACCGTTGCCACGCGGCTCAATTCCTCCATAAACGGACGCATAAGGTCGGGTCCGAGCGAACAATTCAGCCCAACGGAAAGCAGATTTGGCGCATGATGCACGGAATTCCAGAACGCTTCGGTTGTTTGCCCCGATAAGGTACGCCCGCTCATATCTACAATGGAGCCGGAGAGCATCACGGGGATTCCACGCCGCTTATCGCCCTCAGGCAGGCTGAGGAAATACTCGGAGACCGCATAAATAGCTGCTTTGCAGTTCATAGTGTCGAAAATTGTTTCAATCAGCAGCACATCCACGCCGCCATCCACCAAGCCGCGTACTTGCTCGCTGTAGGAGGTAACGACTTCATCCCATGTGGTAGCGCGGTATCCGGGGTCGTTCACATCGGGCGAAAGCGTGAGTGTTTTGTTCATCGGACCAATAGCACCGGCTACAAAGCGTGGTTTTGCGGGATTGCGAGCGGTATATTCGTCGGCAGCTTCGCGTACAAGCCGTGCCGAAGCGACGTTTAGCTCGTAAGCAAGCGATTCTAAATGATAATCTGCCTGCGCAATCGAAGTAGAGCTGAAGGTATTAGTTTCCACAATGTCCGCTCCCGCTTCAAAATACTGACGGTGTATGCCTTTGATAATCTCCGGCTGTGTGATGGAAAGCAGGTCGTTATTGCCTTTCAGGTCGTGTGCATGGTCTGCAAAGCGTTCGCCGCGAAAGTCTGCCTCAGCAAGTGTGTGTTGCTGAATCATGGTTCCCATTGCGCCGTCGAGAATGAGGATGCGTTCGCGGAGCAGGGATTGGAGGGGGTGGTGGAGTTGTGTGGTCATGGTGATATTCCTAAATACGTTTATGATTTCAGTTCATCAATGAACGTGCAAAATGTACGAATTGTCTCAATTATATTGAGAATTTCCTGTTTGTGGAGTAATCTACGTTCTGGGTTTATGAAATGCAGTTCTTCATCACCGGGAAATCCGTGTACGAGTGAGCGAAAATATCGATGTTGCTCAAGGTTCTTAAACTCTGCTTCAATTCTGGCTTCCTCATTAGGGTACTCCTTTTTCAGGCCTTTTTTTAACTCATTGTCTTCAAATAAATCCCTGATGCCTATTTTTTTAATACGGTTGTATGTCGTTTTAATGGATACTTTACAGTAATCTGCGGTATGAAAAAGTTTTGTTTCTAATGCCAAACGAGCGTAGAGAGCAGCAGCCCGCAGGTCGCCATTGTTACAGTGTTCATTACTTTGGTCAATATAGTGGTTGCTTATTTTGTTCGCCTTTACGCTCGGGCTGAGTTGTAGCGCAGTTGAACCGAATACGCCATTAAGCCGCATTTCATAAGCATTGAACCTTTGCGATTCAAATGTATGGCGGAGAATATCAAAAAAATTGCGGTCAGAAGAGGCAATAATGAGCTGAAATTTTTGACCAAGTTCCTTGAGATAACGCACCAAATAAAACCGATGCTCATGGTCAATTGCATAGATAGGGTCATCGATAGCAATAAAATTAAAAGGACTTGATGCTGCACGACGTACAATTTGTGTGATAAGTAAGGCAAATCCTAAGCAGCGTAGATGCCCTGTGCTTAAAATAGTAACAGCATCAACCGACTCTTCACTGCCTTTGCGTTTCGCCCTAAAGCAGACTTCTTTTTTATCAATGCTGGATTCAATATTAAATTTTTCGATAACTTCATTATCGGTTTGGTTAATTTTATTGTAAATCGTTGTTACAAATTCATCCGTAATCATATTCAGGCTATGCTGAATATGAGAATGGTATTCTTGAACGTAGAGTTCGTAGGAGGCAGCAGTATCATTTGAAATTTGCTCACTAATTCTTAATTCTGCTTGACATTCAATCATTTCTTTTTCTGCTGCTTGTAATGCGATCCTTTCTGCGTCATATCGCCCAATGAGTTGATTGTTTTCCACATTTGTCTTTTTCTGTAGCTGCTCTTTTTGTTCATTTACAATCTCAAGTTGTGATTGTAGCTGTTTGACAAAACTATTAATGTCAGAAGTAGACAAATTTTCATTCACAACGCTCACATACTCACCAGCAATGCGCTCCATACCTTGTTGAAGCCACTTTTCCTGTCTCGTATATTCTTGAGATTGTTGCTCTAAACTTTTCTGTAATGCAGCGATTTTGGCAAGGGATTCTCGGAGAATTTTCAATCTTTGAATAACCTTGGTTATCTCAGGCAAAATACTTCCACAAGCCGGACATTCCTTACTTTCAAGGTGTTGAGTAAAATATTGATACGCCTCTTCTACAATAGCGGCAGATTCGGCATTTTGTTGCTGAGATTGGACTTCTTGCAGGTGTTTACGGGTTACATTGAGTTCTAATTTGCTTTTTTGCCAATCTGCATGAGTTTGAATATACCGATTCATATTGTCGTGCAAGACAATCATGGTCTGCAATTTCTTGGCGTTGTCTTCATGTATCTGTCCATTTTCTTCAATGTGTTGTTCCCACCCGTTGCCTAATTTGTGCTGAAGCGTTTGTTGGTAATTCTGCACTATTTCCAATTTCTGTTTATGGGTACGCTCCTTTTTTGATAGTTCTTCTTTCAATCGTTCACATTCCCTTTGAGCATGATTTTTCAGTGCGGTATATTGATCATCAAATTCAATAAGTTCTTCAAATCCAAGAAGTTTCATGAATCGTTTCCACAAAGAAACATTCGTATCAACAACGAAGCTTTCTATGCGACGCGCTTCAATAAAATGTTGATATGCTAAGGGAGCATCAAGCCCTGTTGGGATTTGCGTACTTTTTTTTGTAAATGTTCGATGTATCGTTTGTGCTGCGCCCTTACCATTTTGGAGTATTACTTTCACAGCCGACTCGGCGTCCGTCGGACAATCAGCATGGCGAAGAAAAGTTTTCTCTTCTTCTATTTTTCTGTTTTTCGATTCGGGAATTTCACCTGTTATTCCCCACTCCAAAGCATCAAAAAAACTGGATTTACCTGTGCCATTTTCGCCATAAAGAAAAAAATGCTTCTGCTCCACCTGAATATTATGTGGAGTGCTATCGCCATTATCGCTGTCGGTTTCCCAGTATCCGAAGCCACGAATACCGTTAATGCTGATGCTCCTGATTTTCATTCGAGGCTTTCAGATAGGAGTTTTTAATGGTTTCATACTGTTTTTTTAAGTCATCACGCTTATCGAATATATGAAACGCACGATCTTCTAAGGCTGTGAATACGTGCTGCGTAATTTTGTTTTCCGGCTGCTGCTGCTGCATTTTCTGCATGATATGATGTAATTCGGCTGGCATATATTTTCTAAAAATGAAGTTTGTGTAAAATAAAGAAATTTGCTTTTTTGCTGATTCATATAAAAATTCGGGCGCGAAGTTCGCATCGTCGCTCCATTCAACGGTCATTGTATCGGGATTGATGCACTGCAACATCATCAATCTACCCAAACATTGTCATCTGCACCAAGCCTTCATCCGTCCGAAAAAATTTAATTTTCGACGGATTCATCGCATCCACAACGCTGGTACACTTTTGACGGGAATACGATACCAATGCTCTGTTCGCGCAATCGCTACGTCTCGCTTCTCTCGAACCATCCCGATAAGCGTGTTTTTATGCGGTGTCGCTTCCATCATCACTTCGCTTTCAAGCGTTTATTGACCTCTGCAATGCTGAAATCCGCGGGGTCGAAGTCTTCGCCGCTTTCCAAATCAAGCCATTCCACGTAGGTTTCGTGTTCGGGATGTTCGGGGTCTTTGAGTGCTTTGACTAATTCCGCATAGCCCCACACGCCACCGGAGTCTTCCGGCGGACACGCCATCTTGCCATCAATACAGCGTGGGTACTTAACGCCTGCTTCCGGCTCCAGAATCTTTTCGACCACGAGTTCGTGTTCCCAAGAGTCCCCGAAATCGTACTCGAAGATTGCTTTCGCTTTTTCCTTCGGGAGAATGTCGGCGAGCTTGTAGTCGTTTTCATCGCGCATATCCACAAAATCATCACCGACTGGTTCGCCATAAAAGGTTTTTCCGACGCGGTACTGAAACAAGTGCCCGCCATCCCAACCCATCGTTCGGAGCAGGATGTGCGACAATATAGGAAGCGGCGTTGCCATTTCGACTTCGATGCGTCGCCAAATCGGAGGCTTGCTGCCGAGCAGCGTTACCTTGAGTTGACAGATAGCGGCGGTGGGTGCGGTCTTTGTTGCCATAAACATTCTCCGAATGGATGATGAAATATGATGTTGAAATCTACTCCCCAATACCAAATTTACAAATTACCGCACAAATGACACCACACCACTTTTCGTTCCTGATGCTGCTTGCAAATGCCAGCGATACACACCGCTTGTTTTCAAGTGCGAAGACTGAAGTTGGAAACGATGTTCGCCTTTGTCGTATATACCCTCGCCCAAAATTGCGATGCGTCGTCCCAGTGCATCGTACACTGTAAGGCTTATCGAACCTCGCTCCGAGAGCTGTACGCGCAGTTCTGCCACGTCGCTGAATGGATTCGGCGAGACTGTTACGTCTATTTGCGGATTTTCTCCGCTCTGGCTTGCTTGAAAGATGTTTGTTTGAAAGGCGCTTGTTTGTGTGGAAGTCTGCACAGCATCACTTTTAGCTGCTTCTGCAAACGGTACAACGATGACACGTGGCGGTAAAGCAAGAGAGATACGCGCAATGCCTGCCTGCGGAGTACCGTCATAATGCGTGAAACCACCGACAACAACCATTGCTGAGTCATTTGGCTCAAGAACTGCAGCCGTCGGATAACCGATAAAAGCACCTGAAGAGGCATTCCGAAAACCAAAGTTATCGGCAAACTCGGTATCAAGCGAACTATTGGGCAGAAGCGAAAGTAAACCATTGCGAGGCTCGCCGTTAAAGCGGCGGAAGTTGCCCAGCAGGATATTGTGCCCATCCGAACGGTGCAGAATGGTGGTGGGGAAAGCAGAGATATTGGACTGCATTGACTCAGAAGAGCCGTTCTTATCAATATTTGAACTTATATCCAAGCCGCCGCCTCGCTCTATAGCCGCGAAGTTCCCAACACTTGTGTATTCATATGCGCTAAAATTTCCCACCGCCAGGATACTATCATTATGAATATCCACTCTGGAGACAAATGAATTACCGATGCCAGCAGCGCCTCGAATGACACGAAATGATGTGTCCAGTGAGCCATCAGTATTTAAGCGGAGAATACCGCGACGCTCTACGAATGACGGCATGAAAAAGCCTGTAAATGCACCTGCAACGATGATTTTGCCGTCTGATTGCAGTCGTATTGAGGTAATTGGTGCTGCTCCGAGCGTTGCTATGCCGGACGCAATGTCCACTCCTCGTAAGCCGCTTTGGTGGAAAGCCGTGTCCAGCGTGCCGTCCGCAGCCAGCCGTACCAGTGCTGCGCACGTTCTGCCATTGTAGCTATTGAAATTTCCGCCGACAAGTATGCGCCCGTCTTGCTGAATCGTTATAGCACGCACGTCAGAAGTGGCTAGTGTATTTCCGAAGCCTGCACCGATTTGGAAGCTATTGTCGAGTGTACCGTCTGTATTAAGCCGCACGATTCCTCGCCTTGTCGCCCCATTGTACTGGGTGAATCGTCCGCCGAGAAGTAATCCGCCATTAGCTTGCCGTGCAATGGCAAATACAGTGCCATTCGCACCATTAAAACTCGTTCCTTGCGCTCCTGCATTAAATGTCGGATCAATCGCACCAGTACTGGTAAGTCGTGCGACTCTCCCGATAGATGTCGAACCGAATGCTGTAAATTCACCACCAATGATGAACGTTCCGTCTGTTTGGCGCACAACTGCCCAAATAGGAGCATTGGGGCGAGAGCCTTTTGCGAAGTTCGTATCGAGACTACCCAGACGAGAGAAATTTTGCACTCGTGGTAAAACCGTGATAGTGAGTGTTGTCGAAATGTCGCCGGCAGAATTTTCTACGAGAACTCGTATGTTGGGATATGTCCCTGATTGCTCTGCAACGCCGGTAATGACGCCACTTGTTGTAAGGGTAAGTCCGGCAGGAAGTGTAGAATTTACGACTTGGTAGGTGATGGGCGCAGTCCCATTGACATTGAGCGGATATTCAAATAGCGTACCGACTCGTGCGGTGGGGCTATTTCCATTGGCAAATTGTGTCGGTGGGTTGGGATTATCAATGCGTAAATTAACCTGCGCGTCCACAAAACCAAAACGATTACTTGCGCGTACAATGAGGTTATTGACACCCTGTACCGCGGGAATACCCGAAAGTACGCCATTTGTGGAAAGTGTCATTCCACGTGGTAAGCGCGGCGAGGATGCTGCGAGCGCAAATGTCGGAGTGGGTGCGCCATCGGCTTTTAACTGATAGGTAGCAAAGGTAACTCCACGCAAGCCTATGGGCGGCGTTGCAGCTAGAAGACGTGTCGGGACTTGCGATGGAATAACCGTTAGAGTAAAGGCAGTAGAAAAAGTTTGCTCAATAAAACCCGTCGCCGCACGAACAATAATACCAGTAAACACGCCCGTTGTGCTAGGGATTCCCGAAAGTACACCTGTGGTGGAAAGCGTCATACCGTCCGGTAACGGTGAAGAGTGTTTGGCAAGTGTGTAAAAGGGCGTAGGTTCGGCAATGGCGCGAAATTGAAATGGATCATATTGAGCACCGAGCGCTGCTTCTGTCGGCGGGATTTGCCCCGCAAGACTTTGTAGCTGCGCTGTTGTATTGATGCGTACCACGCCCATTTGTAAGAGACCATCGTATGTTCTAATATTGCCAAAAAGACACGCCGTGAAGTCGGTATCGAAAAACATTCCTTGCAAGTTATTGGTAATTTGGTCGTATCCTGCGCCAAACGCTGTTCCTCGGCGCGGTGTAAACGTGGAATCAAGGGAATAATCAGCATTGAAACGGTACAATGCAAAACCGTTTTCACCGTGTAATGCCAGCAAGACTTTACCATCTGCCAGAGGTAAGGCTGTTCGTGCGCCATATACGCCGTCTTTTGCCGTGAGTTCATCAGGAAAATCTGGATCAATAGGCAGCGCGAAATACTGGTTGAACCATGCCGGAGGAACAAGCATTTTCCCGCTCGGAGAAAGTACAGCGCAAACGGCAAGCGGGCTATAAAAGCCCTCAATGGTTGTCCCGCAAACGAACAAATTACCGTTTGGTAACTCAACGACATCCCAGATATCGGTTGTATATGTGTTCCCAAATCCACTCCGGAATGTAGTATCAACTTTTCCATCGGGCAGAAAACGTATAATTCTGTTATCGCTATCGAAGACAAGAATTCTACCATTGCGTTGATTGTGCATACCGCGTATGAAGCCACCCGGAGCAAGAGAAAAACGACTGTCAAGGCTACCCGTTGAGTCCAATCGAATGGCATTGCCATAGTCTGCGTTAGCTACTACGACACCACCATTGGGGTGTACGGCTATATCACGAATTTCAAAAACATCCAAATTTGTTGGTCGAAAGGTGGTATCAATCATCCCTTCCGGCAAAAGCCGTAATACGAACTCGCCATAAAGCTCGTTTTCATCGTCATCATAAAAGTCGAAAAACTCACCCGCAATAATGAGCCTGTCATCGGGGAGAAGTTGTATTTTACGAATGGAGCCAATGCTCAGGGGAGTGCCGTCCGCTCGGCGAGGCACAAAGGTATTATCAAAGCGTCCATCCGGTGAAATGCGCACCAGTGGCGGCACTGCACGACCGTCAAAGGAACTAAATGAGCCACCCACTATGTAATATCCGTTTTGCTTGACGACGCTCGAAACACCTGCATTGAAACCGCTTCGAAATACTAATGAGGGGTTAATTGAACCAAAACTCTGACGTGCTGTCTGACCTTGCACGGTGAGCGTGAAAGGGCGTGAGTCCGTAAACCCTCCCGAGTTGGAAGCCCGCACAACCACATTTTCCGTTATGCTGCTTTGGCGTGGAAAGCCGATGATTTTATCACCTTCAATTCGCAAGCCCTCCGGGAGCGGTGTAGAGGAAGGAGCCAGTGCGTACGTCGGTGCAGGTGAGCCGTTGGCACGTCCTAGAGGAAGTGCTGTGGCTGTGGCTGCAGTTGTGACAAAAGACGATGCTACTTGAAATTTTGTCGGCGCGCTTGGAGGCATAACAAGAATTGTCATCGGGCGCGAGTCAAGTATTGCCGAGCCGGAAGCGCGGACGATAATGCCACTGTATATGCCGACTTGTGTTGCACGCCCTTCCAATGTGCCATTACGGTTGAGTCGCAAACCAATTGGAAGCGGTCGTGAACTGGGGGCAAGCGTAAATGAACTTGCGCCACTGGCGCGAAACAAATAGCCGACGTAATTCTCACCAACAACAGTGTTTGGCGGCGTTGCAGCGCTAAAACTTTGCTGCGCCGAAAGTGCGCTTGAGAAAAAGAGGCAAAAGGGGAGAAGAAGCGATACAAAACAGTAGGTACCCAAATGGCACGAAAGTAAGCGTTGCTGCATAGAAAATAAAAAAATAGTAAAAGAGCAAGGAAATTAAAACGGTCGAATTTTCGCAAGCTGTCGGAACAGCTCGCGTTCTTTTTCGCTGAGTTGTTTGGGGACTTGCACCAGCAGCCGGGCAAAGAGATCGCCGCGCTCGGTGCCAAGTGTTGCTGTCTGTGTGCCGTAGCGAGGCATACCCAGTCCGCGAAGGCGCAATTTAGAGCCACTCTGCGATTCCGGTGCGATTTTGACTTTTACCTTGCCGGAAAACGTCTGGATTTCTATATCGCCGCCCAGAATTGCGGTGTAGAGTGGGACACTCACTTCCGTTTCGAGGTCGTCGCCCTTGCGCTCGAAGCGTGGGTCGGGCAAGATATTGACCTGCACAAATACGTCTGTCGGTGTCTTGCCGCCCGAGCCGGTGGCTGTTTGTGCGGTCTGGCTGGGCAGTTTTAGCTTTTTACCGCTTTCAATACCGGGTTTGATATTGAGCAGAATTTTTTTGCCCTGTACATTGACAGTCTTTTGCACACCGGAAAATGCTTCTTGTAATGAAATGTCTATCATTACTGCCGAATCGTCATGTTTTTTGCCAAAAACAGAGCCAAAAATATCAGAGAAGCCACCAGTGCCTCTGTTGCCGAAATTTTCGCTAAAATTGGAGAAGAAATCGCTTGTGCCACTGCCATTTCCTGCGCCGGATGCGCTTGCTTGCCCGCGTCCGGAAAATCCTGTACTGCCTGATGTTGATGATGATGTGGACGACGACGACGCTCCTGCCGATGAAGCAAACCCTGATGGGCGCTGTCCCGCACGGCGTTGTCCACTCGTGCCGGAGGCAGACGATGATGGCGTGTGGAATCGCTGCCAATTTACGCCGTAGCGGTCGTATTGGCGGCGTTTGTCGGGGTCGCTGAGGACTTCATACGCCTCGTTAATTTCCTTGAATTTTCGTTCGGCTTCTTTATCGTTGGGGTGCGTGTCGGGGTGGTATTGCCGCGCGAGGCTGCGAAATGCTTTTTTTATTTCGTCTGCCTGTGCGGTGCGAGCGACGCCAAGAGTGCGATAATAGTCTTTGGATTCCATGCGCGGGAAGGGGAAAATAGGTAAAACTCTTTATGCTGTTTACTGCTTGTGCCTACACGCTGGCGGAAGCGGCTGCAACGCTCCCCTACGTGTGTTCTGGTAAAAGTCTCAGTCGTATGTTCTTTCGTAATTTACAGACGTTTTCGCACTTTTGAAAGTGTTTGTTATGTGGTAGGAAAAGAAATTGCGCTCATTCTGGTGTAGTTTTTCCGTAGAGACCGCTTGAATCGTATGTTCCTAACGCCCGAGGTGTGTGAAATTGCCCTGTGAAACGGATGTTTTGCCACTCACATCTGTCAGCAACAAACGATAAAAATATGCCCCCGAAGCCCCGCTCACCAATACGTCCGGCATCATGGCGGCAAGATTAAAAGAGCCGTTTCCTGCTTTGATGATTGCCGAGGAGCTGGCGAGAATCGCACCTCGCGCATCCGCTATTTGGAGCTGCATCGTTCCCGAAGATGGCGCGGTATAATCCAGCCAACGCGACGAAAGCGCGTCAGCACTGGGATTAGGGGAAACTGACGAAGGGAAATCTTGGTATCGCCCGTTTGGTACGTTCTCTGGGGTGTATGAAATGCGGTAAATAGCACCAATCATCCCGTCAGAACTCACATACAGCTCGCCTTCCGGTGAAAAGCCCACGCCGCAAGGTCGCCCCCAATGCGTGTAAGCAAGGCTGTCGGTAAGAAAGCCATTCAAAAAATCGTGCATGGTGTATGCGCCGGAAGCCGCATCACGCCGCATCACAGCGACGTTGTATCCTGCGGCAATGCGCCGTGAATCAGTGCTGTACGAGCCATGCACTGCCACAAAAGCAGCATTCCGAAAAAAAGGCGGCAAAAGGTTGCCACTATAAAACGCTATTCCCATCGGTGTTGAGTGGGCAGGAAGGTATGCCTCCGCAATCTTGAGCGAGGCGAAACGCATAGAATCTGCCTGCGTGAGGGGAAGCATTGCGCGGTAATCCGACGAGGCGTTGAGGTTCGCCCATTCGCTACGCCGTGCGCTGTTGCTGAAGGCAAGGGGCCAGCCGTGATAACTGCCGTCGGGCACGGTCGTTACAATTTCTTCAGGCTTCTCCTCGCCAAGTCCATTGCGGTCGGCGTTTGTCGCCCAGAGTAGTCCTGTTGCGGGTTCTAGCGCCATGCCGATTGCATTGCGCAGCCCGGTTGCAAAGATGCGCCTTCCGCTCCCGTCGCTATTGAATCGCAAAATTGCCGCCCGTTCGGGATTATCCGTGCGGCAAGCATCGCAAGGCGCACCAACGCTCAGGTAGAAGGCATTACGCAGCGTGTCGGCAAGCAGTGTTCGTGTGTAATGATTGAAAACGCCGCCATTCGGGATGCTGTCAATAAATACCGACCGTGTCTCATATATACCATCGCCATCGCGGTCGAGAAACCGCAGAACGCGCGTCGGCTCTGCAACCAGCATGGCGCCTTGATAAAAAACGACGTTGTGTGCTTCTTTCACGGGCGCTGCTGCTACATAGCTTGTGTCCGCAATGCCATCACCATTGCGGTCAGGCAGCGCAAAAACGGCTTCAGCACTCATATCTACCACGTGCAATACGCCCGACGGACTCCATGCAAAAAAGCGCGGTTTCATCATGCCTGCATGAAAAACGCTGGCACGAAATCCCTTTGGTAAGCGCAGAGAATCAGGAACGGTGAGGTTTGCCGTAGAACGGTAGAAGGGCGCATAACGGGCAGGCACGGTGAGCTTCGTTGGCAGAAGTGGTAGTGTTTGTGCCGTACTTGCCTTGGAAGCAAGCACTCCCCACAGTACTATCAGCCAAGATAGTATTGTGGGAGTAAGTGCTATAAGAGCTTTGGTGCTTGTCATTACTCTATTGCAGAGATTTCTTCTTCCAAGAGCTGGCGCGAATACATGGCAGCGTAGATGCCACCTTGCTCGATGAGTTGCTCGTGTGTGCCACGCTCTGCAATCATACCGTGATCCAGAACGATGATGGTGTCAGCATTTTTCACCGTCGAGATGCGGTGCGCTATGATAATACTGGTGCGATTCTGCATCACCTCGCGCAAGCCGCGTAGAATCTTTTCTTCCGTCTCGGTATCTACTGCCGAAAGCGAATCGTCAAAAATGAGGATGCTCGGCTGGCAGAGTACCGCCCGTGCAATCGCCGTGCGCTGCTTTTGCCCGCCGGAGAGCGTGACGCCGCGCTCACCCACTACTGTGGCGTAACCTTCGGGGAAGCCTTTTACGTTCTCGTGCATCTGCGCTATAATGCTTGCCTCCACGACTTCATCCATAGAAGCATTGGGCTTGCCGAAACGGATATTATCGGCAATGTTCATGGAGAATAAAAATGCTTCCTGCGGAACAATCGCAATGGCTGAACGCAAGGTGTGGAGTGGTATGGTGTGTATTGGCTGTCCATCTATCAGCACTTCGCCGTCGGTGTGATTGAAAAGACGCGGCACAAGATTCACCAATGTTGACTTGCCGCTTCCGGTCTCGCCGACAATGCCAACCGTTTCGCCTGCTTTGACGGTGAAGGATATGCCTCCGTTTTCGTTGCCGATGGCAAACGGTAGGTTTGGCGCGTACTTCATACGGACATTGCGAAATTCCACGTTGCCGTGAATCGTTGTAATCGCGTTGTTTGTCGCGTCTGAGTCCGCAATATCGGGCACTTCATCGAACACCCGTCCCAAGCGCCCTGTGGATGCGGCTGCGCGCTGAATCAGGTTCGTCACCCAGCCAATAGCGATGACGGGCCAAATCAGCAAGTTCAGGTAGATGAAAAACTGTGTTACGTCGCCAATTGTTGCCTGCCCACGCATAACGAGATAGCCGCCTGTACCGAGCACCAATACTTGCGACAAGCCAATTAAACTAATCATAAGCGGCATCATTACAGCTTCGATATTCACAAGGCGCATCATCTTCCGCAAATAGCCTTCGCCCATGCTGTGGAATGCCTTAATTTCGTCTTCCTCGCGCCCGTAAGCACGGATGACCCGCACACCGGACAAGTTTTCTTGTGCCTTTGCAGTCATTTTTCCGTAATGGTCTTGCGCGTCTTTGAAGAGCAAATGCACTTTTGCGCCAATTCGGTACACCCCATACGACACAAATGGCATCGGCAGCAGCGCCATTATCGTAATGAGCGGCGAAAGCGCAATCATCATGGAGAGTGCAAAAAAGAACGTCGTAACGGTATTGGCAGAATACATCACCGCCGGACCGAAAAATTCTCGAATGGCGGTAATGTCGTTGGTGGAATATGCCATGAGTTCACCAGTAGGTGTGCGCTGGAAGTAGCGCAAAGGCTGGCGTTCCAATGCTGAGAGTACATCGGAGCGAAGTTCATACTCAATTTTTCGTGACGCTACAATCATGGTCTTGCGCGTCAGAAACATGAAAAAGCCGCTGCCTGCGGTGAGCGCAAACATCAGCCCGATATGCCACGCAATATCAGTGCTGCTGAAGGTGTTTTTCCCAACGCTCTGCGCAATCGAATCAATAGTTTTGCCCACGACGCGCGGCAATGACGTAGAGCAGATATTGGAAATGGTAACAAACAGAAACCCCAATATAAACATCCACTTATGGCGGACAAAGTAGGGCTTGAGGCGAAATAGTTCTTTCATTGGGGTAATGTTTTGGTTAATTGGTGATGGTCGTTATTCGTTGTTTCTAGTTTTCAGGATTGACGCCAAGAGCGCGAAGTTGCTCGGCAAGTCGGTTAGCGCGTTCTTCGGCGTGGTCAGCGCGAGTTTTTTCTTGCTCGGCTCTTACTTTTTCTTGCTCGGCTCTTGCTTTTTCTTGCTCGGCTCTTGCTTTTTCTTGTTCAGATTTTTCTTTGCCTGTCGGGAAAATATTCCCACGGTCATCGCACCAGCGCAGCCACGTTGCCGCCATGCCTTCATACTCGCCTTCCCACAGGCGCAAGCCCACACCGACTTCTTCTATCCAGAAATCGCCATGCACCTGATATTTGCCGCCATGCAGCACATAGAGTGTAAAGGTCTCGCCTCGCAAAAGGGAAAATGGGTCGAACACCGCATAGTATGGGATGTGCAGCCGAGCATAGTCTTGCATCTTGCGCACCATTTCACCACCTTTGCGGTTGGAAACTATTTCCACGACAATTTCCGGCATCTTCCCGAATACCCAGGCAAAATATGCACGAACCTTCTCAAAATCGAAGTTCGCCTCCAAGGGCACGTCCACGCTCACAAATGCGTCCGGCACAATTGGCGGCTCTTTGGTGGAAGAAAAAAGACCGACATTAGCATCGGCAATAAATGTGCGCTCCGGCGGATTCCAAAGGGCGGCATTACTGTACAGCGTCTCAATGAGTAGGCGCTGCTGTTTGGCAGAAAAAACATTATCCACAGGTTCGTCGTCCTCCGTTACAAGGTCGGAAATATCGGGTTCGGGAATAGGAATATCCTCAAACGTCTCGCCATTTGTAGTATTGAGCGCCTGCCGCTCTAGTGGTGATATGAGAGTGTTTTCCATAGTATTTTTCCAATACGTGAAAGACTGTTTAGCCAAGAAGTTCGATTGTATCGCCCACAGCGATAGTGCCCGTGTTACGGTGAATGACGTTTTGTCCGAACAAAACTTTTGTCCCGTCGGCGTTGCGGCGAAATTTTTTAAGAGTCGCTATCGGTTCTGCGCCCGTTTTTGTGCCGCTTGCTTGGTCAACGGTTGTTACGATGCAGCGCCCGCACAGTTTCACGCCATACATTTCCACGTCTCCGGCGCTGTTCCGCACGTTGAAATGTTTCCACGTGTCTTCGGCAAAAGCATCGCAGCCCGCAACGACGATATTCGGGCGAAAACGGTTCATCGGCACAGGTTCGTTGCCGCTTTCAATCAGGCGCGAATTTACACTTTCCAAGGATGCCTCCGAAGCAAGCAGCATTTGAAACCCGTCGGCAAAGCCCGTGTGGTCTGTGGGACGCACGGCGTAGGTTTGGTCAACCGTGCGCCGAAAATCGCGGTGCATCGTTACCAAATGCGCATCCACGCCAAGAAAGGTACTGAGCCACTCTGCTGCTTCCTGTCCCTGCGAGACCGCATCACAAGTGTCTTGCCAGACGACAACCTTTTCCGTGCTGCCCTCGTCGGTGTGTGGGAGAGAAAGTGCCTCCATACCGGCAGCAGAGAGCGTGAGTGTGCCATTCGCTATAGTCGGCTCAATGAGCGCCATGCGGGGGTGCTCGCGCTGCGTGAGGAAGCGACCGTCGGGATTCACAATCATAAAGTGGCGGTCGAAGGCTATGCCGCGCTCAATCAGATTTGCGGAGTCCAAACGCCAGCCTTTGCAGCCTTTAATGGGATAGTAGAATAAGCCTGTTATCGTTATCATCGGTCGGAGCCTACGGAATAGTGGACAATGAGGTAATCAAGCAAAACTAGCGGATTTTTCGGCGGGAAGCAACAGGTTTGTTATCTCTGCCTTTCGAAATACCGACAGATTTTTAATTGGTTCGTAAGAAGCACTTGTAACGAAAAAGTTATGCATACAGCATGACTTTAGTGGCTCACAGAAGCCATACTATGCGATATGATTCTGCCAAGCGACTGCAGTAGGCGTTTTTCCATAAAGGCTTCAACAAACGCTGCGAGCACAGCAAGCGGCGGGTCTTCCCACCGAAACGAGCAATAGAGCGGCTTCCACTCATCCGGCAGAAATTTTGCTTTGAAGCGCTCCAGCCCTGCGGCGTTGTACCAATACCCGCCAAATCGCGCTATTGCTTGCAAATATGATTCCATCTGCTGCGAACGTAATTCCGGCGATAACAGGCAGGACGCTTTTCGTGAGAAGGGCGCTAGACGAAGACTGAGGCGCTGTTCGCCTTCCAAAGCAAGCGTTTGTGCGATGTGGTCTATGAGCAGCTCCACCGTTCCCGGCGGTGCATCGGGTGCGCGAATGAAATGTTCGATACCGTATTCTGCTCCGGTGCTTGTTTTCACGTCGTCGATGCTTCTTCTTGCGAGACCATAGCCAACGACTACGCCGTCGGACTCAACCACAAAACATCGTGTGCCCTCGTGTATAATTTCTGTTTCCGCCACAAAGTGTAAAGGTGGTAGATGCTTGTTTTGAAGCCATTTTCGGCGGACGACGGAGCAGGCTGTTTCAATATGCGCATCGGCGAGCGAGGCTTCGCGTGCGGTGCAGCCCGCTCGGAGCGCAGCGCTCAGACTATTACGAATGGGTTTGTTTGCCGCTTGGCGCTCGCACCACGACGCAAGATTCCACAAGGGTTCAGCGCCAATGAGCGCATGGCAATAGTCTTGACCACAGGCAAGGGCAAAGTCTTCGTCGGTGCCGAAAAAGCACGTGCGGCGACCGCCTGCAAGCTGCTCGTGCTCAAAAGCCGCCACTGAAGCAGCATACAGCGACTGGCAGCAATGCGGATTACCCGACACCACCGCAAAGCGTCGCGTGGTGGCGTAGTGCATGGTATGAGAGGAATGAACCATTCTGCAAACTAGGCAAAATTTTGCCCGTAGCCTGCAATTTTTCCACACACCTGCTTGTCGGTACTGCAACTCTTTCCTACCTTTACCGTCACTATTCAGGTGTCTATTTGTGGGCACTGTACTCCTTTTTTCACTATTGAAAAGTGCTATGGAAACACGTTTTGTGCGGAAAACATTTGGCTGGATAGTGGTTGGTGGGTTTGTTGGCTTATTGGCGGTTGCGGGTCTGCAACTGTATTTGCACTCGAATTTATCGGCACAGGAGAAAATCTCGCAGGAGGCGGGTCTTTTCCATGAAAATATCGAAACGGCGCTCACCAGCGTCAACGCCCAGCAGTCGGCGTTGATTGAAGCCGCAGGCGTGATGCGTTTGGATGCGCGGGCGTTGGGTGCGGCGATTGTGGCGCGGCGAACACTGACCACGCAGCCCGTTCTGACGGATTTGCGTACCTTTGCCGGCTTGAGCGAGAGCGTCGGTCTGGCGCATATTTGCGTTTCCTCCACCGAAGCCGCTTTTCGTGTGGTTTTTGCGCCCACCATGGCAGACAGCCTCTTGTACTATCCCCATGAAACCTCACTCTACGATGAAGCACGTGCGGCGCTTGCTCCCTATCGCGCTTTGCATGGCGCAGACTTAAAAACGGCACTTCGCCAGAATACGCGACTGAATGTGCTTGCCGCAGCGCTCATCGCTAAGCAAGCATTGGTGCGCTTCGAGCGGGAAAATATGCCGCTCGATCCATTGCGTATAACTGCCTCCATTGGCGCACTTTACCACGATGTAGCAGATTACCCTTTCCCGAATGACGTGCCCATCACGACCACGCAAGAAGCGGAAAATTTCGGAAGGCTCGTCGGGCTGCTCTACACGCGGTCAGATTTGATGCCGTAGCAGAAACGATGATAGCGTCGTAAATGAAAAAGGCGAATATGATTCGCCTTTTTTTGTTGTAGTTCTTAGCGCACAAATTCCCGAATCTCCCTATTCACTATCTCCGGCTGCTCGAACTGCACAAAGTGCCCGCAGCGAGGAATCATCACGAGTTTGTTTGTCGGAATCTTTGCCGCACCTGCTTTGGCAACTCCTTCGGTTTTTCCGCCATGTAAAAAGGGGTTCGGAATGAGATTGTCGTTCTCGCCAAAAAGAATCAGCGTCGGCTGCGAAATCTGTGCAAGCCGCTCCACGACTGGTTCGTTCACCATGCCTTGCACACTTTTGACGATAGACCAGCAGTACCAGTCAAATTGCTTCATCTGGCGCATCAGCACACGGTCGGTGATCATAAACTCTGCTTCCGGGGGCATGGTGTAGAAGTTTGAGATGAGATTTGTCCGTATTTGCGCGGGCGACGTGAGTTTCACGCCCGTTGCCGTTACAACCTCGCGGAACCACTGCTTTTCGCCTTCCGTGAACGCTTCAAATCCTGCGGGGTCACATAAAATGAGCTTTTTTACCTTTTGCGGATATTTGAGCGCTGCTGTCATCGAAATTTGACCACCCATAGAATGACCACAAAGAATAGCGCTTTGCAAGCCAAGTTTACTGATGAGTTCTGCAATAATATCTGCATAAAATGTCATCGAAATCGGGTATTCACCTTTGGAGGATTTTCCATAACCCGGCAGGTCAATTGCAATGCACCGATACTGTGAGCGAAGGTCTTCCACATTGCGCTTCCATGCGGGCAGGTAGCTCCCCAAGCCGTGAACAAAAATAATCGTCTCCGCGCCCGTACCTTCGTCGGTGTAAGCAAGCTGCACACCGCCTGAAAACTCGATTGTTTTGGTAGGAAAAGGATAATCCAGTTTGGTGAAATCCGTGTATTCGCCCAGCGTTTGCTGCGCTTGCACCCGCTCCGGCAAAAAGAACAGTCGCATCCAAAAGGAAAGTCCAAATACCATAATCGTTAGTGCAAAAGATTTCTGAGAAAAGTTCATTGAGGTGTCTCCAAAAAATGTATCTGGTCGGAGCGTGAGTTTGGGGGACACGGATAACGCGGACAGGACTGATGAAGAAGGATTTCAAGAGCGAATGGCAATGATAATTTTCTTCAATCCCTCTTTATCCGTTTTTATCTGGGCTTCATCCGTGTTCCATTCTTCTACGTGAATTTGCAAGAGGCATTAAAACATCAACCAGCGAAAAGCCATAAACGTTGTCCAAGGATTGACGGGCTTTTGGGTAACGTTTCCGTTTACGCGCGGGCTGTTATAGTAGTCGCCAAGCCACATATAGGCTGCGTGAAACTCAAGACTCATAAACACGCCCAACTGATAGACCACGCGCGCATTTGCTTCCGCGCCGATGACGTTATCAATCGGTAGCGTCGCTGCGCCTCGTGGTGGCGTGACGTTGGAAAACGCTCCGGCTGCACCTAAGCGCACTGCGAGTTTGTGCGGAATAATATCATTGCTGATGTTCAGAATACCGCCCGTTACGCCGTAGCCCAAGTTTGACAAATCGCTCACCGCACCGATAAAACGGTTAATGACGTTGCCGTGCGGAAAGACCAAATACGCGCCGTGTCCGACGAAAATGGAACCCGGAAAGCCCCACGTATTGCCCGTGATAACGCCGCTATATTGCTTGTCGTTGATGCCGTTTGCATCGCCGGAAGAGTAGAGAACATCGAGCTGCACGAGGTCTTCGGGCGTTTGCCCGTACTTGTAGCCCGCCCGCCCATTCAGCGCAAAACCGAAAATATCCGCACCTTTTTTCCATGCGCCTTCTTCGTACATATTTGCCGTGCCGAGATTGGCAATCGCAAACATGGATGCACCGAAGCGACCATTTTGGTATTCAGGGTTGTAGCTGCCATACGTACCAAGCCAGAATACATCAGCTTCGTAGCGATTATTGAGGTCAGCAGGATTGGCAAAGGGAAAGCGAAAACGAAACGTACCGTTCCATTCGTTGAGCGGGCTGTTCAAGCCTTCGTTTATCGTCGGGATGCCCGCTTGCCCGTTGGCTCTGTCCATCAGATACCACGCCGAAAAGCCTTGTCGCCATTCGGACGTGAGGTCAACTTCTACGTTTGCTTCAAAAAGCGAAACTCCGTTGCGCTGCTCCGGTTCGCGGGCGTAGAGAATGTAGTAGCCTGTCTTGAGCCGCCAGTAATCTTCATCTTTGCGAACGGTGATGCCGGTGGCATGGCTGCCCCAGAAGGCAAGGCGGTATCCCGTTTGCAGCATGGTATTGGCGAGAGTGCGATACGGATTGTACTGCGTGTCGAAAAGGCGCTGAAGACCAATGTTGATTGCCCAGTTATCGCCCGGAAGTAGCTCCAGTTCGATGTTCTGCGTTTGAATGTTCACTCGTCCTGCATTGAATGCGCCGCCGCGATTGCCGCCCACGAGGTAAGATTCATCGCCCCACGTCCAGTCGATTTCAAACGCCGCGCGCAATATTGCCCGCCCGTCGAAAAGTTTGGGCTGGTAGATGAAAAACGGAATAATGCGCTGCTCCATGTACATTGCCGTGCCGGGCGTGGTCTTGGATTGATTCTCACCGAAAAGCCGCCCGATGACTTCGCCTGTGAAGGGGTTTGCGCTATACACGCTGGAAGCCACAGCTTGTGTGTAGTAAAATGCTAAAAACTGAAACTCGCGCGGGTAATCCTTCGGCGCGGCTTTCATAAAAGAAACACTGGTCAAAGAGGAATCCACAGCGAGAAGCTGCTTTTGCTCGTCGTCCGAGAGCGGAAATAAGCCGTGCGCGGCGCTAGGGCGCATGGCGGGCGTAATAAACGTTGTCTCCGGCGAAAGCCGCATTGCACTTGCGGGAGCGCCTTCATGGAAAGATTGCGCTTGTGCGGTGAGTGCGGAAACAATGACCGTGAAAGCAAAGCTAGAAAAAATGCGGGGTAAACGGTGAATCATAGTGTTCTCCTGCTAAGGTCGGAAAGTCTGATTTCGAGAGAGTCTGAATTCGAGAGAGTGCGGCGGTGAAAAACGAAGCCCGCAAACCTTGTGTCTGCGGGCTTTGTGAGAATGAGGTTATCGCTTGCGATAGACTTGGATATTGGAGAATACTCCGGTAAGAACAGCACCTGTCGTGCCTTTGCTTGAACCAAAGCCACTAGCAACCGTTGGTGGCGTGCCGGCTGGAGTTTCTGTTTGGACGACTTCATACAGCATTCGTGCTGGCGAAACCGATGTTTGTACCACATAAATACCTTGAGAACGAGCAACGGTTGGTGTTGCTTGGCGTATGTCAATTGTATAAATAGTTGCGCCAAGAGTATCTTTTGTGCCTTTGGCAACAGTATAGGTACCCGTAAAAGGAAAATTACCGTTTTTTGCGGAATACGATGTTACTGTGTAGGATCCGTCGGTTTTGAATGTAGCAAGAATCGAATCTGTTGCCAAAAGCGTTTTAAGCAATGGCGCTACATCAGCCGTCGAAGAAATCCATGTTCCCACAAGCCCGCCCGTAGCGTCTTGCTGGGTGTTGTTCGTGTTACCGCTATCGGTGCTGGAACTACAAGCAGCAACCCAAGCAGTGATGCCGACGGCAAGGACAAAGTTCAAAATGCGTTTCATAAAAAATGCTCCAAAAAAAATGAAAATAAAATGGTGAAAAGAGTTTGAATCTGATAGAGTATTGATTCGTTCGTAGTTTATTCGCTGTCAATAAATCGTCGCAGCGCACCGGCAACGCTCTGCACGGCTGGCTGAAACATCATCGTGGCGTGATTTCCCGGAACTTCTTCGTATCGGCAGTACGCAAGTGCTGATGCGGTCTCGCGGGCATCGGCTTCGAGAAGTACGGGTGGCGCACTGGGAGTGCCATAGCCTTCAGGCGCACGTAGCAACAGAGCAGGTGCTTGCACCTTTGTGAGTCTGCTATACCAATCTTCGCCAAGCGCGTTGTTAACTGCCTCTGCCATGTTTGCGGCTTGCGGGCGGGTTGTAACTGTGCCGTCCTCGTGGACAAGTGCTTCGGCGCGAAAGTACGCTTCGTAAGCATCATCCCACGTGCCGCACAGATATGCCATTGACCGCATGGCGCTTAGATAGTCGTCCAGCGACGGGAAGACTTTGCCGAGGCGGTCGAGCGAAGGCTGAATCAGTCTCCGCACCTCAGGGTGCAACTTGCCCGCAGCATCCAAAAGGATTGCCCGTTCTACGCGCTCACCATATTCTGCCGCAAGAAATATCGTCAGCAAACCGCCAAACGAGTGCCCGCCGACGATGCAGCGTTCCAAGCCAAGCGCATCCATCAGCCCGATAACGTCCGCAGCGTGTTCCGCCATGCTGTACCCCGTGCTTGGCTTATCGCTCAGTCCGCGCCCGCGCAAATCTACCGCAATAACGCGATAGTCAGGCGCAAGCAAGTCCGCAAGCGGCTCGAATATCCGTGCATTCGCCGTTAGCCCGTGCAAAAGCAGGAGCGTTGAGCGCGTTGCCTCGGTGCTACCGCTATCGAGATAGTGGAGGCGGATGGCGGGAAGATTGATGAAAGCTGATTGCATTGGGCGAATATTTTTTTGAGTGTGATGCTTACGCTAAGTGCCCCAAGAGAGCACCAAGAAACGCTTCCGGCTTTTCGATGTGCGGCGAATGACCGCAATCTTCCAGAACCACTTCCGTGTATGCGCCGCCGTCACGCTTGTATTCATCGAGCGTGTGGCGAAGCTGGCTTACCATCGGCTGCGCGGGGTACGCCTCTGCACCCGGATAACCCGGCACAAAACCCAGTTGTCCCAAGTAGCCGAAATCAAAAAGTGACGTATCAGAAACAATTTGGTCGTCCGCTCCGCGAATCCAGAGGACAGGCGGTTTTGCGGGGATAGAGGCAAAAGCGCTGAGATTGCAGTATTTCGGCGAAATTGTATTGTTGATGCCTTTTGTGCCGGGCGCAAGCGTGGGCCAGTTCTCCGACGGTGTGAGGTCGCCCGGATAAAAGCCTTCGCCTGTGCGCGTGGAGAGCATACCGCCCACAAACGCATCTTCGCGCTCTTTCGCCACGCGGAAGGGCGGCTTGACGTAGAAGGTGTTCATCACATTGCGCGGGCTGTTTGGGTCTTCGTCCGTGGTATCTCCAGAGGCAAGGCGTTTGGTAAATTCAGGGTTTGCCGTGCCGCCGCCGGAACCTGCAAAGTCCGCAAAGGTCGGAGTGCCGCGCTCGTCTTTTGTTCCGCCGAATCCATAAGGCGACATGGCGCTTTCCAGCGTGAGCGAAAGCAAGCGGTCGCTGTGGTCAATGGCATATTGCATTGCTACGCCTCCGCCCAACGACCAGCCGAGCAGATGGAATTTGGGAAGATTCAATGCTTCCGCGAAAGCGTGAATATCGTCCGCCCAGTCCTTCACGCCGCGCGTGGCATCAAGCGGAAGGGCTTCGGTATCGCCGTAGCCGCGCAGGTCGGGTGCAAGCGCGTAGTATTTGTCTGGCAGTGCGTCAATAAGGTCTTCCCAAAACACTGACGACGAGACGTTGCCGTGAATGAGAATGACGGGCGTGCCGCTTGTCAAGCCATTTGTGCGGTAGTGTATGCGGAGGCGTGAGGTCTGGAGAATATGCGATTGAGTCATAACATTGATAGTTGCTCAAAGTGAAAAAATGTACTGTACTATCGTGAAAACGTGCGGTTGATTGCGGCTGTTTTAATGCCCATGAATCACAATTTTTTTCATAACAACGTTGCTACCGCTTGTAAGCCGTGCAGTGTAAATGCCGGGACGAAGTGCAGAACAATCAACGGTGAATAGTTCGCCCGAAAGCTCACGGCTTATTATCTCATTGCCCAAGATGTCATATATGGCTATCTGCTTCCTGTACGCATCTTTCGGGCTGATGATGCTGATAATATCGTTTGCGGGGTTAGGGTACATCACCCATTCTGTGCTGTTTTGCACATTGTTTTCTTCTTCAAGGGTAGAAAAGATGGCTTCATCATCATCACTGTTTCTTCGGGTAAAACCTTCTCCGCCTTGCGTGGCAATATTGACCTTAAAGGCTGCATCAAATGTGGTATAAGAAATTGCGTTGTACCAAAAATTTCCTCCCGAATAAGCATTGGATGGAGTGTAATTGATGGAAGCGCGGGTAAGCTGTACGGTATATTGGGTGTTTGCGTTTACGGCAAAAGGTGTGGTGAGTGTTATTGTTTGCCATCCGGAGCCGAGATTCATTCCTGTTTGCTGATAAAGTGGTGTACCGGAAACAGTATTGCCCGCAAAAATGCGTAACCCCGTATTGGTTGTTGCTTGTTGAAGCCGAAATGACGCACTGGTGATAGATCCTGCCTGAACAGTCGTGAATGACTGTGCAGTATTATCACTTGCAAGTATGGTAATAAACGTCGTACCGTTTAGTTGCTGGACGGTATAGCTTGATCCTGCGCTCGCGGCTGCCTGCGTTGTTGCGCTACCTTCATTGCTGTTTGCGGAACTACCTGCTCCATTATTTGCCCGAACCCGATAAAAATATGTCGTGCTTGCCGCAAGCCCTGTATTGCTAAAAGATGTGGTGTTTGCTCCCAGAGTCGCAATGCTCGCAAAGCCGCTTCCTGATGTAGCGGAACGCTCAACGACATATCCTGTCTCATCGTTTGCATTATCTATCCAAGCAAGGTTGATTTGTGAACTGGATATTGCTGTAGCGCTGAGGTTCGTTGGTGCAGCAGGTGGATTTGCGGATGCTTGCTGGGTTGTCGCAGAAGCCTCATTGCTATTGGCGGAGCTTCCGGCAGCGTTCGTAGCGCGAATACGATAGAAGTAGGTGGTACTTGCTGCCAGCCCTGTATTGCTGAAAGATGTAGTATTTGCGCTGAGTGTGGCAATGCTTGCAAAGCCACTCCCCGATGTCGTGGAGCGCTCAACGACGTATCCTGTCTCATCGCTTGCATTGTCTGTCCATGTAAGATTTATTTGCGAGCTAGAACTTGCTGCGGCAGCCAAATTACTTGGTGCAGCAGGCGGTGTAGGCGGTGTAGTGTTCAGAATACCAAAAAAATCAGCAGCCCAGTATGAAGAAAAAAAGTTTTCGTCCGCGGAATAACCGCCTGTTTGACCACCCTGCTTTACTCCTGTGCCCGGATCAACAGAGATGGCGTGTCCCATGCCAGCAATGTCATAAGTGATGACAACAGCTTGCCCGCCCGAGTTGTTATAGACACGTCGGGTAATATCCGGTACACCGTCAAACGATGTGTTGGTCTGGTCTGCCGTTGCGTCTGCGCCATGAACATCCGTCCATTGTTCGGCAAGTTCTGTCAAGTTCATTGGGCGGACAGTGAAATCGTTTGTCCCATGAAAAACAGACATTTTGGGCCACGTGCCTGAAAACGAAGGGTTCTGGTTGCGCACGAGGTTTCCCCACTGCTGCGGCGTGTTGTTTACGCCCGGACTCATTGCTTGAAAGGCTGCACTGGTGCCAATTCCTGCCCGATATGGTAGTCCTGCCATAACCGCACCGCCTTGAAAAACGTCAGGGTAAGTGGCACACATAACGGCGGTCATGCCACCACCGGCAGAAAGCCCCGTTACATAAACCCGAATTGGGTCTATCGAATGATTGGCTTTCATGTTATCGGTCATTTGCTTAATAGAAAGCGCCTCGCCCTGTCCTCTGGAAATGTCGCCATTTTCAAACCAATTAAAGCATCGAGAAGAGTTATTAGAGCTGCTTTGTTCGGCATAAACTACGTAAAATTTATAGGTGTTTGCAAGGGTGTTCCATCCTGTTTCATTCGCATATTGTGACGCAGTCTGCGTACAGCCGTGCAAAACGACGACGAGCGGCGCATTAGCAGGAACGTTGGCAGGAACGTATTTGTACATCGCAAGTGCGCCCGGGTTAGAGCCAAAACCGGTTACCTGTGTTAATTGAGCAAGAACGCTTCCGGTCATCAGCATAGCTATAAGAACAAGCACGATGGCTTTGAGAACGGGTAATTTTGACGTTTTCATGGAGTAGAGAGGAAAAAGGAAAAGAAATTTGTTAGTTGGTCGTAAGCATGATAAACTGAACACTCAAATAAATGGAACACTCAAACCAAATAGTGCTTTATAGCGTTTCACGGGATTTCCTATGTACACTACCAAGCAACGTATCCTCTCTGAAATTGCAGCAGGTTCCATCAGTTCATGGTATTGATATATTGTTTATACCCTTCGTAATGGGACATATAACGTTGGGGAGTGCGAAGAGGTTCAAATGCCCTAATGCAGACAAATTCTTACGTGTGATATGCGTTTGCGTTTCTAGCTATCCACTTTGCCCTTGTTTCAAGCGTTTACGGTCAATTTTCCCCGTATCGCTTTTGGGCAGTTCCGGCACAAATTCCACATACTTGGGGATTTTATACTTTGCCAGATTGCCCGTGCAATACTGAAGAACTTCTTCTGCAGTGAGCACCGATGCGGTCTTCAGGGCGACAAATGCTTTGCCGACCTCGCCCCATTTTTCGTCGGGAACGCCTATGATTGCTACTTCTTGAACACTTTCGTGTGTGCTGATGAATTTTTCCACTTCGGCGGGATAAACATTTTCGCCGCCGGAGATGTACATATTTTTCTTTCTGTCCACCACGTAAAAATAGCCTTCGCTGTCTTGCCGCACGATGTCGCCGGTATAGAACCAGCCGTCCTTAATTGTTTCTGCCATTGCTTTCGGATTATTGCGGTAACCGGGCGTAACGACTGCTCCGCGCAAGATAAATTCCCCTTCTTCGCCTTGCGGAACGTCGTTGCCGTTGTCGTCCACCACGCGGGCTTCGAGGTAGAAATTGAGTGTCCCGATAGAACCGATTTTTCGCGCCGAATCGTCTTGATGAAGCGAGGTAACGCTTGGACCTACTTCCGTCATGCCGAAACCTTGACGGATAGGAATACCGCGCTCTTGCCACTCGGTGATAACGGGCAAAGGAAGCGGCTCACCACCGATGATGAAATACCGCACTGATGACAAATTGACGGTATGAAACAACGGCGATTCTTTCATCATCTGAATCATCGTCGGTACTGCCATAAACATCGTTGCTTTTTCAGATTCGAGCAGTTTGAGCACAGCGTCAGCATCAAATTTTTGCATGATGGTAAAGGTCGCGCCGTGATGCAGAAACGGCGTAGGAATGACGTTCCAGCCGCCGGTATGAAAGGGCGGTGTGCAAATAATGGAGCTGTCTTGGGAGGTAATATCAAGTCGCAAATGGGTGTTGATGGAGTTCCAAAAAAGCATTCCGTGGGTGTAGAGTGCGCCTTTCGGGAAGCCCGTCGTGCCGGAGGTGTAGAGAATAAATATCGGGTCGTCGTCGGCAATATCGGTGAGCGCGGGAAACGAGTATGCACTCTCGCGGCGGCTATACACGTCCTCAGCAAACGCTTCCATGGACAGTTTGTGCGCCACGTCTTGATAGTGCGCACAGGCTTCGACAAGCGGCTGAAATTTTGCTTGAGTAATAACAAGCGAAGGCGCAGAATCCGAAAGCAAAAAGTCAATTTCGCGGGCAGAAAGGCGGTAATTGAGCGGTGCGAGGACGATACCTGTTTTTTGCGCCGCAGCGAAAAGAACGAAGTATTCAAGGCATGATTCCGCTAATACGGCAACGCGGTCGCCTTTTCGGAGACCTTTATCGGTCAGCATTTGCGCCACGTGATTGCCGAGCGTGTTCAGTTCGCGGTAGGTGAGCGAACGCCCGGTTTCATACTCTTTGACCGACGGTTTATTGGTAGCGTAAAGCGCCCATTTTCCTATCCAGTCGCGGTGTGTGTTCGTCGTAGTCATAGCGCGTGGTTGGTTCTTTAGTTCAGGATATTATTGTTGAGCTTTTTAAGTCGTTGCTGCGTGAGCAAGGCGCGTCCTTGTACAGTTGCGGTCGTGTGTTCGGCGAACCGCTCTTCGCTCTCTTCGCCGAGAATTTCAAGCGAGTGTGCATCTACTTTGAACATACTGACTAATGCTTGCAGGCTTGCGGTGAGGCGATTCAGTTCGCCCGTCGCAGTGGCGATGTCGTGCGTTTCTTGAGCAGTCTTGTCGGTTACGCGGCTGATGTTATTGACGCTTTGGGCAATCACGTCGCCCGCATCGGCAAGTTGTTCGCCGGAGAGTGCTACACCTGCAATCAAGTGTTCCACCTCGTCCATTTGCTGGATAATTTTGGAAAGCGCGATTTCTGCTTGCGCGGCAAGAGCTTTTTCACGCTCCACTTCTTGAGTGCCGCGCTCAATGGACTGCACGGCGCGAGCGGTGTCGCGCTGAATGTGTTGCACCATGAGAGCAATATCTTTGGTAGATTTGACGGTCTTCTCGGCAAGTTTGCGTACTTCATCAGCAACGACCGCGAAGCCGCGTCCTTGCTCGCCTGCGCGGGCAGCTTCGATGGCGGCATTAAGCGCAAGGAGATTCGTCTGAGCGGCGATATCGTTGATGATTTCCAAAATTTCGCGCACCTGTTCGTTGCTTTTGCGGAGTTCTTCTATCATTGAAGCCGATTCCATGACGGCATCGGTCACTTTACTGATTCCGCTGATGGTCTCTTGCATCACGCGCCCGCCTTCGTGTGCATTTTCACCGGCTTTGCGGGCTGTTTCGGAGGCATGCTGGGCGTTGTCGCGGTTAGCAGTAATAGTGCGCGTCATTTCTTCGATAGCGCTGGAAATTTGATAGGTTTGGTTGCGTTGCTCATTCGTTCCTATTGCAATCCGCTCTGTGCCTGCGCAAATTTCCTCGGACGAGGAGGATACTTGGCGCGAGAGTTTCAGCACTTCCGCCAGAACAAGGCGTGTTTTGTGAACGGCTTCGTTGAATCCGTCGTAGAGTTGTTTGATGTTGTCATTGTTGCGGGAGTGGAGAAGCACGGTCAAATCGCCATCAGCAAATTTGTTCATTTCCTTCAAGATAGCTTGAATACTGATATCGAGGTATTCCTTTTGCTCAAAAATTTCACCTTTTGCGGTTTGTGCTTCCTGGGCAGCAGATTCGGCTTCGGTACTCTTTTGGCGAACTTCTTCCACAAAACGATTGATACTTTGAATCATAGCATTAAAGGAGTGTCCCAAATCGCCGATTTCATCACGTGAAACAACCTGCACTGCCACATTTTCCTCGCCGTTGCTTACCTTCTGCGCTGCACGGCTGAGTCGCTTGATAGAACGCGATAAATGCCATGCCATAAACAACCCAAAAGCAATGCCGATGCCTGCACCAACGCTAATGGCAAGAATATTTTCCAACCAAAGACGGCGTACTTCCACTTCGACCTCATCCACGTAAATACCGCTTCCGATGATCCATCCCCATGACGGCAGAAGTTTGACAAAAGATACTTTCGCATAGAGTTTGCCGCTTTTGTCGCCGGGCTTACCGGTTGTGTATTCCACAAAACCCTCAGCACTAGGCGTGGAGCAGGCTTGCACGATGGCATTCATAATGGGATAGAGGCGTTTGAAGCGCGGGTGTTCTGCCATGGTCGTGAGGGACATTCCTTCCAGTTCCGCTACAAAAGGATTCATCACAAATTCGCCGCGCATATTGTTAATCCAGACGTATTCTTGCCCTTTGTAGCGGATATGACGGAGACGCTCTTTCGCTTGTACTTGTGCCTCTTCGAGTGTCATCGCACCTGATTGTGCCTTGCTCTCATATTCATGCACAACGGAATATGCTGTCTGAACCACGTGCTGCACCGCCTCGCGCTTTTCGCCCATCAATCGATGCTCGATAAACGGTAGGAAATAGAATATCGTCACGGCAGTCGGAGGAATGCCCGTCAGGAGGATAACAATCACGACTTTGGTGAAGAGTTTCCAATCACGGAATGGCTTGACAATCATACTACACACACCTTCAAAAACACCATCAAGAGAAACACACAAACAAAAATTATATATCCGAATGCCTAACAGGATAGCTCAAGAGCCATTATCACACCACACAAATTTTTTGTACGCCAAGAGTACGAGATTCAACTGATTGATTTTTTGTCTTGTTTGATAATTTAGTTCGTTTAGTTTGTTTGAAATTTTTCAAACATTGTTTTGATAGAAAAAGCCGTAACGCTACGGCAACAATCATTTACGTAACTTTTTGCTAGAACTTACCTTCTTACGTCATACGAATTTACAAGAGTTTTACGATTATACAACAAGAATTTTATGCTAAGAATTTTTTTTTCTTTTTTGCCTTATCGAATCACCCAACCACCTGCAAGAGGAAAAACTTGCCCTACAAAACAATGCGCCGCATCAGAACAAAGGTAGGCAACCAAAGCTGCATCCTCGTGGGCAGCTACCAATCGTCCCAAGGGAACTTCACGCTTCAAGCGTTCCTGAAAGCGAGGATTTGCCTGCGTTTCAGTTGGAAAATAGGTCGGATTGTCAACAAAATTCTGCGCGATTGCATTGACTTGGATGTTGTGTGCTGCAAGTTCAACGCCGATTGCCTGCACGTACGATAGCTGCGCGCCTCGTGCTGCGCTATATGTAGAAGCTCTGTTTATTCCTCGTAGTGCAGATGCACTGCCAATCACAATGATTTTACCGGAACGGCGCTCCATCATTTGCGGGAGTACTGCTCGAACCAAGCGCGGAAGAGGGTGAACAAGGGCATCGAAAACAGTTTTCCATTCATCCTCTTCCACTTCCTGAACACGTGTGGAAGGAGCAGGCAATGCCAAATTTGCAATCAGAATGTCAATCTCACCACATTCGGCAATCAAGTTTTTCGGGGCTTCCGGTGAGGTGATTGCGCCCGATTGCTTGAGGACGATTGCACCTTGCTCTTGAAGAAATGTACAAATCGCCGGTCCCATAAATTCATCGGCTTGGGTAACGAGGATACGCTTATTCTGAATGGCAAAGTTCATGGTCTTTCCTGTCTGTTCACTACGTCATTCTTGTTTCTCAACTCAACTACACATTCCTTATTTCCCGTTGAACACTTTTTCTGACTGTCCTTCCGTACCGTTCGCGTACAGAAGTGGTCTTGTTGTCGCCCATTCTTCAAGAAAATTGGTAAAGTGTTTTTCCATCACAGTATAAAACGTTCCCATTTCGCTCAGACGCTTGAGGAGCAAGTCTTTATCAAGCAATGCCTCCGAATCAGACTCAGCAATTTTATTCCCTAAGTGCTGCGCAATTTCGATGTTATGATGAATCAACAGTGCAAAATTCCGAAACGCATTGGCAAATACTTCCGGCTGAATCTCGTAAAAGTCTTTACGGCTGCCGGGATTCCACACTTTGCGGATGATATTGCGCTCGTTCAAGCGGCGTGTTACCTGACTAATGGGACCCTTGCTCATGCCAAGCTGTTCGGTAATTTCATCAAGTGAAAGGGGTTGGGGCGAATACAAGAGCAGTGCAACGATGTGCCCCATCTGCTTGCTCAAGCCGAACCCGCGATATGCTTCGCCAAATGCTTGAAGCATTTCGCGCTTGGTCTCGTCCATCTGAAGCGGCTCGGAAGCTGCGCCGTTGCTGATGTCAGTACCATTGACGGTTTCATTTTCTATTATTGTTTCGGCTGTCGGAGTATCATTTGTCATAACTTCATCGGGTTGCTTGTTCATAACAATTCGTGCTGGACACGGGTGGTGACGCGGGGGTAGATCGCGTGCGGCAAATGCTGTTCATTTCTTGCACTACGGCTCTATTATGCAATGCTTACAAATGTACCGAAAAAATCGCTATTTTCTGCGATAAAGTTACTTGTATGGCAAGGTTTGTGTCGTGTGTGGTGACACATACGAAGTGTCAGCTATTACGCCCTGTCACGTTCAGAAAGCCATGCCGCAATGGCAGGTGCAAGCTCTTTTTGCGCTTTTGAGCCGACAAAAATACCAATATGTCCACCAGGAATTTCGTAGAGAATGTTATCTTTTGTTCCGACAAATTTGTTGAGTGCCTTTGTTGCGCTGTGCGGCACAATATGGTCATCCGAAGCAAAAATATTCATCAGCGGCATGGCGATATTTTTCAGATGGACGTTTTTTTTGCCAAGCCGGAGCGTCCCTTTGATGAGCTTGTTTTCTTGGTATAAATCGGTGATAAACTGCCGATAGCACTCGCCCGGCTGTCCGGGACTATCGAAAATCCATTGCTCCATCCGCAAAAAGTTCAGAAACTTTTTGTCATCATCAAGGGTCTGAAAAGCGCCCATGTACTTTTGAAGCCGAGCAAAAGGCTTGAGCATCACAAATCCTGCGTTCAAAAAGTCCGGCGGCACAACGCCGTACGAATCAACGACCGTGTTAACATTTAAGTCTTTTGCCCATTGAAAGAGCAAACCATCTTTGACAGAAAAATCAATGGGCGTGGCAATCGTTATCAGGTTTTGAACCTTCTTCGGAAAGAGCGCGGCGTAAATAGTCGCAAACGTCCCGCCTTGACACACGCCCAAGAGATTGATTTTCTGCAAACCAGCTTGTTTTCGCACTACATTCGCGCAATCATCAATAAAGCCGGAAACATAATCGTCCAGCGTCAAGTGATGCTCAAAGCGCGTCGGATAGCCCCAGTCAATCATATACACATCCAGACCATTCGCCAAAAGCTGCTGCACCAAACTGCGGTCGGGCTGCAAATCCAGCATATACGGGCGGTTCACGAGCGCATAGACAATCAGCACGGGAATGCGGACACGTTTTGGTTTTTGCTCCTCGATTTTTTGCGCCTTGTGCGTAAAATGATAGAGCCTGACGTGTCCGTCTTCCCATACACATTCCTTGTCCGACGTGCCCACTTCAACGCCCTTCACGTCCTGCAAGGCTGACAAACTCCGCATGAGTTTGGTGTGAACATCTGCCATTGTTTGCAGTGCGTCCGCTCCCGAAGTGCTGCCGTAGTCGGACGCTTGGGAAGCAGACGTGCTTGTGTTTTTGGTATTATGTCGTGAAGTGGACATTGCAGGGGTTCCTTTGTTGCGTAGCAAAGACAGAATGAAAATTGTTTGAATGTAATTTCTTGTCGCCCTGAACCGCTTATTTACGTGCTGTTGCCTTCTTAGGTGCAGATTTGGCAGACGCATTTGTTTCTTCGCCCTGGCTGTCTTCAGCACCATGTTTTTCCAAGTCCCGAACTTTGCGCTTCAATTCAAAAACAGTTTTAGCAAGCTCGTCCACATGCGAGCGCGTTACGACGGGGAAATCTTTGAGCATTACTTCAAACAAACGCTCAAAATCTTTGTGAAGTAGAGAACTTGTTTGCGCAAGTGTGCTTTGCACTGCCGTATATTCTTTCGTCTCAAAGAGTTCGCGGAATACTTCTTCGTTCGTATTCACCCATGTCGCAAAGAGTTCATCGAAATTCGTCGGCGTTTGTGCTTTTCGCGTGGAAGTGAAGAATGTTTCGGCAACCTTCTCCAATGCCTTTTCGCCATTGGTGTAGAGTAGGTATTGAAATTTTGTGATGGTGGAATAGTATTCGCCAAAACGCTCAAGAATATGCTGCGAAATTTCCGCCATCTCGCGCCCGCGCTGGTTCATCGGCAGCGCGTTTGAGGATGCAAGCGCTTGCTGATAGCCGGAAAGAAGCGTGTTGTAAACCCCCATAGCGGCTTCGGGATTGTGCGCCATCAAGCCAAAAATCGTTTTCGCATTTTGCTCCATCATCGTCATCATTGTTCTCGAAGCCTGTTCGGTTGAGGACTGAAGCGATTGTGCAAAGGTGTACATCTGACCAAAAAGCGATTGCATCGCTTCCGGCATCATAAATTCAAACACAGCGTCAATAACTTCTTTGTATTTGGCGGGATTCATGAGTTTTTGTACGTCTTCCATGCTGAGAGGTTTTCCGCTTTTCAGCACTTCAAGCGCTGGCATCCAAAATTCAAACAGTTTCATATACGCCGTTGCGCCGGAAAGCATATTGCGGAAGGTGTCCTGAGCGACTCCGGCGGGTAAATTATCAGCAAGAGCACTATACATCTTTTGTGCGGAGCTGCTCCACGACTGCGAAAAATGCTGCCAGTGTTCGTACATTTTCGCCACTTGTCCGAAGAGTGCGAATGAGGATGAACCCGCTTCGGCAAATTGGTTCCACTGCTTTATCATATCGTTAGGAGGCATCATCCCTGTCCACGGCTTCATCATAGCGTTCGGCATTTGCGACCAATAACTCATCATCGCTGCAGGGTCGCCAAAAGGGAATTGCCTGCTCGCCGGATTGGTTTGATTACTCGCATTGGGGGTGTTCCAGAGTCCGCCGAATGGAGCGGTAGTTGCCATGTTTTTTGTGAAGTTTTCCGCTTGGAGCATCATGTTTTTCGCCATTTCTTGTTGTTGCTCCAGCATCGTCGCGTACAACTCGGTACTATTTTTCACAGCTCCAGCTATGTTGCCTTCGGAAAGAGAGCCGGCTGCTTTCGTTGCCGTTTCCGTCCATGTTTTGAGTAGGGCGGTTTGTCCTTCCATCCACTGTGAATAGAAGCTGTTGGTCGCTGTTTGGGTTTTCATAATGAACTCCTTGTGGTTAATAGAAAAATGATTGGTAAGGAATTAGGGTTTGTTTTGTTTCAATCGTTTGATTTAATTCAAACGTAATGAATTTCAATTCCTTTGTCAAGTTTTTTCTTCAAGTGCTTGTTTTTAGATTTCTTACCCCGCTAATTTACTTGACTTTGGTTGTAAAAATGTGTAAGTTGATTTTGGTTATCGTTTGAAATAAATCAAACGATAAAAACATTATCAGTACTTTTTACCATGTTTTTGTGTTCTAGGAGCGTGTGATATGACCCCAAACTTTCGCCTTGTCGTGCGATTCGCTGTGTTCGGAGCCGTCGCTTGTACGTTTGTCGCTTGCAGCACATTGCAAGAACCGGTGCGGAGAGCATCTGCCCAAACTGGCGCAGTAGCAACCATCAATGAACAACCTCAACAACTTGGCGAGATTGTCTCAAAGGGTGAGGCGACACTACAAGCCGTACCATCCGGCTTTACGTCTCACTTCGCCACGTGGCTACAAAATAACGGCTACGGCGGAGATAATTTCGGCAATATTGCCTGCTATGGGGGGCGCACGGGCGGTTCTGATAATCCCGTGAACCAACCGGTGATTTTTATTCATGGGAATTCTGACAAAGCTCTCGGTACGGCATTGGGACAAACGGGGTGGACAAATTCTATTACTTATTTTCAGACACAAGGTTATAAATCATCTGAAATGTATGCGCTGACGTGGGGACCAGCAAATTCAGCACTCTCGGCACAACAATATCATTCGCGTCCATACTTAACGCGGATTCGCCGTTTTATTGAGGCTGTTCTGGCATACACGGGGGCATCGAAAATAGATATTATCGGACATTCTATGGGCGTAACGCTTGCACGCAAGGCAATTAAGGGCGGTACGGCAAGTGACTTGCTCAATGGTGGGTCATACAATTTGGGAGCGTCTCTGACCGCAAAGGTAGATGCTTTCGTTGGTATTGCCGGAGCAAATTGGGGCTTAGTTTCTTGCTATCAGACAGGTGGCTCTACGCCAACGTGCGCGGCTACGAATGGTCTTTATCCCGGTTATGCCGTCGGACCCTATGGACTTTCCAGCATTTTGCAAGACCTCAATGCTACATCCGGTTATGAAGGCACATATCGTTATTCAATTTGGTCAACAGTGGATGAAATTATTGGTTACGCAAATCTTGTCTATGGGCGCTACACATCACGCATACCGGGTCAAAGCGGAGAAAAAGTCTATTCAAGCGTTCCTTACGGGCACTTTAACTGCAAAGATTTGACCGAAGCAGTTCAGCTTAATATGGTGAAATTCCATAATCCGAATTAAAACCCTCTCTCTGAACACCCAATATATGCGGTGTCCTGACAAAAGGTGTTGCTGATGATGAATGTGTGATGATGCCCGACAAAAGGTTGGTGCAGTACCCATATCGCAATCAGCAACACCTTTTAGCTTTGTACTACGTTAAATTATCGTTGAATCGTGCCGTATTTCCCAGCCTGATAATCGCTATATGCCGTAGCAATGCCTTCTCTGCTATTCATCACAAAGGGACCCTGCATGAATATCGGCTCCCCAAGCGGCTTTCCGGCAAGAACTATCACATCGAGTGCTTCGTTCGTGGGGTTCTGACAAAGCACACCGTTATCACTTTCGGACAGCGTATTCGAGAGCAGAGCAAGCTCTGCCTCGCGCAATACCGTCTGATTTTCACCCACAAGAAGCGTTCCGGCGGTCAGATACAGTGCTGCGTGGAAGTCTGTCTGTATCCACAATGAAATTTCAGTATGGGCATTGAGCCGCAGATGATAGATTACAAGCGGGCTGTAGAGCGGCATGGCAGAAGTAATTATTTTGCCGTCATGCTGATATGTGCCTGCAATGACTTTGAGCGAACCTGCATTATTCGGTAGTGTTAAGGTCGGAAGCTCTTCCGCAGATAATAACCCGTATTTCGGAGTCGTATCTTTATGCGCCGTGGGCAGCGTAAGCCAGAGTTGAATACCGTGCGTTGTTCCCCAGCGCTCCGCAAACTCAGCACTCATACCTTCGTCATGCACAATTCCCGAACCCGCCACCATCCACTGCGTACCGCCTGAGCGCACCACACCATGTCCGCCGTAACTGTCGAAATGTTCCATTTCGCCGTCAAAAAGATATGTCACCGTGATGATTCCTCTGTGCGGGTGTGCGCCCGTGCCGTCGTGCTTGGGCGTGTGCGGCTCGTGGCGGCTTGGTCCAATATGGTCGAGAAAGACAAACGGGTCGGCATGGCGAAGGTTTAACGTCGGCATCGGGCGACGCACTGCCATTCTGGGTGCGATTTCGGTGTGCTTGGAAGGGATGATGCTTGATATGAAGCGGCTCATGGCTCAGAGATTTTTTTATTGAAAAAGGAAGACGGTAATTGCCTGTATTTAACGCATCACCACAAGCGGCACGGTTTCCACACGCCCGCCCACGCGCACGACACAGATGTATGCGCCGCTCGTTTCTACATCCATCGGAATTGCGTGAGCACCTTCGGGCAAAAAGCCGCTCCACACCTGACGTTGCAAACGTCCTGTGGTGCTAAAGAGCGAAACATCTACTTCGCCTGCCGTGCGCAACTCAAAGCGCAGCATGCTTCTGCCTTGCGAAGGATTCGGTGAGAGCGAAAGCGCATTCCCGCTTGCGTTGCGAAAGGCGTTGTCACTCACGCTTGTCGGGCGAGACTTTATCACAGCAAGCGGCGCAATGCGTTCGCCCAGAATAGCCGTAGAATCCTGCTCCGACGCGCCAAACCACGATTGAAGAACGTTTGCATACACGCGGCGGTAGTCGTATTGGTATTGTAAATCGCCGTTGTTGTTCAAATTTGCGAGGTCGAAGGGATTGCCGAAGACGTTCGCGTTGACGTTGTTGCCGAAGACAAATTGCACCGAAGCCGCGCCGTGGTCGGTGCCAAGCGAACCATTTTCTTGCGGACGACGACCAAATTCGGAAATGGTCATACCGACAACACGGTCTGCAAAGCGCTGTTGGAGTGCGTCCTGCATGAACTGCGTAATGCCGGTAGCCAGCGAACGCAAAAGATTAGGATGCGAACCGCTGCCATCGGCTTGCTGCTGAAGCACGTGCGTATCGAAGCCGCCCATATAGACCAAATATACTTTTGATTGTAAGCCGCCGGAAATAAGCCGTGCCACCATGCGAAGTTGCTGCGCCAGTCCGGTTCCATAGTCCACTGTATTTGTTCCTTTGTCAAATGCCTTTTTGACAAGCTGCGAGTAGGCATCGGACTTCTGAGCAATGGTGCGCACGTAATTGAACTCGCTTGCAAAGGTGGAATTATCCGTGAGGGCGGCATCATCCGGCGATAAGCCTTGTCCAAGCTGGAAAAATTGCTCGGGGTCGGCAAGCGCAATGCCCATATCGCCGCGCGTGTCGTCTTTGAGCAGCATCGAAAGCGTTCCACCAACCTGCACACAGAGCGGGTAGTCGGGGATTTGGCTGCCGGAAGGCGCATAGAGCTTGGCAATGGAGCGCCCCACCCAACCGTCGTTAAATTGCGTGGTCGGGAGCGAAGAATTGATGCCGGAGAGCCAAATATCGGTCGAGCGGAAGTGCGATAGATTGGGGTTTTCGTAGCCTACGCCTTGCACCACTGCCAAACGACCATCTTCGTAGAGCTGCTTGAAGCCGCCGAAGGGTACGTCATTGGTCAATGCCGGATGCAGATACACCCGCGAACCGAAGAGTCGTGTCGCCAGTTCTTTTTTCACGCCAAGCTGCGGGCGGAGGCGATAGTAATTCGCATCGTCTGCCGGAATGACCGTATTTAAGCCATCATTGCCGCCGAAAAGCTGAACGACGATGAGAATGTTATCGCTATTCTGCACTTCAGCGCCAAATTTATCAGGCGACATTGCCAGAAGCGGCATCCCTCCGATGATTTGCGACGAAGCGCCGAGAGCGGTTACCCCGGCGGCAGTTTGCAGAAAGGAGCGGCGTTTCATAGCGAATTGTTTCGTGCTGAGACGGTTGTTCGTGTTCATGGGCGAGTGGTGTTTGATTGTGAGACATGAGCGAAGCGCAAAGGGCGCATGGTATCAGGCTTTGCAAGCATCGTGCCAAAATTGAGGCTCTTGCTTCTTGGTTTCCCTTACGGGCGCTGTGTCAATTCAATATAACAATGCAAAATCAAAATGGTGGGCGAGAGTAGCAGCGTAAACAAGTAGGGTGTCAACGGGCGGACATTTTACGTGTAATGCTTCGACAAACTCAGGCTGGAGACGTTTTAGAATCTCATACTGAATCTGCTCGAAGCATTAAACTATTATTGCTTAGCTGCTTAACGGCACAAAATATACTTTTTCCCAATAACAAGCCAGACAAAAATTTGACGCTTAAAACGTGAAACCCAGTCCAATACCACCCCATGATATAAGTCCATTATTCAAAAACGGCGTATAGGCTGCTTTGAAAAAGAACCCGCCATTAGGTTCTTGATAACGGTATCCCAGAATACCCGTTCCTACAATGCCTGTTCCCGTGATGCCGTCCCGTGCCTGTAAAAAAGCCGTTAGCCCCAATCCCAGCTCAATGTTACTGGCACCACCCAAGCCGATAAGATAGCTTGCCGTAAGTGGAATAGCTAGTGAAATGGGGTTTAGCCCGATACGAAGAGCGACATTGCTGGAAACCAACCGATCGTAATTGATGGTGAAAAAATTATATCCGTTTCCATATCCTTCGGCATAGAAGGTATTTCTCGCCGATTGTGCAACCGCCCGGTGTGGTGAAACCGTGCAGCATAGTACGGCGACAATGCTGGCAATAGTGAGTATGCTTTTCATGGTAAATTCCTCGAATAAGTGATAATCTTTGGCACACAATAACATTTCTCTTGGCGGAGAAAAAACGAATTATGCCCGCAAGAGTGTTTTTGTCGTGAACCAAGGCGTAAAAGTGTTTATGAGTTCTGAGCAGGGAAGAAATTTCTCGCTCTTTACCTCTACGACAAATTGCGCTTATTAATTTCAAGGAGTGTTACATGATTACTCAAAATTGTTACACAACTCACATTTCTTGAGAAGTGGGTGCAAAATCATTAACGTATCTACACCTTCTGCGCCTCGCGTAACCATTCAACAAGCGGGTACATTGCCTCAAAGTGTCGTACCAGCTCTTGTTCCAGCGTGTCGTCGTCCTTCGGTTTCCAGCGTTGAGTGTGATTGACGATGTAGCTTTTGAGTTTGATAAGGTCGGGATGTGGCACGTCGTCTTCGTAGCCTTTGGGGAGGCGTGTCAGTGTATTGGAGCGGTCGAGGTCGCCGAAAACGGTTTTGAAGGTTTTGCCCACAAGCACTGATTCTATGCGGTCGGGGTGCTCGGCAATATACGCGCGGATAGCGGCAAGTTGGTCTTTTTCCGGCATCCACATTCCGCCACCGATAAACATTTCTCCTGTGTAATCGAGTTGCATATAATATGCCGGACCTAGTGTCTTCCTTCCTTCAGAACCGATGACCATCGAAAAATTGGTCTTATAGGGCTTTTTGTCTTGTGCAAACCGAATGTCGCGGTTGATGCGGAATACGCACTGTTTCGGCTCGACGTTTTGAACAGTGCTATCAAAACCTGCTACGCCTACAATCACAGATTCAATCAGTTCCAGCCAATCCTTGCGGAGCGCTTCGTAACGGTCTCTGTTGGCATCGAACCACGCTTTTTCGTTATTGGCGGCAAGTTCGTTGAGAAAGGCGGTTAGGGCTTTGGTATTCATAGGTGTTGTGCAGAAAATGGTAGAAGTATTTTCTGCACAAATTAGTGTTTTTGCAGCGTACAGGCAAGGAAGAATCCACCAAGCCGGAAACAGTAACGGCGAAGCGCACGGGAATACCGCACACTTCGCCGTTATTCAAAATATGACTTCAGCACTTACAATTCAACACCCAGAAGTGGTATTTACACCAACCCCGAACTGCGTCCATTCTTCAAGTTCCACACAGTTGCGGCGAGGCAGTCAATTTCCTCAAACGTGTTGTAGAACGCCAGCGACGGACGCACGGTGCTTTCCAGCCCAAAGCGCCGCAGAATAGGCTGTGCGCAGTGATGACCAGAGCGCACGGCGATACCTTCTTTGTTCAGCGCCGCGCCGACTTCTTCGGTGGTGTATCCGTCCAGCACAAACGACAGAACGCTTGCCTTCTCGCGTGCCGTGCCGATGAGGTGAAGACCCGGAATGCGTTGCAGTGCTTCGGTGGCATAGACAAGCAATTCGTGTTCGTAGCGCGTGATATTCGCCATGCCGATTCTGTCCAAATAATCAATCGCTGCGCCAAGTCCCACCGCATCGGCAATGCTTCCCGTTCCAGCTTCAAAGCGGGCTGCGGGCGGATGATAGACCGTTTTTTCAAACGTTACGTCCACAATCATATTGCCGCCGCCTTGCCACGGGGGCATGGAGTTCAGCACCTCAGATTTGCCATAGACAACGCCGATGCCCGTTGGAGCAAAGACTTTATGCCCCGAAAATACGAAGAAATCGCAGTCATAGAGCTGCATATCCACGCGCAAATGCGATACCGACTGCGCCCCGTCAATAAGTACCTTTGCGCCCTGCGCGTGAGCCATAGCCACCATTTCCTGCACGGGAGTAACGGTGCCGAGTGCGTTGGAAACGTGCGCGATGGACACAAGGCGGGTCTTCGAGTTCAGCAGCTTCTGGTATTCGTCCAGTCGGACTTGTCCGCTATCGTCCACCGGTGCGACCCGCAGGCGTGCGCCTTTTTCGGCACAGAGCATTTGCCACGGAACGATGTTTGCATGATGTTCGAGGTGCGTGATGACGATTTCGTCGCCCTGCTGGATGTTTTGCCGTCCCCAGCTTTGCGCCACAAGGTTCACGCCTTCGGTCGCACCGCGCACGAAGATGATTTCTTGCGACGACGAAGCGTTTATGAATCGGCGTACTTTGTCCCGTGCGGCATCGTAAGCGTCACTTGCCCGTGCAGCCAGCGCGTGTGCGGCGCGGTGAACATTCGAGTTTTCGTGTTCGTAGTAATACGACAAGCGATCAATGACTGCTTTCGGCTTTTGCGTCGTGGCAGCATTGTCAAGCCATATAAGTGGGCGACCGTTCACACGCTCTTGCAAAATCGGGAAATCACGCCGAATAGCATTCACATCAAATCCCACCGACGAAATTTCTCCAACGACCGACGGAACATGATGCGCAGCGCCAAAGGGGATGAGCGTTGGCGAAAAATCTAGCCCTGCAATGCTGCGCGTTTCGTTGGCAAACGGAATATGGCTTGCTTGCACGGGCGATGACGACGCGCCCGGAAGTTGCGGCAGAGAAGCAGGTGTGGAGGGCACTTGCGGCAATGCCACACCCGACGCGCCCGGAAGCACGGACACAAAGGATTTTACATCGGTTTCGGTCGGGATTTTCACCGTTGAAGGCAGCGCCGACGTTGGTGTAGCCGGAGGAGGCGCAATCGCAGCAGCTTCAAAAAGCGACCGTGCGTCCGTCAAAAATGAAAACGATGGCGCATCCGAAAGGCTCGCTGCCGAGAAGCCACCAGGGATGCCAGGCGATTGGGGAGCACCGCTCGGAAGACCAGTCGGTACACCGCTTGGCAAATGAGGTTGCGAGGGGCTGGGAACCTGACCAAAAGGCTGAGCACCGGAAACGTCGTGTGCAAGCGCTCGGAGATCCGCTTCGGTAACAGCGCCGCCGTTCTGCTGCACAGCATCGGGCGAAGTCGGAACAGAAGAAGCAGAAAGATTTGCGGCATTGGTCGGGGAAGTCGGAAATGGTACGGGTGCTGCCGACGGCACGAGTATAGACGTGGCGCCCATTGGTGCTGCGGGCGGATTGAGTGCAGAAACGCCCGTCGCACTTGCCGGAAACGAAGGCGGCTGCCGTGAAGCAAACGACGCTGCTGCGGCATCATTCGGCAGACCGTTTGGCACACCATCAGGTATGCCGCCCGATACACTAGCTAAGTCTTGATACCTGCCGAAGAACTCATTCGCCAAGCGCGTTAGCAACGCTGGGTCGGGCAAGCCCGCCGCATGAGCGTTAGAAGCGCCCGTTACATCGGACTCAGTAAGGTTGGGAAAATCTGGATTTGTCATATTTGTAGGGATTGGCAAAACAATAAAGTTGTGGAGTGCAAACGCTGGAAGGTTTGCACTATCAATAGTCTATGCGAACTTGCGATTCGCACGCCAACTTAATACACTATTTTTGAACAATCCTTAGTATTTGTATTCGTGGTAATTGCCAACTTCTACATCGTCCAGTGCGGCGATTGCATCGTCGGTCAGCACAGCTGCGGAGCAGTAGAGTGACACCAGATAGGACGCAACGGCGTTATTGTCCAAGCCCATGAAACGCACCGACAAGCCCGGCGTTTGCTCGCCCGGAAGTCCCGGCTGGTACAAGCCCACAACGCCTTGTTTTTTCTCACCAACGCGCAGAAGCAGAATGCTCGTTTTGCCTTTTGCACCAACGGCAGGATTGGATTTGCCATCCACGAGGAGCTTGTCTGTCGGCACAAGCGGAATGCCTCGCCACGTCAGAAGCGGTGTACCGAACAGCGTTACGGTTGGCGGCGGAACGCCACGGCGGGTACATTCGCGCTCAAAAGCAGCAATAGCACGGGGATGCGCCAAAAAGAACGACGGCTCTTTCCAGACTTTGGAAATCAAATCATCCAAATCATCCGGCGTTGGTGAGCCTTTGCGGGTTTTGAGGCGCTGCGAAGCGGGAACGTTGTGGAGCAAACCGTAATCGCTGTTATTGATAAGTTCATGCTCTTGGCGCTCTTTTACGGTTTCGACAGTCAGGCGGAGCTGCTCTTTGATTTGGTCGAAAGGATTGCTGAAAAGGTCGGAAATGCGAGTGTGAATGGTCAAGGCGGAGGAAATCGAATTGAGTACGTATTCACGCGGCTTGGTGTCGTAAGGGACGAATGTATCAGGAAGTGGTTTTGCTTCTTCTTGTCCGCAAACAACCTCGACGGATTGCTCGTTTACAACGCGGTTCAGGCGTAAAACGCCTGATTCAAGCGGTTTCCAATCCAAAAGCCGTACGAGCCAGCGCGGAGTGATTGCGCCGTATTGCGGTGCGGTTTTGGTAATGTTGGCAAGTTGGTACGCGGCTTGTTCTCCCAGAGAATGAAGCTGCACTTTTTCGTTTGTTTTAGCCATAGTGGGTAAGGAATTTGAAGTAAAAAAAATGGTTTAAAAATCGTGTACTCTCTGAAATTTCACGACTGAACATGGTGAATTTGAGGTTTTACGCACTGCTTTAGGCACTCGCCGAAGCGGTAATTGCTTGCTCAATATCCCGCGTAATATCGTCCAGATGCTCCAATCCGACCGATACGCGAATCAGTCCCGGCGTGATGCCGACCGTTTGGCGCTCTTCTTCCTTGAGTTTGGAGTGGGTCGTGCTGGCGGGATGCGTCGCAATGGTGCGCGTGTCACCCAGATTGGCGGTATGCGACAGCATTTGGAGCGCATTCAGAAAGCGCCGTCCTTGGTCAATGCCACCTTTGAGTTCAAAGGTAATCACACCGCCGCCCAAACGCATTTGCCGCCGCGCCAAGTCGTACTGCGGGTGCGAGGGCAAAAAAGGGTATTTGACGTAAGCGATGTGGGGATTTGATTGGAGGCGTTCGGCAAGTGCAAGGGCGCTTTGGCAGTGGCGTTCCATGCGTACGGCAAGCGTTTCGAGGCTTTTGGAAAGAATCCAGCCGTTGAAAGGACTCATGGAAGGTCCCGTGTGCCGCGCAAAGAAGCGCACTTCCTTGATGAGGTCTGCTCGCCCCAGCACCGCGCCGCCGATAGCGCGACCTTGTCCGTCAATGAATTTGGTGGCGGAATGCGTCACCAAGTCCGCGCCGTACTTGGCGGGAGTCTGCAAATACGGCGTTGCGAAGCAATTATCGACATTCAAAATGATGTTGTGTTTGCGGGCAAGTTTTCCCAGCCACTCAAGGTCAATGATGTCCAGAGCAGGATTGGAGGGCGTTTCGACGAATATCATTTTGGTATTTGGCTGAATAAGCGCTTCCCATTCGTCCGGCTTGGCAATGTCGGCGTATGAGCTAGTGATGCCCCAGCGTGGCAGCAGCGTCGTCAAAATCTGGTGTGTGGAGCCAAAAAGCGAACGCGAAGCAAGCACATGGTCGCCACTCCGAAGAAATGCCGCCAGACTCGTCCACATCGCTGCCATGCCGGAAGCAGTCGCAATGCCGTCTTCGGTACCTTCCAGAGCGCAGAGCTTTTCGATAAATTCGCTGTTATTCGGGTTGGAGAAGCGCGTGTAGATATTGCCCGGAATTTCATCGGCAAACATCGCCCGTGCTTGCTCGGCATCTTCAAAGACGAAGCTGGAAGTGAAATAAATCGGGACAGAATGTTCACGCTCGGCTCGTTCATTCTGAAGCCGAATAGCGTTGGTTTCAAAGTTATCGAATGGGATTGAATGAGGCATACACACAACAAAAAATGATGGTTTGGTTGATGAAAAGGGCTTTTCCAAACGAATTTGAGTTTGGAAAAGCCCTTTGGGTTGATGAGTTAGTATTTTGTCAGCGAAGGGTCAATCTCATCGGAGTAGGCAAGAATACCGCCTTTAAGGTTGTAGAGATTTTGAAAACCAAAATCGCGTTGGAGCGTGAGAGCGGCATCACCACTGCGTTTGCCGCTTCGACAGTAGATGATGACCTGTTTATTGCGGTCGAATTTATCGGCGTTTTGGGTAATCGTGCCAAGTGGAATATTTTCGCCACCGATTGTTGCAATATCGCGTTCATGCGGTTCACGGACATCAATAAGTTGGAAATCGCTGTTGGAATCGAAAAGCGATTTGAGTTCGTTGACTGAAATTTCTTTGATTGCGCTCATGGTAACACCTTCTGAGAAAAAGATTGAAAGAAAAAGATAATAATAGCTTGAGTTCAAGGAGTCAAACAATTGTGAATACAGGCGTCATACAAGTAATATTGATGCTGCAAATATTCGCATATTCAGGGAAATAAACAACTCAGATGACGCAGCACAGACAAGAAAAAATACCGGACGGGTATAGGAGATCCCGCCCGGAGAGTCTGTGTGTGTATAAGTTATGAGTCCCCTAGAAACTTGTATTTATGCAATTTGAATTGGTAGTACAACACGCAGCCCACGCAGTAACCCGCCAATGCTGCAATACTTGCCGCGATAATTAAGCCCACAAACACCCATCCCACAAGTGGTGTGCGCGTTACCCAAAATGCTACTTGTGCCGCCCCCAGCAGCCCAACAACAATCAGGTTGTTAAAGCGGATAAGCCGAGCATCCTCCAGAGGCACTGCGGGATTAGCTGCGATGCGCTTTCCAAAGATGATGCGCCCAAGACGACCAAGGACATTCCACCGCGCACCGCCCGCGACGCCAAGCGTGACGATGAGTAGCAAAGCCGAAGTAATAATCGGCTGCTGCAAAGCAAGCGCGGTTGCCAGCGCCACAACATAGATTGCGCGGCTAAAATTGACAACGGGGAGCGGAATGTCTAATGGGCGGTTGTTCCGCGAAGACTGAGAAGCAGAAGGCTGGGAAGCAGGTTGTGATGACATAAAAAACTCTCTGAATGAAAAAGAAGGTAAAATGCGGTTGTACTACCGTTGAAAGATAAATGAACAATAAAAGCTTATAGGTTTGGCTGAGGTGTAATGCGCAAATACGGTTTCAGGTAGGTAGCGCCTTTGGGGAAGCGTGTGGGCACGTCAGCATCAGCGACAGCCGGCACAATCACTACATCATCGCCGTGCTGCCAGTTGGCAGGCGTTGCTACGCCATAGTTGGCGGTAAGCTGAAGTGAGTCAATAGCGCGGAGAATCTCGAGGAAATTTCTGCCCGTAGAAGCCGGATAGTTAATCGTGAGCTTTATTTTTTTGTCCGGTCCAATCACGAACACTGAGCGGACGGTTGCGTTCTCCGACGCATTGGGATGAATCATGCCGTAGAGCAGCGCAATGCGCTTGTCTGGGTCGGCAATGAGCGGGAAATTAACGGTAGTGTGCTGTGTTTCGTTGATGTCGTTAATCCACGAGATGTGCTTCTCAAGCGGGTCAACACTGAGTGCAATAATTTTCACATTGCGTGCATCGAATTGGTTTTTGTATTTTGCTGTGGTGCCGAGTTCGGTGGTGCAGACGGGCGTGTAGTCGGCGGGGTGCGAAAAAAGAACGCCCCAGCTATCACCTAGCCAAGCGTGGAAGTCAATCGGACCCTGCGTGGTCTCGGCGGTGAAGTTTGGTGCTGTGTCGCCCAAACGGAGAATAACGTTTGGAATTGCTGTGTTGGTGGCGGGTTGTGCTGTTTGTGTGCTCATGCGAGAATACTCCAAAAAATGAAAAAATGTGAAAAAAATATCAACAAAAAAGCCATTCTCCGTGAAGGGGAATGGCTTGTAATCTGATTCGTAGTCTTGTTCGTTACAACAACATTCTCACCTTCATTGGAGGTATATAGCAGCACATCATCATGCCACACATTTGGGGCATCATGCAAGCGTTCATCATCGAACAGAATACGGCGCTATGAGAAGTGAGAACGGTCATTAAGGGTATTGAGGTTTTTCGTTGAAGTGCAATGTAAAAATGTAATTGTGCTGTATTGCAAATCGTCATTGGTTGTTTTTTTGACGTGTTGCAATGTAAATGATTCAGAATGGAAAAGCAAATTTTTCTCTAGTAACTCGTTCCAAAAGCGCATGAATCCTTTCGTTTTTTACGCTCGTTTTTTATGATGAAGTTTTGTAGTTTGTGAAAAATTGTCCACTTCACTTTTCACGCTGTCTCACAACCAAGACAGAAAGGAACTTGCTGATATGCTGCGTTCACTCATCCTCTCGTTCATTCCTGAATCATTGCGCCAAGATGCCGATGAATTTCGTCGTGCTCGTTTGCTGGTTACGGTCTCTTTTACGCTCATGGTGCTTTCTCTTTTGAGTATTGTTCAAGATTTATTTTTTGTTGGGTTTACTCTCGTCGATATTCCTATGCTGTTTGCGGCGGTGATTACTGCTTTTACACCAACACTGATGAAACAAAGTGCTTCGCTGAAACAGCCTGTTTCCTTACTTGTCGGGACGTACATTGTCGTTATTACGATTCTCTTCTTTAGTTTCGGTGGCATCAAATCAAATACACACTATTTCTTCATTGCCGCACCAATACTAGCATTTAATCTGGGTGGCTTCAAATTTGGGCGAACCGTTGGTATTGGCATAATGCTTCTTGTCATTGGGCTGTTTGTGTTGGAAATTAACGCCATCGTCCCTTTGCCGCCAATTCGTATTCCTCCGCAGCAAATTGTGTATATAACGTTGACCTCAACGGTTTTCTTAGTGTTGTTTATCAATTCTATTAGCGCACAGAGCGAATTAAGCAAGGAGGAAACTACAGAACTTCTGTCTGAAACACGCGCCGAATCGGAGCGCAAGGCACAAGAAGATTATCACAAGCTCGAAGAGATGAAAGCTGAGTCCGAGCGTCGCGCCGCGCAAGATTTAGCACGGTCGGAGTCGCAAAAAGAATATTTGACCAAAAGCGTCGAAGAGTTATTGCAGCACATCCGCCGCGTTGCCGAGGGCGATTTTACGGTGCGTGTGCCGGAATCCAGCACCAGCAGCACCGATGACAATATCGGCAAACTGGCGCACGCGCTCAATCAGACAATCGAAAATGTGGAAGCGATGCTTGCCCGCGTGGCTGAAAGTGCTGACCGCACCGTGTACGCTGCCAGTGAGATTTCAAGCGCCACCGTAGGCTTGACGAGTTCTTCTCAAAAGCAATCTTCGCAGGCAGGGCACGTTGCCAGTGCGGTGGAGGAAATGTCTGCCACGATTGAGCAAACGACACAGCAAACATCGCTCGCAGCGCACGAAGCATCGCTCGCCAATGATGACGCACAGCAAGGCAACGGCGCAATGCAAAGCATGATGGAGAACGTCCGTAGTATTTCAAACGTGGTGATTCAGAGTGCCGACAAAATCAGCGCTTTGGGCAGGTCTAGCGAACAAATCGGCGAAATTATTCAGGTGATTGACGAGATTGCCGACCAAACGAACCTTCTTGCCCTGAATGCCGCTATTGAAGCTGCTCGTGCAGGCGATGCGGGGCGGGGCTTTGCGGTTGTTGCTGATGAAGTCCGCAAGCTCGCAGAGCGCACACAAAAAGCCACCAAAGAAATCTCCAACACTATCAAAATCATTCAGCGCGACACCGGCGAAGCTGTCGGCTCCATGCAAGCCGGTACGCGCCTTGTGAACGAAGGGCAGCAGGCATTGACCCGTACTGCAGACGCATTTTCTGCGATTTTGCAGCGTACCGAGCGCGTGTCGGACGTGATGAGCCAGCTTGCCACCGCCAGCGAAGAGCAAGCCACCACCAGCAATGTCATGGCGCAAAGTGTGGGTACGATTGCTGATGTCATTGAGGAATCGGTGCAAAGTGTGGGCAATATCGCCGGAAGCGCACAAGGGCTACAAACGCAAGCCGAAGAGCTTCAGCAGCTTATCGGGCAGTTCCGTATCACGCGCACACAGCGCATGCAGGGCACGATTGGCACAAATGGAGGCAAGCAAATACGCGGCTCTTCAAGAAAACTTTTGTCGTAAATCGCCATGTACTTAAGCTACAACCATCAGAGATTAAAACCATCATGGACTTAGCAGAACTATGCTACGATGCTGTTGGACATTGTTTTTTGCTATTCTGGCTATTGTCTCCGGGGCATTGGCTCAAACACCTCTTTCTACCAAGCGTTTAACGGTTGAACATGGCTTGTCACAAAATAGTGTCCAAGACTTTTTACAAGACCGTCGGGGGTTTATGTGGTTCGGTACCTCCGACGGCTTGAATCGGTATGATGGCTATACATTCACCATTTTTCGCCATAATGACCGTGATAGTACAACGATTGCGCATAATTGGGTTGCTGCATTACTCGAAGACCGCGTAGGAATGCTATGGGTAGGTACGGCGCAGGGGATAAGCGTTTGGAATCCGAAAATAGACCGCTTCACCACATATCGTCATAATCCTTCTGACCCGCATAGTATCGGTGCTGACGGGGTACTTTTTCTCTATGAAGACCGTCAAGGAAACATCTGGATTGGTATGCAAACAAGCGGCTTGTATATGTTCGACCGTGCCACGCAGCGTTTTGTGCGTTATGCTCCGGGGCTTGATAATTCTCAGGGACTGCGTAGTGGTAGAATTATGAGTTTTTGTGAGGATGACAAAGGACGTTTATGGGTAGGGACAGTAAAGGGACTCCACCTTTTCGACCGTGCAGGAGGGACATTTACTTACTGTGACTTGGGTGCAATTTCTTTTCCGAATGAGCCAATTCGTCCCATTTACAAAGACAAACGAGGGATGCTCTGGCTCGGCACGACTAATACAGGGCTGTATTGTTTTAACCCTGAGACCAGAAGCGTTCTCCGTCATTGGAGCAAAGGTGCTTCTCCACATGAATTAGCAAATAATTTCATCAACACCATCTATGAAAGCCGTGATGGTCGCTTTTGGATAGGTTCGCAGGAAGGGGGCTTGCAAACGCTGAATCGTGAAACAGGATTATTCCATACCTACGCGCTGGATGTGGATGATAGTGGAAATGATACCGGTGTGTACACGATTCTCGGTGTAAAAGAAGATCGTGCTGGTGTGCTCTGGATTTCGACCAATAGCGGTGGTTTGCGGATGCACAGTATATTCGATGAGCGTTTTACGTCCTATCGGCATTACCCCAAGCACCCCAATAGCCTCAGCCACAACGACGTTCTTTGCCTTCATGAAGACCGTGCAGGGATTGTCTGGATAGGCACCTACGGCGGCGGTTTGAACCGATTCGATCCCAAAACACGCACTTTTACGGTCTTTCGGCATGAGAGTAATAATCCGGCATCCTTGGGATATGATTACATTCGTGCCATACACGAAGACCGCTTTGGGACGCTTTGGATAGGCACATTTGGTGGTGGTTTATGCCGTTTCGACCGCAATTCCGACGGTTCTTTGAAACGATGCACGACGTATCGCAACAATACATCAGATACTACATCCATTAGCAATAACTATATCTGGAAGTTGAGCGAAGATAATAAAGGAAATCTATGGGCTGGAACCGATGACGGGAAACTGAATAAACTTGACCGAATGTCTTTGCAGCAAGGTATTGTGCGCTTTACGAAGTTTTCGCTTCGCCGAGACAGATTGACTTCCGTTCAAACGCTCTATCACGATCGCTCCGGTACACTGTGGGTGGGGACGTGGGGCGCAGGGCTTCGCCAATTCGACACTGCTTCCGGCAACTTTCTGCCGACGGTGCAATTTCTGCGCGGCGATACGGCAAGTATTGCGGTGCGCAACGTGATAAGTATCTGCGAAGATAGACGTGGTGCGCTTTGGTACGGTACATATGGTGGTGGTCTGTATCGGTGGGATAGAAGTAAAAAGGGTGCCGCACAAGAATTAGTACGCTTCACAGCTGACCAAGGGCTTCCAAACGAAATTGTGTACGGAATTTTGGAAGACCGCCGTGGGCGCTTGTGGATAAGCACGAACAAGGGAATTGCCGTGCTGACCTGCGCTGATACGACCAAGCCCGCCGAGCAGCCAAGCTACCGTATTCGGGCATTTGAAGCAAGCGATGGTTTGCAGAGTAACGAATTTAACAGAGGCGCTTATACCAAGTTTGCAAGCGGTATGATGGCGTTTGGTGGCGTGGGCGGTTTTACGCTGTTTCATCCCGATAGTGTTCGGGATAATCCACACTCGCCGGATGTCGTCATTACGGGTTTTCGCAAATTTAACCGCCTTGTACCGCTTGATAGTGCCGTTACAGAGAAAACTACGCTGGAATTGGAATATACCGACACGTTTTTTTCGTTTGAATTTGCCGGGCTGGATTATGTGAATCCTTTGAAACACCAATATGCATACAAACTCGAAAACTTTGACGAAAACTGGATTCAAGCAGGTACGCAGCGCTCGGTGAATTACACCAATTTAGACGCGGGCGAGTATGTCTTTCGCGTTCGTGCAGCCAATAGCGATGGTGTGTGGTCGCAAAATGATGCCGCGCTTCGCGTCCTTATCCGACCGCCGTTCTGGAAATCGTGGTGGTTTCGGCTGGGAGCGGGGTTTTCTGTGCTTGCGTTTGTGTGGAGTATGTACCGAAATCGCGTTAGAAGCATAGAGCGACGAAACCGTGAATTGCAGCGTTTGGTGGACGAGCGTACCGTCGAAATTCGCCGTCAAATAACCCTTCTGGACAGCCAAGCGCGAGAAATTCAGGAGGTTAATGCCGTCTTAGCGCTCAAGAATACGGCGTTGGAAGAATCGAATGGTAAACTGGCTGAGGCGGATCGCTTCAAAACCCGCATTCTTTCTATCGCCGCGCACGATTTGAAAAATCCTCTTGGTGCTATCATTGGCTTTGCGGAGCTTGTGCTTTCCGAACTTGAGCCTTCCAGCCGCTTTCTGCCGATGATGGAAGCGATGTCGCGCTCGGCAGCAGGAATGCTCGACCTTATCAAAAATATTCTGGATCTCTCCGCCGTTGAAATGGGGCGCATGGAGCTTTCCAAAGAAGTTGTTGACTTCGCTTACGTCTGCGTAAATGCTTCCGAACCACATGCAATGGCAGCAGAGCAAAAATCGCAAAGCATCGTCTTCGATGTCGAGTCTTCCTGCATGGTTTATGCTGATATAGTCCGGCTTGGACAGGTGGTGGATAATCTTGTTTCCAATGCCGTCAAATACTCGCCGTTTGGCGCGGAGATTCGTATTTCGGTCAAGCGCAATCACGCCTCCTCGCGTCTCGAAGTCCGCGACCAAGGTCCCGGCTTGACGGAGGAAGACCGCAGCAAATTATTCGGTTTTTTTCAACGTCTTTCTGCTCGTCCCACCGGTAATGAATCGTCTAACGGTGTGGGGCTGGCAATTGTGAAGCAAATTGTGGAATTGCACGGTGGGCGCGTGTGGGCGGAAAGTGTGCTTGGAAGCGGTTCGACGTTTATTGTTGAAATGCCGCTTGTAAACCAAGAAGGAGCATAAAAGCGTGAAAAAGCAAGAGCCGAAGGAACATGACGAGGAAAAGCGAGAAAGCGAACTCGAATCCGTTCTATACGCACTGGAGCCAATCGGCGTGATTTCCACGCGCTTCGGGCGCAAGTACGATGCTCCCAGACAACCGCTTCCAATGCAAAATGAAGAAACGCTTCACAACCACCAAGACCGCAGCAATCAAGCGCTTGTGCGGCTCTTTCCCCATTGCAATTATGAACAAGCGCTTGCTGACGTACAAGGGTTTGAGCGGGTCTGGCTCTTGTATGTTTTTCACGAGAATATCAATGGCGGCAAAGCGCACTGGAAGCCGAAAGTGCTGCCACCGCGAGGGCGCGTGAAGCGGGGCTTATTTGCCACCCGTGCGCCATATCGCCCGAACCCGCTCGGAATGTCGGTCGTGGAAGTGCTGGATGTGCGAGGCTTAGTGCTGCGTATGGGGAATTGCGATTTGCTGGACGGTACGCCGATTGTGGATATTAAGCCTTATATCCCGCTCTACGACTCCTTTCCCGATTCGCGCGCAGGATGGCTGGAAGAACTATCGGACGAAAAACAATTTACGCTTGAAATTGCGCCCAAAGTCTCACAAATACTGGCTTCTGCACTTGCGGAATATCCGGCAATGGAGGACACGATATGTCGGGTTCTCCGGCACGACCCGTTTCCGCATCCGTACAGGCGGATACGTGCTCTCGGGGAGGCGGGGGACGAGGAATATGAATATGCCTACCAAACGTGGCGTGTGCGCTATCGTGTTGATACCGAGCGTCATTGCGTCGTGGTAGAAGCATTGTACAATGCGTCAAAATGACGTATATTCGTGCTTACAAACTGCTTTCTTCTCACCAACGTCAATGTTCATGCTTGATTTAGAAATCAATATTGCCGAGCAGCTTATCGTCGTCGGCGACCGCGTCCTGATTCAACCCCGCACCCAAGAAGGCGAAACCAAAGCCGGACTGATTTTGCCACCCGGCGTGGAGGGGCAGGATGAGGCTTCAAGCGGTTATGTTATCAAGGTTGGTCCTGGTTACGCTGTGCCGCAATCAGGCGACACTGAGCCGTGGCAAAAAAGTGACGAGCAAGTGAAGTACGTTCCTCTGCAAGCCCGCATGGGCGACTTGGCAATTTATCTCAAAAAATATGCGGTGGAACTGCGCTTCAACGAGCGCAAATACGTCGTTGTGCCGCATAATGCCATTTTGCTCCTGCACCGCGACGAAGGTCTGTTTGAGTAGCGTAGAACGCAAAGACCGTCAGCACCGCATCAATACTGCTTTTTTTATCACATTTTCCATTAAAAACCATGAGCCACCCCGTTGAAGAAGAATACCAAGATGTCCTGCAAAATCTTGAGTCTGCTGTGTTGGCGGTGAGTCGTCAGCACTCAGGAATGCCGGATTATTTTATTTCTGATGCTTACGAAGCGCTTATCACTAATTATGCTGCCGAAACGAATGAACGCATTCCACCAAAATTGCGCATAAACGGGCTTGCACTCGAGGTGTTCCATGGCATAAAAAACGTCTGTGAGTGGCGTTTGGGGCGCTCAACCTTTGAAGCAGCAGAAAAACAGGGCGGAACTACCGTAGAAACACCAATTTCCCTAGAAATACTGGTGAAATGCCTGAAGCGTCTTCATAAGTCGCAAAAATACTGGACACAAGAAGGCGGGCGGCAGGGCTATCAGAACTACATTTCTCAATTTATTCGTTAATCGCAGCTATGGCGCATCTTACTTCCTTCACAGTCGAAAATTTCAAGCGTTTCGAGCATTTTGAAATGAACAATATCGGGCAGTTTAACCTCATTGTCGGCGATAACAATGTGGGGAAGACGAGTGTGCTGGAGGCGTTGTTGGTGGATGAAGATCCTACAGTTTTTGCCCGACGCTTACTTGTTGTACTCTTCAAATTCCGCCGTTTTGATAATATCCTTACGCCGTATCTGGAATATTTTGTACGCCGGAGTCACAAGGGTTGGGAACAATCACAAATTCGATTTTATCCTAATCAACAAACAATTACAATTGATTTTGTGCTTGATGCAGGTATTTATGACTGGAAAAGACCTCCATTTCCAGGTACCAAAAGTCTCACTGGTAATAATGCCTATTATTCGCCGGATTTTCCTGTTCCTTACATTCCTTTTGGTCAGTTATATGAACATTTTCTAACCGAATTATACGCAAAAAATATCCAGTTTACGGAACTGAAAGATCAGTTTCTTCAAGACTTGCAGACATTTATTCCCGCAATTAAAGATATAGAAGTTGATGTTTATTCAACAGGGCAGCAAAAACCTATTTTACGTATTAGTCAGCATGGCATATACAACGCATTGCCGCTTGGAACATTCGGTGATGGTGCGATTAAGCTGTTTATCATTCTCATTGATATTGTGCTAAACCATGATAGCCGTTTGATGGTTGATGAAATTGATTCAGGTGTGCATACAAGTCATTTTAGAGATTTTTGGCGAACAATTTTGAAAGCAGCCCAAAGGCATAATGTTCAACTCTTTGCCACCACGCACAACTGGGAATGTTTACAAGTCTTCAAAGAAGTGCTGGAAGAGACGGAAATGGTGCAATATCAGGAGAAGGCACGATGTTTTACGTTGATTGACAGCAAAGTTACGCAGCGTGTGGAAGCTGTATGTAGCACGTTTGCTCAATTTGAAAATGCCATTGAGACGAATACGGAAATTCGCGGAGGAGCAGTGGTATAATAAACGTTGTTTTGTTCGTCGAAGGTAGTGCTGATGTAAAATTTCTCCAAGATTTTGTCCGTTTTCATTACGAGATTGAGCTGAAAGCCGGAACGCACATTATTGAATGTGGCGGGAATACTCGGCTCGCAGAAAAAAAGCCGCAGTTTGAGAGTTCAGCATTGAACAAACAGGTAAATTGTATCATCTTTGATGCAGACTCGGAGGAACAAGGTACAAATTTTCAGGGAACGAAAGAGCGCATCAGCACTGAGTTAGCATCCATTGGTCAGAGTATCGAACTGGAGCGCCCACTTCTCAAGGTGAAATTTGACATTTTCCTTTTTCCCAATAATGGTGATGATGGCGATTTGGAGACTTTGCTTGAACGCACTATCAACCCTGCGAATCAGCCTATTTTAGATTGCTGGGACGGCTATGAACGCTGCCTTGAGGAGACACGCTCAAAAATCCCCAGCCCAATAACACTGCCTATTCGCAAAAGCAAAATTTACAGTTATACAAAACTTCTCCTTTCCAAGCCTAAAAAAGGTGAGAAGAATGATAAAGCGAACGAGAGACATAGAGATTACACCAATGGACAGCATTGGATGCTTTCATCATCAGCTACTGAACCTCTCAAAACCTTCCTTGATCAATATTTCAAAAAGGAGAGCACACCATGATTCTCGACCTTGATGCAATACCCTTTTTCCTCGACAAAGACGCAACCGACGATGATTATTCGCTCTTCAGTGGCGAGTATTCTTCCGGTAGCTCAGGAATCATGCGCTTTGAGGACGGGGCGCTTGTGATGGAGTTTGTGACAGCTAAAAGCGAATACTCCATGACAAGCTATAAACAAAAACGAACTGATGTGCAAACCCGCATCATTCCTTTGCATTTGATACAGTCTATTGAATGTAAACGCTGGCGTTTCCGCAATAACACAGGCGACTGGAAGCACGTGTGGAATCCGAAAATGATTATCACTACCAAAAGCCTGAAAGCACTCGAAGGCATACCATCGGCGCGGGGGCATGAACTTATGCTGACGCTGGAAGTGCGTGGGTTTCAAGCATCTCGTGCTTTTGCAGCTCAGGTAACGGCACTGCTCGCAGATGAGCGCTTGCGGCGCATAGAGGCGGGGCAGCAGAAGCACTTGCCACCAAGCGTATGAAGCTCATGAATACAGGCTCCGAAGCATATCGCACATTTCGCGCCGCTCGCAATGTCCTGGAAATGATCGGTGAACTACACCAAATGGGCTATGAAGGTTTGATAATTTATGCAGGCTTGTCGCCGTCCGGGCTTCATTGGCGCGTGGAAATCAGTGCCGCCCAAAGTACTGAAGTAGCTCTTTATTCTACCGCCGACGGCACAAAATACTTTGGATGGAGCGAGGTGGAAAACAATATGCCGCAAGAACTCGCTCACAAATTCCGCGAACATTTTCGGGTACTTATTGACAAGGCACACCTCAGTGCCTCGAAATACGTCGTATGGTACGCCGAAATGCTTCGCCAAAGCGCACCGTTGGGGCTGATTGAGCAGTATTGTGATTGGGAAGTAGATTATTCGGAAGGTGTACCTGTGAGAATGTTTGAATCCGCACCGATTCGTGTGCCGCAGCCACCCAATGCCTAATTGTTCTTTTCGTCTTTTTGAAATCCTCTATTCCTGCACACGCTATGAAGTTGCTCTTTTCAACATTGCTTTTTCTGTTTCTTGTCCATCGCGCAGAAGCACAAGACTGGCGTGTAAGCCGCTCCACCACTGGTACTATCATTGGCGAAAACCTCATGGTGCAGATGAAATCTGCTCCCTTCCCGCACCGGAAACGCGCCCAAGGACACACCTACGATGACAAAAGCTATCCTGAGGCGCAGCACTACCGCGACAGCAGCGTGATGATATTTCTTCCCAAGAGCTTCCGCGCCGCGAAAACACTTGATGTGGTCGTGTATTTGCATGGTTGGAATAACTGTATTGATACGGCAAATGAGCAGTTCCGGCTTGCGGAACAGTTTTCGGAAAGTAGGCGGAATGCAGTGCTGGTGTTCCCAGAAGGACCGCGCTTTGCGCCGGATTCTTTCGGCGGCAAACTGGAGGATTCGTGCGGTTTGCAGCGCTTACTTTCGGAAACACTGGAAACCTTGCGTCGCACCAAAAACATCAAGGCACGGCTTGGGAATGTGATTCTGGCGGGTCATAGCGGCGCATACCGCGGAATGGCGTATATGCTGCTGCGGGGCGGTGTGTCCGTGCGTGAGGTCTGGCTTTTTGATGCACTCTACGGGCAGACGGAAAAGTTTACACACTGGCTGGAGACCGATTGTAAGCGTCTTCGTGGTCGATTTGTCAATATCTACACCGATGGCGGCGGTACGAAAGCAGAAACAGAAAAATTGATGGAAGACCTCACGGCGTGGAACGTGCCTTTCCGCGTTGTGGAGGAGAGCGATGCTACCAAACAAATTATTACCAAGCAAGACTTGAAGCGCTCCCCTGCCATTTTTATTCACACCGATTTATCGCATAATGACGTGATTGCGCGGCGTTCGCAGTTCCGGCAGTTCTTGGAAACGTCGTGTTTGCGGAGCAGATAATGGAGGCTGTGAATGTTTGGAGAAATAGAATAGAGAGGTGCCTCTATGTGGTAAAAAAGGGATATTTCTTCACAAATATTTAACAACTTCCCTCCGAACTTCGCCGTAATTTTGTCGTAGTACAGTACGTGAATTCTTTATTATCACCACACTTTATCTCACTACGATGAAACCTCGTTTTCTGTCTTTTGTTCTCCGAAGCGTTGCCCTTTTTGTCTTGACGCTTCTTCTCCCGCACGGCGTATCTGCCCAATCGGGAACCTCACCCGACGGTACTATCTTTGTGTCCTCCAATGTTGTGGACAGCGAAACACGTTCTGCTGTGACGGGCGCACGAGTCCAGCTTCTACGGAAGGATAGCAGCATTATTACCGGCACGATTGCCGACAAAAACGGTTTTTTTACCCTGCGCGGCGTTCCGGCGGGAGAGCATACGCTTTTGCTTCAGTCTGTTGGTTTTTCGCCCAAGTATAGCAAAGTTACCGTTCCTGCTGCTCTCATTGGTAAAATGGACACTCTTCGCCTGCCACCACAGCGCATGACCTCCAATGCCGTTAAGACTGGCGAAGTAGAGGTTTCCACGACTGCTCTCCGTGCGGAAGTGCGTGGCGACACGACGGAATTTAACGCAAAAGCATTCAAGTCCGATAAAAACGCGGCTGCGGAGGATGTCATTCGTAAAATGCCGGGTGTGGAAGTAGATGCAAACGGAACGGTCAAAACACAAGGTGAAAATGTGCGCCGTGTGCTGGTGGACGGCAAACCGTTTTTCGGAGATGACCCCACGGCGGCATTGCGCAACCTGCCTGCCGAAATTATTGATAGAGTACAAGTGATAGACCAAATGAGTGACCAAGCGTCTTTCACGCGCTTCGATGACGGCGACCGCACCAAAACGCTGAATATCATCACCAATCCGAACAAACGCAACGGGCAATTCGGTAAGCTGTACGCCGGGTATGGCTCCAATACAGATGCCTTTGAAAGCCGTTATACTGCTGGCGGGAACATTAATTTTTTTAACGGCGACCGCAGAATCTCGCTTCTGGGAATGTCCAATAACATCAACCAGCAAAATTTTGCCATTCAAGATATTCTTGGTCTGCTGGGCGGCGGGAATAACAACATGGCGCGTATGATGGGAAGTCCTGCTGCGGCAGCCGCGATGCGCTCCGGCGGCGGTGCGCAGATGTTTCGTGGCGGTGGCGGAAGTGGCAGCCCCGGCGACTTCCTCGTGCCGCAAAGCGACGGTATTACGCAGTCGCATGGGTTGGGTTTGAATTACTCCGATTCATGGGGCAAAAATGTAACCGCCACGGGAAGTTATTTTGTGAACATCACCGATAATGCGGCGCAGCAATCACTCCAGCGCCAGTACTTCCTTGCAGGTGTTCCGCCGCAAACAAGTACACAAGCCACACAAAGCGGCACGCAGAACATGAACCATCGTGTGAATATGCGTATCGAAGCCACACTTGATTCCTCGAATTCTCTCATTTTTACGCCGCGTCTTACTTTGCAGACCAATAACCGTCTCACCTATACCGACCGCGCAACATTTATTGAAACACTCGGTTCAAAGAGCCTTCTGAATACAACCGATGCAGACAATGCATCCAAGAACTTTGGTTATTCGCTCGGTGGCGATATTCTTTGGCGGCATAAATTCCCACTTGAAGGACGCACTCTTTCCATTAACATTTCGCCAAGCTACAATCGTAATCAAGGCGCACAGATAAACAATTCTACCAACGGCAATATCTCGTTCCTCTCGCCGTCGGAATTGCTCTTCACGACTGTTCGCCAAGAAACACCGATTTTCGGAAACACCATTTCACTTGGGAGTAATGTTTCATACACAGAGCCTTTGGGCGACAAAGGTAGTCTGCAAGCCTCCTATAACCTGAATTGGTCAAACTCGGAATCTGACCGCAGCGTTTTCGATTTTAATACTTCGACAAGCGAGTATTCAACCCGCAATGTTCTACTTTCCAATAAATTCACCAGTTCCTACATGACGCATCGTCCGGGCGTGAGCTATCGCTATGCTTTTGCAACGGGCGCTAATTTTTCGGTCGGTGTGGATTATCAAGCCGCATTCTTGGGGGTTGCGCAGCAATATCCAAGCGAGTACACTGCGTCAAACTCCTTTATGAATGTTCTGCCGTCTGCTAATTTTACGATGCGTTTTGGCAGAACGGGGAACTTCCGTTTTAATTACCGTACTTCCACTAATGCGCCAAGCATTAGCCAACTTCAGACAGTCTTGAATAATTCCGACCCGCTTCGTCTTTCGATTGGTAATTCCGATTTGAAGCAAGAATATACACACAGCTTTTCCGCAAATTATGGTATGTTCGACGTAGCGACGGCGAACTCTATGTTCTTTGCTTTTGGCGTGAATTTTACTGACAGCAAAATTGTGAATAATACAACCATTGCAACGCGTGACACGCTGATTCTGCCGGAAGTACGCTTGGGTGCAGGCGGTCAGCTGACACGTCCTAAAAACGAGAACGGTTACTGGAACGCGCGGGCATTTGGCACATACAGCTTCCCATGGGAAGTCTGGCAGGGAGCCAAGCTGAACATCAATCTGGGTGCGGGCTTCACCTACACGCGTGATATTAGCCTTATTAACGACAAGCGCAACGACGTGGATAACTACGGCATCACGCCGTCACTGACGCTGAGTAGCAATATCAGTGAAAATTTGGACTTTACGGTGTCGGGGCGCAGCGCAATTACCATTGCCCGCAACTCGCTCCAGTCCTCGCTCGACAACACATTCTTCGTGCATAATATCTATGCGCGCCTGAACTGGATTTTCTGGGAAGGATTTTTGCTCACGAGTGATTTTACCTACATCTCCAATAACGGTCTGGCAAGCGGCTTTAATCAGTCTATACCGCTTCTGTCCGTTGGCTTAGGTAAGCGCTTTATGGAGGATAAACTGGAAATTAAGCTCTCAGTTTTCGATGCGCTGAATCAAAATACGGCTATCTCGCAAAGCGTAACGGGTTCGTATATCGAAACCTCGCAAACGGCAGTATTGCGCCGTTATGGACTGCTGACGGTAACGTATAACCTGCGGACGTTTGGAATGTAACGGGCGACTAAAACGTAGAGTCGTTCATCATCGTCTCTCATTGCCGTTCACTTTGCACGTGGACGGCAATTTTTTTTGGATTAAATTGCAGATAGAAATTATATCAAACGCATTCGTACCCTATCATCAAGGAAAATGCTATGGAAACCGTTTTGGATGTGTCGCCCTGGGGCATACTCACCGACGAGCAGTTACTCAAACTTTGCGCTGCGAACCGTAATCTGAAATTTGAACGCAATGCAAAAGGAGAATTGGTTGTTATGGCTCTTACTGGCGGTACAACAGGGCGACGTAATATGCGTCTTGCCGGACAACTTGACGCATGGACGCTTCAAACAAAACTCGGTGAGGCGTTTGATTCATCAACAGCATTTCATTTGCCAAACGGCGCAGTGCACTCGCCCGATGCCGCATGGATAAGCAATACTCGGTGGCAGGCACTGACAAGCAATGAACAATCAGGCTTTGTGCCTCTTGCGCCCGACTTTGTGGTAGAACTTCGTTCGGAAAGCGACCGCCTGCAATCTCTTCAGGACAAAATGCAAGAATGGATGGGGAACGGTTGCCGCTTGGCATGGCTTATTGACCCACAGGACGAAAAAACGTATATCTACCGCATGGACGCTGATGTGGAAGTTATTGACACGTTCGACAGGATGCTCTCCGGCGAGGATGTTTTGCCGGGGTTTCATTTCTCGCTGTCGCTTTTGAAATGATATTCCCGTGTAAGTGATTGACGCACTAGCAAATCAACTGAGAAATACTACTCTTCACCAAACTCATAATCACTAATGACTATCGTAACCCCTCGCACTCTTGGTATCACTGCTTTCGACGATGTTTCTCTCGAAACCCTCCGCGCTTATATTGACTGGACACCGTTTTTTCTTTCGTGGGAATTGCGTGGCAAATATCCGGCTATTTTTGATGACCACGTTGTGGGCAAAGAAGCACGGAAAATTTTCGATGATGCAAATGCGCTGCTGGACATTATTATTGCTAAAAAATCTCTTCGCGCAAAAGCTGTGTGTGGGATTTTTCCCGCTAATACGGTCAACGATGACGATGTAGAACTTTATTCCGATGAAAGCCGCACGAAATCTCACGTTACGCTTAATTTTCTCCGTCAGCAGAGCCAGAAAGCAAACGGGCAGCCGAATTTGTGCCTTGCGGACTTTATTGCGCCGAAAGAAGCGGGCTTGAAGGACTATATTGGTGCGTTTGTGGTAACAGCCGGCATCGGCACAGATGAACTTTGCGCTCACTATGAGCGAGACCATGACGACTATTCATCCATTATGGTCAAGGCAATCGCCGACCGTCTGGCGGAAGCGGCTGCCGAGTGGCTTCACGAGCGTGTCCGCAAAGAAATTTGGGGTTATGCTGCCGATGAACAATTGGAAAATGAATCGCTGATTACAGAGCAGTACGACGGTATTCGCCCCGCACCAGGTTATCCGGCTTGTCCCGAGCACACCGAGAAACGCAAACTTTTTGACCTCTTGAATGCAGAAGCCCGTACAAGCGTGATTCTGACGGAAAGTTATGCAATGTTTCCGGCTGCATCGGTGTCGGGCTGGTATTTTGCTCATCCCGAGGCGAAGTATTTTCCGCTTGGCAAAATCCAACGCGACCAAGTGGAAGATTATGCCCGTCGCAAAGGAATGAGCGTAGAAGAAGCAGAACGCTGGCTTGCGCCGAATCTGGGATATGAGGCGTGAGGAGGTGTTTGAGAGCAAGGTTGTGTGGAAAAATGCCAATGTCCAAACATCAAGGAGGAAAACAATATGCTTATTACTGCAATGGCACTGATTGTTGTCGGTGTGCTTTCTGTCTTGCGCTCCGGCGCTTTGTCGGGGCGGGCGCTTTCGCCCGAAGATTTTTTTAATGAAGGTGGCTTGGTGTATGTGGTAAAATATATTTTTACCCATAACCCTTTCTCCGGTTACACGCAGGATTGGCGTATTCTCGTCTATGGATTGGTCGGGTCGGCAATGATGCTGAGCGGAGTCATCCTTGTTCTATATTTTTCTTGGCTCATGTATGTGGATTTCTCTCGCTGACGGTAGTGTAATTATGGAGCGTTCTTTAGAATTTTTTTTGTATGTTGTTATGACCATAGCGAGTAGCTGTTAACGTACTACTGCAATCTCGGATGCCGGATAAAATTTTGCCTCCTCACTTTCACCTCCTCTCAAAGGTGAGGCTATAAGATTCCGTTGGTATTTTCTTACTTCCAATGCAGGTTTTTCATGCTCCGTATCAAACCTACCTCGACTGACAGTTTCGCCAAGGCTCTCGCTGCCAGCGAAGAGTATCGCTTGCTTATTGTGGACGATGAGCGTGATATTTTACTCACGCTGCACGAACTTTTTTCTCCACATTATACCGTACGCACTGCCGAATCTGGTGCTCAGGCGCTGGAGATTATCAAAAGCGGCTTTGTCCCGCAGGTAATCCTTGCCGACCAACGAATGCCGGGAATGTCGGGAACGGAGTTTTTTGCGCATATTATTGAACTGATGCCTCAGACTGTTCGCGTCGTACTGACAGGCTATACTGATGTGCAAGACCTTACCGACAGCATCAATCAAGGCAATGTCTATCGTTTCCTTACAAAACCCTGGCGTAATGCGGATTTACTGGAAATTATTCGGCTCTGCTTTCAGCACTACTATCTTTCCGAAGAGAAAGTCGCGCTCACACAGGCTTTGGAGCGCCTCGAATATATTAACAACGAAAAAACGGAGATTCTTTCGCTTGTTGCGCACGATCTTAGAAGCCCGCTCTCTACCATCCAAACGACGGCGGAAATTATTACGAATGGTTCGGCAATGGGGCTTACGGAGGAACGCTACCAAGAGCTTGGGCGGCAAATTACCACAGGCACAGAACGAATGAATCGACTTATCCAAAACCTCCTCAATGCTCATGCACTGGAGGAAGGAAAATTGGCTCTTAATTTTGTGAGGCTGGAAGTCGCTCAAACATTGAGTATGCTGCTCACAGACTTCACCCCGAAAGCGCAGACGAAAAATATTACGATTGAGTATGAATTAGAGGCAGCAACACCTATAACTATTAGCGTTGATGAGGTGTGGTTTTATCAAATTGTCGAGAATCTTGTCTTGAATGCTGTAAAGTATTCGCCTTCTGGAGCAACTGTTCGTGTGAAAGCATATACCGATGCCGAAAGTGCGTTTATTGGCATCCAAGACCAGGGACCGGGTATTAGCGAGGAAGACCGGACAAAGTTATTTCAACGCTTCACAAAGCTCGATTCACGCCCCACGGGGGGTGAGCTTTCAACCGGCTTGGGCTTGTCCACCGTGAAAAAACTGGTGGAGAAAATGAACGGTCGTGTCTGGTGCGAGAGCCAGGTTGATATTGGTGCGACGTTTATACTGCAATTTCCAATTCAGACAGATGAATCTGCGTAATTGCTCCCTCAAGTCGTAAGGCTTAGACTTCAAAAGGTTCTGTTGTCACTATTTTTTATGAGTTATCCGAAATATCTTGCCTCTACGACGCTCTTTATGAGCTTGGTTTTCCTCTTGTTGGCGGGAGTAAGCGGCGTAGGCTATGCCAAAACAGGAACCGTGCAGGGGAAAGTCTCGGATAAGCAGACTCGCGAAGGTTTGATTGGTGCAAGCATTATCCTTACGCCTCGCCAGTCGGCACGAACAAATGAATACGTCTATGCTTTTGAGGATGTGCGCTTGACAATGCCTGTGCTCACGGGCGATGACCAGCAAGCGCAACGCACAGGGGCAATAGCGCTCAAAGACGGCGTATTTGAAGTCAAAAATGTTCGCGCAGGTGATTACGTGCTGACAGTTCGTTCTATCGGCTATAAAAATGTTGTTCAATCAGTAACCGTGAATGCTGACCAAACACTGGCGCTCGAAATAGTAATGGTGCAAGATATACAAGGAACGGATGCAGTCGTGGTAACAGGGGTGGCTTCACGAAGGCAAAAGAGTATTGCCGAAACTGCTATCGGGCGGATAGAAGCCGTAACCATCGCAGAAAACGTGAAATTTAGCGATCCATCACAAATGCTTATTGGGAAGATTCCGGGTGTGAGTATTTCCCCTTCAAGTGGTGCAGTGGGAGCGGGCGTGAGGATATCTGTGCGCACCAATGCTGGTCTTCTTGGTGGACAGCCCGTGATTTTCATTGACGGAACGCGACTTCTTTCGGTTGATTATTACAAGGTGTTTGACTTTGACGAAATTTCTCCACTCGTCAACATTGCTGCCGATGATATTGAAACGATAGAAGTGCTCAAAGGTCCGTCGTCATCGTGTCTGTACGGTACGGCGGGGCAGAACGGAATTATTCTCATTACCACCAAACGCGGGCGTAAAGGCAGCAGCCTTGTTGCAGCGTCCGGAGGCGCTCCATCGGAATTGAACGTGCATTATCAATACTCTACCGGATGGCAAGAGCCAAGCCGCTTGTACACTGAGGAAATGGCGCTTTCTTTTGAGTCGGTCAATCGTGTTTTTCGACGTGCCCCCTTGCAGCAGCATTATTTACACCTTGATGGTCGTGTGGGCGCACTGAATTATTACGCCTCGTTGGATTATCGTTCCGAGCAAGGAATTTTGCCAAAGAACGGGATGGAGCGTATTTCGGGACGAATCAATCTCGATATCGCCGCTGCAAAAGGGCTCACCGCAAAGATAAGCAGTGCGATAATGTATAATAACACCGATGCCGCTTTTACATCCGACGATAACGGATTATTCTTCGGATGGCTTCGCAACAGGCTATTGGCTAACCCAATGTCAAATAAACGATTTTCTCTGGTGGACAGTGCTGCCATTGTTGCTATTGATAATAGAGTTACCATCGATCAGTTTATTGGCTCGGTTGAACTTCTTTATGAACCGCTCTTTCTGGATGGTTTACGCCTCAGAGCGCTTGTGGGTGCGGAGCGCAACCGCAGTCGCTTTGTGACCTACACGCCGCCCAGTTCAGACCCTTTGGTACCGAGTGGCACACGATCTATTCGTAATAGCTATGCACGTCGTTTTAATCTCGACCTGAGCGCTGCTTATTCTCGTGAAATTGTCGAAGGCTTAACGATCAATGCTCTTGTGGGTGCTCAGGCATTCGATAATAATGTGGGTGTTGACATTGCCTCCTCTACTAATTTTTTGACACCGCTTGTACAAGTGGTTCAGTCAGGAAGTGGAGTTATTGCTTCAGAATATGCAAATAGTTTTCGTGAAGCGGGTATTTTTGGGCGTGTGGAAATAAATTTCCTGCAAGCGTATTTTTTTTCCTTTGGTCTTCGTAATGATTTTGCCTCTACCATTGGTCCCAAAGTGCCTTCTATTCTCTACCCACAAGTGAGCGGTGCTGTGCGTCTAGATAAAACAGGATTGTTGCCGAGCGCAATAAATCTGATGAAGCTACGTGCTGCCTACGCGGAGTCGGGGCGTTTGCCTACGCTCTCGCAATCTTCCCGCACCTGGACGCTCTATTATGGTAGTGGGTCGAGTTTGACGGGAGCTGTTATCAATCAATTGTATCTGGACAACGCAGGCAATAGCACAATCCGACCGGAACGAGTTCAAGAACTCGAAGTTGGGATGGAAGTAGAAGTGAGCAATGTTGTCGGTGCAGAGTTCACGTATTTTATTCAAAATTCACAAGATGCTATTGTTAATGTTTCAACGCCACCGTCGGTGGGGCTTGGGAGAGTGCCTCAGAATATCGGCGGCATCAACGGATGGGGCTTTGAAAGTCAGGTGTACGGGAAAATTATCAATACTGCCGACTACGACCTTCAGCTTTCTGCGATTGTTAATTATACCGATAATAAAGTGTTGAACATTGGAAAAAACGAATTTATCCCTTACGGCAAACCTATTACCACAAATTATATTTTGCCCGGTTTCAGGCGCGGTGTGTTTATGGATTTTATGCCCCTCCGACCCAATTTTTTGCAAAATGGCTATTATGATTGGCAAACAGGACCCGCGCTTGATACCGTGCGGACAGCTCTCGGTTCTACCGTGCCGCTCTACAATGGTTCGCTCTCGGCAACATTTCGTTTCTTGCACGATTTTACGTTGTATGCTATGCTGGATTACGGTTTGGGCAAAAACATGATCAATCTGACCCGACAAGAAAATGCACTTATCGGTAATGACAAACGATTTAATCAGCTCTTGACCGCACTTGGCTTGGCAAAAGGTCAGGCAGCCGATGCGGGACTAGAAATTCCTGCTGTGAGTGGTGTTGCCGTTGTGCCGAACAATTCCCCGCAATACCGTACGACAGCAGAAGAATTTATGCGGCTCGACCCGCGTTACGGGGTTGTAGCAAACTATTTAGAACGCGCCGATTGGGTGCGTTTGCGAGAAGTTGCCTTGAGGTGGAATGTGCAGCCGACGCTCGCTGCACTCTTTACGGGGTTTGGCAGTGCCGTGCGAGAATTGGCGGTCGGGATTTCGCTGCGCAATATTGCGCTGTGGACGAATTACTCCGGCATTGACACCGAATACAACTCTCCTGGTAACGTTCCCTCTGAGGCACAGGCACAATCTACCGACCGTTGGGTGCTTGTGCAGCCTCGTGTCGTGCAGTTCACTCTCAATATCGGATTGTAATATGCTCCATCGCTTACATTTTCTTCACATCGCTTTGAAGGCGCTCTGCGGCTTCTTTTTCGTACTGACCATTGGGTCGTGTCAAGACTTTGTGCAAGGTGTCTCGAAGCCGATTAACGCTATCAACGATGCGGATTTGAATAGCGAAGCACAGTTGCCCGTGCTGTTTTCCGGTATTGCAGGTTATTTCGGACAATACTGGCGTTTCGCTTCGATGTATTTATCCACACTTTCCGATGAGTTTACGACGGTCGAAGGTATTTCTCAAAACACAGTGTTCCCGATTTTTCAAGAATTTGATAAAGGAACTCCTCTGCTGGAGCGTACAAATCGTGAATGGGGGCGGCTGGGAGCAGCACGCTTCCACGCACAAGACCTTCTCGACCGAGTACCCAGTATCGCTTTTTCACAGGACAGTAATCGCCGTAAGTGCTTGTTTGTGGGATATTTTTACCTTGCGCTCGTGCAGCACCATTACGCAGCATTTTGGGGGATTTCGCCGCGTAGGGGTGGTGGAGTATTGCTCGGTGGTCCGTTTATTCCTTCGTCACAAATGCACGATACAGCCGTGATGAACTTTACTCGCGCTTTAGAGTATGCTCGCACGGGCTATGAGCGACGTTTGGTGAATTCCTTTTTGGCTCGTATTCATCTTTTAGAAGGACGGTATAATGAGTGTCTGAGTACTGCACAGCTTGGTTTACGTGAGGGCGATGCGCCGATGTCGCTTCTCTATCCTACTCAATCGCAAAATATCTGGTTCGATAATGCCGGTGTGAATCATCAAATTATTCCCGCAGCCCGCTTCCGTGCATACATAGATGCAGAGCCGGCGGAAGCGGGTCGTATCCCGTTGACAGTCGGTACGACTCCCCTACCAAGCCGCACCACGCCTTACTATGTACAGGCAAAATATAATGCCGACACCTCGCAGATAGATCTTATCACGTGGCAGGAAAATGCACTGATGATAGCAGAAATGCTGGTACGAAATAATAGCCCTTCTACTGCGGCTTTGGTGGAAGTCAATCGGGTTCGTGCTGCTGTGCCGCGTCTGGCAGGTATTCCGGCTTTGGCGTTGCGAAGCGTGACCAATCTCGATTCTATTCGTCTTGAGCGCCAAAAACAGCTTTTCGCAACGGGGTTGCGAATTCTTGATCAGCGCCGCTTTGCGGACTGGCATTTCCCGCCTGCACAGGCAAGTACGGCGTGGCATTATTTGCCAATCGCTGAAAATGAACGGACTGCGAATCCGAATCTGCTGCCGAATTGAATGTGAGCTTGGATTGTATTACGTTTTGAATGATGAGTTTTGAGTTTTGCAGGCGCAAACAATTGCTACATAATGCTTTCGAAAAACTGCTTTGCCATCCTGTTTTTTTTCATTTCTCTGTGATAGTCTCATGTCTCTATGGTGTTTTGTGTTGCCCGTCCTCCTCAGCATTGCTGCTTCGGCACACGCGCTTGCGCAGGTATCGGTTGGAGCGCCCGCAAATTTTTTACCGGAAAATTTGTCGGGTAAACGCTTGGTGCGTATCAGCACCGAACAAGGTTTGTCTTCGCGTGCTCTCACCTCTGCAGTGCAGGACAGAAGCGGTTTCCTCTGGTTCGGCACACAAAACGGTTTGAATCGTTATGACGGCGTAACAACGACTGTTTTTAGCGCTATTGTGGGCGATACGACGACCCTGCCCGACAATGCCGTAACGCATCTCCACGAAGACAAACGAGGCAGGCTCTGGGTGGCAACAAAGTCAGGATTGGCGCTGTATCAAAGCGGTCGTCGCGCGTTTACCACATTTCTGCGAGGGCAGTCCGTAGCCGATATTACCGAGGATTCGCGGGGTGTGCTTTGGCTCACGCTGCGCTCCGTCGGTACAAAAACAAATGCCTTGTGCTTATTCAATCCCGAAACCGCACAGGAAGTGCGGTTTGAGGAAGCGGCTCACGGCTTGCGTTCGGCGTATTTGTATGATGTACTGGAGGATAAGCGCGGCACAGTCTGGCTAGGCACAGCAAACGGACTGTACAAATACAATCGCACGACCGCGAACTTTACAGCCTTCTTAACGGATACTGCTTCGTCGGGCGCATTTGCAAAAGCATTGAAATCCCATGTTCACGCTCTATGCGAAGATATGCAAGGTGCGCTCTGGATAGGTACTGACGGCGGGCTGGGGCGATGCACTGACCGCGAGAAAGGAACAATTGAGTGGTTCAGAACCGACGGTGGTGTACTGGCATTGCATTGTGATCGGCAAGGCGCTCTCTGGGCGGCAATCGTCCAAGCAGGTGCAGTCGCCAACACTCTTCGTTTTGAGCGCGTGAGTGAGGGCATTCGCGAGCGCATGAGCGCACAAACTATGGGATCTATGGGCAAAGAGTTAGGGGATAATTCGGGAAAGAACAACGCCACGAGCACAGTACCGATCGTACTCTTGGAAGGAAAAATACAGCGCCATCGTATGGCAATAGATACCACCGGAACGCTTTGGTGGGGCGTTGGAAATGGTGTTATTGCATTTTGCGCAAATAATAGCACACTCAATTTATTGCTAAACGATGTACAATCGCTGACACGAATTGCGTCCCCCGTCGTAGCTGCTGTTGTGGATAAGGAAAGCAATGTGCCGTTTTTTATCCGAGCAAATCAAGGCGTAGAGCGCTTCACAGAGGTTCATTCGTCCTTGTTTCGGCATTATGCTGCGAATAATGCGCATACGTCGTCCGCTATCCCACTGCTTTCGGCAAGGGTTTCAGCGCTGTATGAAGCTGCTGATGGTGCTTTGTGGATTGGGTATGCAAACGGCGCGGGTGCAAGCCGCTATGACCGAAAGAGCGGTACAACGACGCATTTTCGCCAAGATCCCGCAAACCCAGCATCCGTGAGCGGTTTGGGTGGCGAGACCAGTGTGTGGGCATTTTTGAACGATAAACGTGGTCAGATGTGGCTTGGTGTGTATGCTGCCGACAGGTGGAACGGCGGCAATCAAGGATTCACACATTTTCCTGTTATGCAAGGGCAAACTGTACCCGTGACGGCATTCCTAGAAGACCGATTCGGTACGTTTTGGGTTGGAAGTAAATTGGGTTTGGCTATTCTTGACCGCACCACAGGGCGTGTACAGCGTTTTGTGAACAAGCCAAATGACGAAACAAGTTTGGGTAATAATGTCGTCAATGCTTTGCTCGAAGACCGCGCAGGGCGCTTGTGGATAGCGCACGAAGGCGGGCTGGACCGCTACGACGCAAAAACAAAGCAGTTTCAGCACTTCCGCGCCGATGCTTCTAACCCTCAGTCCCTGCTTGCTTCGGCGGTAACGTGTCTGCATGAAGATATGCAAGGACGCTTTTGGGTGGGCACACGCGGCGGCTTGCATTTGTTTGATAGGGAAAAAGGCGTTGTTGCGGCGCGATATCTCGGTCGTGCGGGTACGAATGGTCTGCCGGATAGCCATATTGCGTCGCTGGTGAGCGATACGCGCGGCGCGTTGTGGATAAGCACACCGCGCGGGCTATGCCGCTTTGTTCCTGAAAAAAATGCTTTTCGTACTTACAACGCCAGTGATGGTTTGCCTGATGGTGAGTTTCTCGACCGTGCAGCAGTTCGCACTAGTGATGGTGCGCTGTGGTTTGGCTCGGCGAATGGCATTACAACGTTTTATCCTGATAGTATTTTGCCTAATCTTCATCCGCCGACCGTTGTGCTGACGGAAGTCCGTAAATTCGGCGTTCCTGCTGCTTTGGCAGTACCGTTGCCTACGTTGGTGGCAGAAGGAAGACCGCTTGAACTTGGTTATGATGACAAGGTTGTGAGTATTGATTATGCCGCACTTGATTTTGCTGGCGATGCCGCAAAGGCGCATTACGCCTACAAGTTGGAGGGGTTCGATACTGACTGGCTGTACGTGGGCGGGCAGCGCGAGGCAAAATATACCAATCTTCCGCCCGGCACATATACCTTGCGTGTGAAAGCAGCGAATGGCGATGGCGTGTGGAACGAATCGGGCGTGAGTTTGCGCGTCATGGTTTTGCCGCCGTGGTGGCTTGCGTGGTGGTTCTTATCGCTTGTTGGCTGCTTTGTGGTTGCGGCGTTTTGGGGCGTTTATCGCTGGCGTGTGCGCTCAATCCAGCAACGAAATAAAGAACTGGAGCGCCTTGTAGACGAGCGTACGGACCTTCTGCAAAGTGCAAACACGGAAGTAGGTCGTCAACTGGAAATATTGCACGTGCAGGCGCAAGAAATTGAAATAGCAAATGCTCAGCTTCAAGAAATTAATCTTGAGCTTGACCATACTGTGACTGAGCTGAAAGGCACACAGGCACAACTCGTGCAAAGCGAGCGCTTAAATGCTGCCGGAATGTTGACTGCAGGGGTCATGCACGAAATTAACAACCCCAATTCATCGGTGTTTTCGGCATTGGAGCTTGTGGAGGGACGTTTGGACGGCTTGGAGCGGCATTTTCTCGCCATGCTGGATGAGCGAGACCGTGGATTACCGGAAGCAACGGGGTTTGTGAGTATGATTTCCAAAACGCGGGAAATTCTTGCTGTTGCACTCAATGGTTCGGAGCGTATTAAAAATATTGTTGCGGCGCTACAAGGTTTTACCAAACATCAGCACGATGGAAGGTCGAAAAATAATATTGCTGCCGAGATACACACGACCGTAACGATGTTCTGCTATCAGTTCAAAGATGTGGGCGTGGAAGAGAGTATTCCTACCGATTGGCGCATTGAGGGTATGTGGGCAGAATTAAATCAAGCAATACTCAATCTGCTTGTAAATGCTGCACAGGCAGGCGCAACCAAGATTGCTATTATTGCCGACCCAGTACGCAACGGTACTATCACTATTCGTATTGTCGATAATGGCGATGGAATGGACACCGAGACACAAACCCGAATTTTTGAGCCGTTCTTTACGACCCGAAGCGTTGGCAATAGCGGTTTGGGATTGAGTATCACGCAAAAGATTATTGAGCGGCACGGCGGTTCTATCACGGTAGAAAGTCGCGCCGGAGATGGTACGACGTTTCAAATAACGCTTCCGGCGCATTAGTGTAAATGGGTACGGTGCGCGTCGTTTTGGGGAAGCGTGGGGCGGAACGCAAAAATTTTCCCTCTTCATTCCCCGTAGATTCCGTATTTTTGCCCTTCTTACAGAAATTTTCTCAACACTTGTTTCACATTTTACCCCAACATCATCATGGGTCGTATTTTTGAAAAGCGCAAACACAAGATGTTTGCACGGTTCGACAAGATGGCAAAGACCTTCACTCGCATCGGTAAAGAAATTGCCATTGCCGTCAAGGCGGGCGGCGCAAACCCTGATTCTAACCCGCGTCTTCGTGCTGCCATGCAAAACGCGAAAGCCAGCGCGATGCCCAAAGACCGCGTGGAGGCTGCCATTAAGCGTGCCTCCGGTAAAGAGGCTCTGGACTTGCAGGAAGTAGTCTATGAGGGCTATGGTCCGCATGGCGTGGCGCTTGTCGTCGAAACCGCTACGGACAATCCCACGCGCACGGTAGCGAATGTACGCAGTTATTTCAATAAACTGGGCGGTTCACTCTCGACGGCGGGCGCACTGGAGTTTATGTTCCAGCGTAAGGGCGTGTTTAAGATTGCTCCCGGTGCAAAGCCGCTTGATGAGCTGGAGCTGGAATTGATAGACATGGGCGCTGACGATGTGGAAGTAGATGAAGAAGATAACATCATCATTGCATACACGGAGTTCGAGGGCTTTGCCAAGATGCAGCGAACACTGGAGGAAAAGGGCTTGGATGTAAAAAGCGCAGAGTTACAGCGCATTGCGAACACCACCACAAGCCTGAGTGAAGAGCAGATGGACGAAGTCGGCAAGCTCATTGACCGCCTCGAAGAAGATGACGACGTGCAGAATGTTTTTCATAATATTGCGTAAAAGAGCACCTGTTTTTTTGAAGCAGTAGAAAGGTCAGTCGAGCAACGTTTTTGTTCGGCTGGCCTTTTTCGCATTTCATAACGCCGTCGCCGCACGTGTCAATAAAAAAACCCTTGCATCATTGATGATTACAAGGGTTATTCCTTTTCGGTGATGGTGCTATTGTCGTCAATTCGTCTAAAGAGTATTGCCGTGGTTTAGCATCTCAATTTAAGCCATCGTACCTTTTGCTCGTGCTTCTTTCGCAACAGCGACGAAGCCTTTTTTGTCAATGGTGCGCATTGCGCGCGTAGAAATTTTCAGAGTTACAAATTTTCCTTCTTCCGGTACCCAAATACGTTTCTTCTGAAGATTCGGGAGGAAGCGGCGGCGTGTTTTGTTGTTCGAGTGCGATACGTTATTGCCGTACTGCACTGTTTTGCCGGTGATTTCGCAAACTTTCGACATGGCGTTGACGTAATAATGTTTGATAAAGGTTTAGTTCATTTTTTCGTAGCCCCAAATATACGAGTTCAACACGATATTACCAAAAAATCTTTTTGATTTCCAGCATAAAACCTCTAATTTCGCCCCATTCACTTGCAGTTTTATGCTCAAAGAGGGCATTATCTCTGCAATTTGGTGCTATCCCTTGTCCTTCATTTTTCATCTTTTGGTTATGATTCCTGTTTTCGACCTTCATTGCGACCTTTTGTCGTACATCACCGGCATACCCGATGCCGACCCTGAAAATTCAACGGAAATTGGCTCTTCGCTCGTATCCTTGCGCGAGGGCAACGTCAAATTGCAAACAATGGCAATTTATGTGGCGACCGAGGAAGGCAGCACCGAAAGCGGGATTGAGCAAAGTGTTGCATTCTTGGAGTTGTTAGATAATTACAGCCAATACGTGCAGCACGTGGACGAGGCGGAAGACTGGCAAGATGTGTTGGAATCCGACCGCACGACAATTATCGCCGCCATCGAAAATGCGTCTGCATTTTGTGAGGAAGGCGACGACCTCGACGACGGACTGGCAATGTTTGAGACGATGATTGAGAACACGGGCGCGATGCTCTACGTCTCGCTGACACACAACGACGAAAACCGCTTTGGTGGTGGCAATGACGCTCCCGGTGTAGGCTTGAAGCCAGACGGGCGGGTGCTTTTGGAGTATCTGAGCGGCATGAATATCGCTGTGGACCTTTCGCATACGAGTGATGCGCTTGCACGGGGCATTATTGAGTGCATTGATAAGTACAGCCTTGATATTCCGCTCATTGCCAGCCACTCGAATTTTCGTGCTGTCCACAATCACGAGCGTAATCTCCCCGACGACCTTGTGCAAGAAATTATCACTCGCGGCGGACTTATCGGGATGAATTTTTATCGAGAATTTGTGCACGAAACCAATCCCGATGCTCTGTATGAGCACATCCTCTACGGTATTGAGCGTGGAGCAGGTACGCATCTCGCATTTGGTTCCGATTTCTTTTTCTCCCTCGGCACGGACGAAGATGAGGACAACGATGCGCAAGAAGATTTCTTCCACGAACACCGCAACTCTGCTCAGTTTCCGTATATTCTGGAGCGTTTGGGTGGTATGATTTCGGAGGAGCAGCTGCATCGCATTGCCTACGCAAACGCATACAACTTTCTGGAGCGTTTGTGGGGGTAATCCAAGCAGTTGTTTCTACGAATACATTTGCGTACAAGAAAAAGCTGTGGTACTTTGCGGAACGTACTGCCTCTCACCTCTCACGTATTAGCCAAACCTCTATTTGTTTCATTTTTTGTTCTGGAGAGTTGTTTTATGAACAACACCATTAAACCGCTTATTGCTGAATTTATCGGCACATTCGCGCTGGTTTTTATTGGCGTTCTTGCCATTCAAGGGGTTGATATCGTGCAAGCACCGAATGGTCTGGCAAACCTCACCTCCATGGGTCTTGCACATGGATTGACGATTGCTGTGATGATGGCTGCGCTTGGAGCTGTCTCCGGCGGACATTTTAATCCGGCTGTTACGTCGGCATTTATGGCGACGGGGCGCATGAATCCTATTACGGGTGGCTTGTACATTGTGGCGCAGCTTGCGGGCGCGTCGGCAGCCGGCTTGTTGATAACGGGCTTATTTAGTGCACAGATTACCGGTGGCGGCACTCCAGCGCTTGCGCCGCAGGTTTCCGCCACAAGCGGCGTTATTTTGGAAGCTATTGGCACATTCTTTCTTGTACTGGTTTTTTTCGGTTCGGCTGTGGATGAACGTGCTCCGAAAAATGTTTTCCCGCTTGTTATCGGTTTGACGATGGCGGTAGATGTTATGGCGCTTGGTCCTTTAACGGGCGGAGCCGTGAATCCTGCTCGCACCTTTGGGTCGGCGCTTGCATCGGGGATGTGGTCGAATCATATCATTTATTGGGTCGGTCCCATTGTTGGCGGAGTATTGGCTGGCTTGGTGCAGAATTTTGTGCTCATGGAGAGAAAATAGTTTTTGTGCCCTTTGATCAAAACCGCTTGTATGCTTTCATGCAAGCGGTTTTTGTTTTTGAAAATAGATGTCCGTAAAATTCTTGACCGATTCAATGTAACCTTTTTGGATGTAAGGTTGTGGACAATAAAAGATTAAAATAGTAAGTTGCATTAATTCACGGAAT